>NZ_CP042913.1:9210-309210 GCF_008065115.1 Bythopirellula goksoeyrii | reverse complement strand
GAGGGGTTACTTGAGTCGTTGCTAGTTGAATCTCCCGAGGACCACGCCGCAGTGGAAATAAGTTACGAGGTGGGGGACGCCATTATCGAGCAAAATCTAGCATGGGCGAAGGAACTGCGCGAAGACCTCGCCCCAGCTCAATTGCAGGAACTCATCATCGCCGACGCTCGAATCGATGTTGCTCATTTTGAAAGAATGACAGCTAGCAATGGCTCTGCAAACAACGCCACATTTCCAGATGAGTTTGCCGATCCGGAGGACGACTACGACATGCTGGACCCCACGTGTCTCTTGACAGTGGTGGAGACCCTGGCCGGTTTGACTGGTGGCTTGACGTTTGACCCCGCGTCTGGTGAAATCCTGGCTTGAATTCCGTGCGATGCGTCGCATCGCGGTTAAAACTCACTTCGAAAGCCAACATGCTTGCCAAAGATGCCAAACCTGGCGCGATCCTGCTTCATCTCGAAGCCCCACATATCATTGAAACCGTGCATGTCCAATCCCCGTCGGCCCGCGGTGGAAACACGCTGTACAAGTTCCGTGCTCGCAACCTGGTCACTCAGCAAAAAGCGGACTTTGCCTGCAAAGGGACTGACATGCTTGCCGAAGCGGACTTCCAACGTCGCGAGGTGACGCTGATGTACTCCGATGGCGACAATGTGCATTTTCTGGATTCGCAGGATTACAACCAGTACCAGCTTCCGGCCACCGACATTGCCGAGCAGATGCAATACATTACCGAAAATCTCAGTGGGTTACTGGCACAGATTTACAACGACGAGTGCGTGGGACTACAGTTGCCAGCGTCTGTGGAACTGAAAATCATCCAGTGTGATCCTGGCGTGAAAGGCAACTCGGCCACTTCGCGAACCAAGCCTGCCACATTGGAAACGGGGGCCATCGTTCAGGTGCCTGAATACTTGAAAGAAGGCGAAGTCATCAAAGTGGATACCCGCACAGGTGATTTTCTGGGAAGGGCGTGAGGAATTCGTCTCATGCATTTTTTCCACAAATTCCACCGAGACATGCTCCGGCTGTTTCTCTTGGTTGCCATCGCCGGTTGTCAATCACAGACTAAGCAAGCCGTCTACACTGTCGGCAGTTACAATCCCGAAGCCGAACCGACAGTTGATCTCGCTGCCACCGTCAAACAGGCACAGGCCGATCATAAACGCATCATCTTGCAGGTAGGAGGAGAATGGTGCCAATTCTGCCATCGGCTTGACGCCTTCATCCGCGAGACCCCCAGCGTAGCTGCGGGACTGCACGATGGATTCCTCGTCATGAAAGTCAGCTTCACCCAGGGTGAAAATGAAAACGAAGAGTTCTTAGGCCAATACCCTGATGTGGCGGGCTATCCCCATTGGTATGTCCTGGAGAGCGATGGCACATTGCTTCACTCTCAGGACACTTCGAAAATCCAAAAAGGCAATAACTACAGCGAAGACAAGCTGCTCGCCTTCATAGACAAATGGAAGCCCTAGCGATAACTTCCCAGCCAAGTCGCAACGCGGCCCACGACTCTCTGAAGCCTAGAACAACTCTTTCTGCTTGAGCCCTGCTTTAGATTTTCCCTTTCCACGGCTTGAAGTCTTTTTCTTGGCACTCTTTTTTGCCTTAGGAGATTTTCGCTTGGGCGATTTTTTGGAAGATGACTTCTTAGTGGTAGACTTCTTCTTAGCGGTTTTCTTCGTGGTAGCCTTTTTCTTGGTACTTTTCTTGGGTGACTTCTTCTCAACAGTCTTTTTCGACGTCGATTTCTTCTTCCCGCCGCCAAAAGCAGCGTCCCAGTTGTCGGCAAACTTCTGATTGGATCCTAAACGAAGTACACTCATTTTACTTCAGTGCCCTTTAATCAAAACGTGGTGAAAAAAAACTAGCTCTGCTGGAGTCTCTTATACCGAAAACGATGCGGGGCGTCAGCCTCCTCACCTAGCCGCTCACGGCGTTCGCGTTCGTAGGTCTCAAAATTGCCGTCGCACCAGTGCACGTATCCTTCTCCTTCAAAGGCTAAGATATGCGTTGCCAGCCGGTCTAGGAACCAACGATCATGACTAACCACGACCGCACAGCCCGCGAAGTTGGCAACGGCCTCCTCTAGAGCTCGCAGGGTATCCACGTCGATGTCGTTGGTTGGTTCATCCAATAGCAGAACATTCGACCCTCGTCGGAGAAGCTTAGCCAGATGCACGCGGTTTCGCTCTCCACCAGAAAGCACGCCGACCTTCTTTTGTTGGTCGGTACCGGTGAAATTAAAACGCGAAACATACGACCGGCTATTTAACCGTCGGCCCCCCATTTCCAAGTTGTCGAGTCCGCCTGAGATTTCCTGGTAGACGGTATTGTCCGCCACCAGATCGTCGCGAGATTGATCGACGTATCCCAGTTCGACCGTGGGACCGATCTTCAGTTCCCCCTCGTCGGGCGTCTCCAGTCCCATGAGCATTTTTAACAGCGTGGTCTTACCGGAGCCATTGGGGCCGATAATCCCCACGATGCCACCAGGGGGGAGGCGGAAGTTGACATTTTCGAAGATCACGCGGTCTCCGTAAGACTTGCCCAGATCAACTGCCTCGACCACCATGTCTCCCAAGCGTTGACCGGGAGGGATTTGAATCTCCAATTCATCTGGCTTGTCGTTGTATTCCTCGGCGACCATCTGCTCGTAGGCCTTTACGCGGGCCTTGTTCTTGGCTTGCCGTGCCTTGGGTGCCATCTTGACCCATTCTAGTTCTTTCGCCAAAGCGCGTTGACGAGCGCTCGCCTTTTTCTCTTCAGTTTTGAGCCGAGTGTGTTTTTGCTCTAACCAGGAAGTGTAATTTCCTTCGAAGGGATACCCCTGCCCTCGATCAAGCTCCAGGATCCAGCCTGCGACGTTATCAAGAAAGTAGCGATCATGCGTCACTGCGACAATCGTGCCGGAGTATTCGGCCAAATGGCGCTCTAACCAAGCGACGCTTTCAGCGTCGAGATGGTTCGTAGGTTCGTCAAGTAACAACAGGTCAGGTCGTTCAAGCAGAATTTTGCAGAGGGCAACTCGGCGTTTTTCTCCGCCCGAGAGCTTCGACACATCAGCATCACCGGGTGGCAGATTCATGGCGTCCATGGCGATCTCGATCTGGCGATCGATTTCCCAAGCATTGGCTGCGTCGATGATGTCTTGCAAAGCCGACTGCCGATTCATGAGCTTTTCCATCGCGTCGGGATCGTCGGCGACCTCGGCATATTTTTCCCCGATGGCCTCGAACTCTTCCAGCAACGCACGGGTTGCGGCGACGGCCTCCTCGACGTTGCCTTGAACGTCCTTGTCAGGATTGAGGTGTGGTTCTTGCTCCAGTAGACCAACGGTAAATCCCTCGGCAAGACGAGCTTCTCCGTCAAAATCCTTGTCCTTGCCGGCCATAATTCGCAGCAAGGTGCTTTTGCCGGAGCCGTTTCGTCCTAGGACGCCAATCTTCGCACCTGGGTAGAATGCGAGCCAAATGTCCTTGAGGACCTCGCGTGGGCCAATTTTTTTGGTGAGATTGCTGATCTGATAGATGTATTTTTGTGACATAGATTCCGTGTTTTAGGTTGGGAAGAACTGGTCGCTAAAGCGACCAGTCCGTCGAAGTTTGGACTGGATCGCTTTAGCGACCAGTTTGATAACGCTTATACGGTACACCATCGAGAAACGCCTTAAGCTCCAGCGCACGCTTAAGCCCGCGTTCCAATTCTATCTGGACGTGCGTATGAGGATAGTCGCGATGGTCTTTGACTGTTCCGTGCCGCTCACCCTGGGTAAGTGTATAACGAAAAGCCCGTCGACACTGCCGCTCATCTCGCAGACAGCCGTCGAAGTAGTCCCGATTCCCCTCGGAGCGCCAGAACGGCACGCGGCGCTCTGGAAGCAGGTCGTTCACCAGTTTCGCCACTGAGCCGTGCAGTCGCTGCATCAAAGGGCCTAGATTTTCACCGGTTCGTAAGTACCCCAGAGTATGGTAGTGATTGTCCAACAGCGACGTGACCCAAGGAAAGAATTCATACTTGGTGGTATCGTGGCTGAAACGGTCCCGAAAAATATCCTTCGCTTTTTCAGTAGCGAACGCTGGGTAGCGTTCACGGCAGCGGGCGGTGATGAAGTAGACTTGGTTGTCGAGGTACCAATGTTCGTAGCGATGGTGCCCCTGGTACACCTCCGTCTTTGTTGCGTAGTTTTTGCGAAACTTACGGTAGTCGCTCATGGCTTCTGGTCCTTTCCACTGGTCGCTGAAGCGACCAGTCCGTCGGGGTTGGACTGGTCACTTTAGTCAGAAGTTCTTTCACTCCCACTCAATCGTTGCGGGGGGCTTGGAGCTTATATCATATACCACTCGATTGACCCCCTTCACCTCATTAATTACCCGCGTGGAAATCCGCGAGAGTAGGTCATAAGGAAGGTGGCTCCAGTCAGCGGTCATGAAATCGTCGGTGTTAACGCAGCGCACCGCCAAGGCATCATCGTAAGTCCGGCTATCCCCCATCACGCCGACGCTTTGCACAGGCAAGAGAACGGCAAATGCCTGCGAAGTTGCTCGATATAAACCGGCGGCCTTGATTTCTCCGACCACAATCGCGTCGGCGGCGCGCAATGTATTGAGTCGCTCCTGAGTCACTTCTCCCAAGCATCTTACGGCGAGCCCTGGCCCCGGGAACGGGTGCCGCCAGACGATTTCCTCTGGTAACCCCAATTGCAGGCCAAGTCGCCGGACCTCGTCCTTGAACAAATCCCTGAGGGGTTCGACCAACTCGAACCCCAGTTCTTCAGGCAATCCGCCGACGTTGTGGTGCAACTTGATCGTATCAGCAGGGCCGTCGCGGGATGCCCCACTCTCGATCACATCAGGATAGAGGGTCCCTTGGGCGAGATACTTCGCTCCTGAAATTCGTTTCGCTTCGCCGGCAAAGCAATCGATGAACGTATGCCCGATGCGACGACGCTTTTCCTGGGGGTCTGTCACACCGGCTAGAGCCGCTAGGAATTGCTCCTCGGCCTTCACTACATGGAGATCGGTTTGAAAGTGCTTAGAGAATTCCTCAATGACAGCCTTTTCTTCGTCGAGTCGCAACAGGCCGTTGTCCACCAATATGCACGACAACTGCGGACCAATCGCCTCAGCCAACAAAGCAGCAACCACGGAAGAATCGACACCGCCGGAGAGACCGCAGATTACACGATCGCTGCCTACCGACTGTCGTATCTGAGCAATTGTTTCCGTTGCAAAATCCCCCAATTGCCAAGTGCCAGTGGTGCCGCAAATGTTCCGCAGGAAATTCCCCAGCAGTTTGCTTCCCTCGATGGTGTGCGTCACCTCAGGGTGAAATTGCAGTCCGTAGAGAGGCCGCGTGCGGTGTTTCACGGCTGCGAACTTGCAATCAGACGTGCTTGCGAGCTGCTCAAAATCATCGGCTATGTTAGCTACTTGGTCTCCGTGGCTCATCCACGCTTGGCTCACCGGGGCCACATCTTCAAACAGCGGGTCGGCCTTGTCGATGTGCCATTCTGCCCGGCCGTATTCTCGGGAAGGAAAACTCTCGACTTTGCCTCCTAGCACATGGCAGGCAAGTTGCATCCCGTAGCAGATACCTAAGATGGGAATTCCCAGCTCGAACAGCTCGGGATCACACTGCGGGGCACCCTCAGCATAAACGCTTGCGGGGCCGCCAGAAAAAATCAACCCTAGTGGTGCAAGTTCACGGACCCTTTCCGCGGTAATACTGTGTCGCACGATCTCGCAGTACACATGCTGTTCACGGACCCGCCGGGCAATCAACTGGGCAAACTGCGAACCGAAGTCCAGCACCAACACCCGCTCTGCGGTAGTACTGCTCTGAATCCTTGCGTCTTGGTCCATCTTGCGAGTCGGGTCGTCCCCGACCACGTCCTTCAACTGAAGTGAAACTCGCCATTATAAGGGCCGTCAGCCGTGACGCAACGCATCGGACGGTACCCAGATTAACGCATTCTTTGTTGCCTTTTCGCCTCACGAAGTTGAATTTTCGCACCCCAAAGCGTTATGATAGAGAAAAGAGAGCAAACGACGCAAATCCCTGCCAGACGGACAGTTACGGCATGAAAATACTTCTTACGAACGACGACGGCATTTACGCCCCCGGTCTGGCTGCCCTGGAACGCCAGTTGCAGCAGTTAGGGGATGTAACCGTCGCCGCACCGCTCACCGAGCAAAGTGGCGTAGGCCACTCGATCACCTACCTGAAGCCCCTGATGGCCCGGGAGGCGTTCGACGACAATCGTCGTCGCCGTGGCTGGGCGGTGGAAGGTAGCCCTGCAGACTGCGTAAAACTAGCTATTTGTGCCCTGCTGCCTGAGAAACCTGATTTGGTGGTGAGTGGCATCAACAGCGGCATGAATGCCGGCATCAATGTGCTGTATTCCGGTACGGTGGCAGCAGCCATCGAAGGCGCATTTTTTGGAATGACCAGCGTAGCGGTGTCACTCGAGTTTCACGAGGCAGCCCGCTACGACGTCGCCGCGGAACTGGCCGTGGGTGTAATTGAACAAATGCTCACGAAAGAAAATGCAACACACCATTTGTATAACCTGAACATCCCCATGGCGGCACTCAATAATCCTGCAGAGGTGAAAGTCGTGCCGATGGCAACGGCCCCCTGGGGTGAAGATTTTCGCAAAAAGATCGACCCTCGTGGCCGCCCCTACTATTGGGCCAACGGCCTACAGCCTGATCCCCCGAGTCACGAAGAAACCGACCTGTCAGCCCTGCGAGCAGGAAATATTACCCTCACCCCCTTGAATTTTGACATGACCCTGAGATCGAAGATCGCAGAAATGCGAGAATGGAAATTGGGGAACTGTGGAAATACATAACACACCTAAATGCTGGATGGACTCCGACCATGGAATCAAAGCACCTATCTCTCTTCGCACTGCTCATTTTTTTCACTGGTTGCGAAGTCCCCGAAATCGAAACCCATCAAACAAGTACACCAGCAGCCCAACCCGCTACCGTGGCCGAAGCACCTAGTGAAGAAGTTGTCCAGCCGACCGGCCCCGATGAGCCGCCACCAGTTACTTCGACGCCTCGTCCGTTTACTGCCAAAGATCCTGTCAAAGGCAAGAAGTCTCGTGCTGCAGGTCAGGTTGCCTCCGCCATTGGAGGCACTCGATTCTACGTCGAATATGAGAATCTGCGCCTAAATATTGTTCACGCATTGGATCTCTATTGGGGGGAACATGGCGAGTATCCCAAGTCGCATGATGAATTTATGAAGAAGATTGTTGAGTTCAATAACCTGACACTTCCGGAACTCGATCCGGGCGTTGAGTACATTTACGATCCTGCAGATCATACGCTCAAGATTTACCGACCTGATGGTGCATAATCTCAACATAAGTCAACGGAATAGAAGTTGCATTTGGTTTCCGTGTGTCGCAAAGCGACACGCTTCTGAGAACCATAACATTCCTCACTCCTCCCTGATTCCCTCCCTCCTCAAAGATCTACATCATGACCAATCGCATTCCTCCATTCGTATGGCGACTCCTTTTCGCCTTTGCTCTTTTAGCAGTATTTCTCTCGTCACGCTCGCGCGGTGCTGAGTGCCCAAGCTGCTACACATTAGCCACGGCAACACCATATGTGCCCCAGGCCGATAGTTGGGTTTTCGCTCCTAGTCGCTACACACATGATCCGGCCACCGGTGCTCGCGTGGCACAGTATGACCAGATTTCTCCCGTAGAGCCTTTGCCAGACCAACGGAACGTGACCAGCGGGTACAGCCGTACGCGGACCGTATTGCGTGGGGCCGATGGATCATCGAGTGCCAACTTCGTCGTGACCAACTACGGCAATGGCCGTGGTGGAATTGATGCGGAATGGGAACGTGTACACGATGCCTGGCGCGGAGCGACCGTCGGAGGTGGCAACTTTTTCGGTGCTATAGGCGGATTTCCAGGCTTCGGTCCCTATGGTGGCGGGGGCTATGGACCTGACTATGGTGGCTACGGCCCCGGCTACGGAGGTGGTGGCTATCCGGGTTATGGCGGTGGCTATCCAGGTGGTATCCCTGGTCCCGGATTCACGTCACCCAGCTACGGCTACGGTTCTGCAGGCCCCGACCCACGCCGGCTTGATCCCGATGCCGCTGATGGATATCACGATGGCGCCTGGCGTCGCGAGCCGAACCAGGAATTTTTCCGTCCGATCCCTAAGGCAGGATTTCAGAAAGAGCATCACAGGCCCCGTCCGCCCTATGGCCCCAAGTCATAGGTTACCGGACGGGCCGGTTCCCTCGCACGCTTTTCACCGCATCAATCGGTTGACCTCGCTGATAAACTCGATAGTTGACGATCAACCAGCGGTCACCGGTTTTCTGCCAGTCAATTTCCACTTGATCGAAGAAAAAAAGTCGGGCACCCGAGCGAGAGTGAACGCCGTCGACCCGCCCTCGGAAAAATGAGGTTGCTCGTAGTGGTACGGAAGTTTCGTCGAGTTCGACCCGAACTGTGGTTGCTCCGGCGTCCCTCACTTTCACTTGAGGCATCAGTTTTTCGGCATCAGTTCGAACGTTGGTTGCGGTGGGATCCATGAGTGCAAGTACGGCGGTGAGATCGTTGGCCTCAATCGCGTCGGTCAATTGCGACAGGGTCGCTTCGACTTGCTCACGATCAGTGACGACCATTCTCTCGGCAAGTACCAAAACTAACGTAAGAGCAATCACGGCCCCCAACACAAGAATTGATGCAAGAGACCGCCGTGCAAGCACCAACACCAAGCACAAAGTGGTGAGTACAACCCCAGCAGCCCAAATCGGCAGCGGATTCTCAAGCAGTAGATTCATGTCTTGCTATCGTCTAGCCGCGACCCTCAGGGGAGTGCATCCTCCACCGTTCTCGCACCAGCATCCCCAGCGAACCCAAGGTGATTACCGCCAGCGTAACAGCGAGAGGCCAGAGTTTGACCTGTGTATCACCCGGTTGGGAGTAATGCGGTACTCGCTTAACAATTTTCTGACCGCCAGCATCCTCGTCGATCTCAAGCGACCCCTCTGCCACCGCCGTCCGGGCCTGCCCCTGACGCTCAATGTTCGCTTGACGATCGCCGAATTTCCCGCCGGTAGCCAAGATCGCCACCAGTCCCACCGCTGGGAATATGGCAAACCAGAGCCAGGGCGAGTCAGTGATGGGTGGGGGGGATGTCATGACGGTGGTCCCACTTCAGTGGGACTGATCTTATTCTTGTGCCTCATTACCGCCGCGGAAACAGCGGCCCCGCGTACTGTGCCGCGTCGCCCAATTGCTCTTCAATCCGCAGAAGTTGATTGTATTTCGCCATACGGTCGCTGCGGGATGCCGAGCCGGTCTTGATCTGGCCCGTTGAGAGTGCCACGGCTAGGTCAGCGATAGTAGCATCTTCGGTTTCGCCGCTGCGGTGGCTGGTGACACTAGTGTATCCGCTACGGTGAGCGAGATTAATCGCGTCAATCGTCTCGGTCAGCGTGCCGATCTGGTTCACTTTGATGAGGATGCTGTTGGCGATTCCTTCGTCGATACCGCGCTGGAGCCGCTCAACGTTGGTCACGAACAGATCATCTCCCACCAGTTGGCACTTGTCACCAAGTCGCGTCGACATCAGTTTCCATCCTTCCCAGTCGTCTTCGCTGCAACCGTCTTCGATCGAGCAGATGGGATACTTGTCGACCCAACCAGCCATTAGATCGACCATCCCCCCGCTATCGAGCTCTTTACCGTCGATCGTGTAAACTTTCTTCTTGCTGTCGTAAAACTCCGTGGCCGCGCAATCCATGGCAAACCACACTTGCTCGCCCGGCTTATAACCTGCCTTCTCGATGGCGGTGAGAATCACGTCAAATGCCTCAGCATTGGCGCCCAGGTTGGGGGCAAAGCCACCTTCGTCGCCTACGGAGGTATTGAGATTCTTGTCGGACAGAACCTTCTTCAGGTTGTGGAAGATTTCACAGCCGCAGCGAAGTGCATCGCTAAATGATTCAAAGCCCAACGGCATCACCATGAACTCTTGGATATCAACAGAGTTGTCAGCGTGTTCACCACCGTTGAGGATGTTCATCATCGGCGCGGGCAACAGTCGGGCGTTCGATCCTCCCAAATATCGATAGAGCGGTAATTCGCAGAACCGTGCCGCTGCATGAGCTGTGGCGAGCGAAACACCCAGAATTGCATTCGCGCCGAGATTCTTCTTGTTCGGTGTACCATCGAGTTCAAGCATTTGTCCGTCGATAGCCATTTGATCGAGAGCATCCATGCCAATCAACTCGTCGGCAATTGCTGTGTTGATATTCTCAACAGCCTTGGTAACCCCTTTGCCAAGAAATACATCTTTGTCGCCGTCGCGAAGCTCCCAAGCTTCATGGGCCCCGGTACTCGCGCCACTGGGAACGGCTGCTGTGCCGATGGTGCCGTCCACGAGGGTGACATCGACCTCGACTGTGGGATTGCCGCGACTGTCCAGAATCTGCCGTCCGTGGATATCGACTATAGTGCTCATAGTGAATTACTCCTGATATGGGTATTTGAGTTGTTACTGTTGGGTCGTAGTCTTTGGGAATGGCCCATTTTATAGCACGAGCGCTGGCTGTCGAGGCGGTGCGGAAAACTCCCTCCCAGCCGGACCAACACTTTGGTCCGGGATTAAGCCGGGGGATTGCAATCCCCGGCGTTGAGATGCACATCGGAATGCCTAACCTAATCGTCGCAATTTGCTCACTCGACCTGTGGCAACCCATTCGGCGACGAAAATATTCCCCTCGCTGTCGAAACAGGCGTCGTGAGGGTGAACAAACTTGCCCGGAAGCCACTGCGATTCATCGGCGCGAATGTTGAATCCGCCTGTCTCGCGGTTGTTTTGCTGAATTCGCTCGGTATCAGTTCCTAGATGCGCGATTACCCTGTTGTCTTTATCCAGAAGCGTCACGCGTGCTACCAATTCGGGAACTAGCATGACGTCTCCATAGGTATCGACATTCGCCGGCCACAAGAAACCGTCGAGTGTCTGTCGATGTTCACCGTCGAGAGTAAACCACTGCAGGCGATCAAACTCGCGGTCAGCTACCACAACCAATGGTTCGTCACCACGATTATCGATCCAGATGCCGTGTGGCAATTTGAACGTGCCATCTTTTTTTGATTCAGATTTTCCTGGCTCACCAAAAGTACTTACCCAATTAGCTTCACTGTCGTAGAGATGAACTCGGTAGGCGCCGTAGCCATCGCTCAGCAAGAAACCTCGATCAGGGAGAAAGGCGATGTTGGTAGGTATGAAGCGATCGCGACCCCAGGGATTGTCGTCATTTGCGCGAGGGAACTTGTCCTCCCCTTCCACATAGACGCCACTCTCCATGGGTGCCCCTTTGCGCCACACTTGCTCTCCTTTGGTATTAAGCTTGGCAATGGACCTTTGCTGTTGGTATGCACAGACATACAGAAAATCTTCGCCATCCTCATTGCGAATTTCCAATCCATGTCCCCCGCCGACGAATTCTTCACCAAATGCACGAATAAATTTCCCCGTTTGATCAAAGACAAATATCGTGGGATGGTCAGGGATATTCAATTTCCCCTCATGAATCACGTACAAGTTACCATCGCTATCAAAGGCGACGTTGTGTGTTGTTTGCCAATGATACTTCTCTGGAAGCTGCGGGAACTGGTGCTGCACTTCATATTGATATTCACCGCTGCCGACGATCGCGTTGGAGTTGGTCTTGCGAGCGGTGACGATTGTTGGCAAAGCCAATGTTGTGGCAGCACCAGCGAGAGTCGTTTGCATGAAACGGCGACGCGTGTGGTCCGGTTGGTCGGAAAGATTCATGAAGAGATTCCTTGGAATAGGTCTAAGTCTTGCGATTCAATCGCACCTTTAACAGAACATTATAGGAGGCCGATTCCAAGGGTCGATATCTATCGGAAAGAATTGTCTTAGGGTCGCCCTACTCTGCGTACCGCAGATTGCTCGGCAAGCCAAGCGAGCCACTCGTCGCTAGGTCTGCCATAGGGCCGGAATTTGACACTCGTGCCTAAGTCGTCGCGATAGAATATGGCACGATGTTCGCCCAAGCGTCCTGCGGCTGGCGAATCGATTAGGCTCGTTGAATCGACAGGACTCATCTGTAGAGCGACTCGATAGTCCACTTCCCGTAAGGCAATCCGGTCGAGAATCCGAGCAAGGCTGTTGTGCGAATCGCACCAAATCAAGAGGTGGATTCCAACGGCAGGCCCTTCTCGCAAGATTTCACGAAATTGTTTATCCGTTGCCGGCGGTTTGCCGTTGTTCGACGAGCTGACCGCAAAGGTGAACTCTTCTTCGGTCACGCGCAGGTCTCGGAATTGGGCCAGGTCGTAGATCACTAAAAACTGAGGCTCGTATTCCTGAACGGGGTCTGAGTTCCGCCGAGATACTTCATCGGCTAATTGCGAAATCACATGAGACGTCTCGCGGACGGGACAAATACGAACTCGATCGGGCATCGCGTCAATTACTTTTTGCCAAGCGCCCCGATCAAGAGATTCGCTCCGCATGCCATCTAAAATGGTGATCTTTGATTCATCTCCCTGTTGTTGGGACGCCAATGTCGCTACAGCCGTGGAAAGAATACCGAGTGCCAACGGTTCATCTTGCCCGACGATCAAGAGGTGATTGCCACCTTGCCGACGGAATGTCAACTGAGTGGGGGGTTCAATTCTCACAGCGGATCCCAGCCAAATCTTAGGCTCCACAACGGGCCCATCGGAATCGGAGGTTATCAAGTCGACCAATTGCTCGTTCGACAGCGGATTGGCTGGGACATTTCCTTCAAATACGATTGCCGGTACGGTTGCGATTCCTGCGTCGAGTTGTCGTTGACGTATATCGGCCAGGTACTGTTGACGTTGGCTGTCTGCCAGCCACACCACCTGGAACAAATGGTTTCCTTCGACCATGCCGTTTTGGTCGTTGTAGATCGCCTCACCTGGACGGCTCAAGAGTCGAGCCGCAGAGTTGTCGTCGCTGAGTATCAAGTGTGCATCGGCTTCGCTGCACTCCAGGGCGATGCGGACCGCCATCTGGCCGATCGTGCTACGCGCCAGGGAGTATGCCCCCGCCAAGGTTTGTGAGCCGAGCAGAACATGGATTCCAAAGGCTCGCCCCTGCCGTACGAGACGGTCCAGCAGCAAAGCGGCATCCTGTGCAAGCTTGTCATCGGAAACAAACAACTCCTGAAACTCGTCAATCACCAATAAGAGCCGCGAGAGGTCTTCCCCCGACTCACGGCGGAAACCTGCTAGGTCTTGCACGCCGAGTTCGCGAAAGCGTTCTCCTCGACTTCGCAATTCGTCGTCAAGTCGTTCGAGAACGCTGACCCCAAATTCCCGCTCACTTTCGATCGCGATTACCCTGGCATGAGGTAATTCGTGTGTTGCGTACGTCTTGAACTCGACGCCCTTCTTAAAGTCGACCAAGTAGAACTCTACTTCCCGTGGACTGTAATGCAGCGCCAAATTGGTCACCAGGGCATGCAACAAAGTACTTTTGCCAGAACCTGTCTTGCCAGAAATCAGGGCATGTTGAGCCGTCCCTTTTCCAAGCCGCAATGATTGCAGCTCGTTGGCGCCTGCTCGGCCGATGGGAACCACCAGTTCTTGGGCAGCGTTGCCCACCCAGACTTGCTCAGGGCTGGGAGCGACTACCTCGAAAGGAACTTCGACTCGACTGGCGGTATGGGACTCTTCACCGGCGTGCCGAAGAATCTCGTTGAGTTTCTCTTTCGGCGGAAGCTTGTCCAACTCAAGAGTGAGTTTCTCAAACAAAGGATACCGCCATCGCAGGCGGTCATCCACCCAATCAAGGTGAACCGCGTCAGCGAGCATTTCCTCCATGGAAATGTCCGCCGGGAGCTTAAGTGACGAATCGGCACTCAGAATTGTGTAGACGCCGCAGCGAGGCCCCGTGGCGGCTATCGTTTTCAGTTTGCGGATCGAAGCATCGCTCAACCCTGCCGGAAAATTGGCCACGACGATCACATGAAACGGTTCAGCGACCTCCCCTGCATGAGCGTTGTATTCGTGGATCGATTCGAACTCGTTCCGCAAGTATTTCTGGAACACCTTTTCCATGTGATCTGACAACAGGGAGAGTCGCTCATCGATCTGGCGAGAATCAGTTAAGATGCGCTTGCCGACGAGTTGCTCGTCATAGTCAGCCAAATGCATAAAGGTTGCAAAGTTTTCTCCCAGCCCGGCCGGATCGCAAATCGTAAACCGTAGTTTGCCTGCAGGTGCTGCCGTGAGAAAGCGAAGCATCAATAACTGCAATGCTTCGACCGCGACTCGCCGCCCTGCCCCATCGGCAGTGATCATCAGTCGAGGGCTTTCCGCAAACGACATCCAGGCGGGGAGGTTGAGCTCAGTTCGTTCAGGAACCAGCCGGGCATCTTCCGATAAGCCATTCTTGACTGCTTGCAATGGGAGCAGGCACTTGCCGAACGAAATAACGGGTGGCAAGCGGTCGGGGCGTTGCCAATCCTCCCAATCGATAGTTGACCAATTAGGAAAGAACTGGTCGCAACTCGCCTGCATCTGATCAAGCTCGTCGGCGATTTGCTGGAAACCAGTGAACCACTGATCGGCCATTGCTTGCCAGGAGGAATCATGTTCACTTTGGGCATCTGAAGTGCGCTTTTCAAACGACGCTTCGTTCTCTTGCCAGGCGATCTGTCGCTCCTCCGCCAATTGGTCCAGAAGTGGCGGATACTTTTCCATTGCCGCAGCCTGTGTAGACTGGAATTGCGCCTCCAGTTCAGCCAGCTTTCCCTTGAAACGGCTTTGTGACTCTACGAGTAACTTTTGTTTTCTGGCCTCACCTTCTGCAACTGCCTGCTGACGAGCCACCTGGGCAGCGTCTAATCCTTCTTGTTTCCGAGTTGTAATCGCATCGGCTTCTTGACGACTGAGTAATTGAGCTTCTTGGCGTGCCTGGATTTCATGTCGGCGTGAGTCCGTAACCAAAGAATGGATACGATCGTATTCATCAAGTGTGGCACGCTTTGCCCGTGGCCCCAAGATGAGATAGAGAACCCCAGTGGCAAGGGCTCCCAAGACAGGAGCCACAAGGGCACTAATCAACAGCGAACTCGAAACTATCAATGCAGGAACAAATAGTATAAGGGTAGCCAGCAAGCCCCAAATAATAAATCGGTTCTCTTCAAAAAGTAGAGAGGGTAACTTCTGAGCTTGTAGGGCGAGTACTGCACGATGCAGTTCAGCGAGAGTTGCCTGCTGCCGATCTTCCCCTCCGCCAACCGGCACCGTTTCAACTGAAGAGTCTAGTGTATTCTCTTCCACCTCGCGGATATGTTTGTCGAGTCTCCGCATAGTGAGCAGGGTATCAGCATCTCTTAAGAGAGAATCAACTTGAGACTTACGTGACTGGATGCGTTTGCCTGCCTGATCAAGCAACTGTTGAGGCTTGTCCTTGGAGGCGTCGAACACAGCCATGGCTTCCCATTGTTTTTCCTTGTGGGTTCTTTCAATCCCAAGCAGTAGCTGTTTGTAGTCGACTTCGATTCGATTGATCTCTGATTCAGACTTGCTAGTAAGTTCTGCTTTCGTTTCGCGATACTGCTGTCCAACTGCGAGTTTCGCATTAGAAAACTCGTTTTCAAGATCCCGGCGACGCTCTGTAAAAGTCTTGGTCAACCGATTAGCATTGAGAGTGTGGTCTTTTTCGGCTGCAGCAAGGATTTCTGAAAGAGATGCAGCCAAGCGAGCTTCTTCCGCAGCGCGCGTATTCGCCAACTGTTGCAGTTGTTGCATCAGTTCCAATTGGCGTCGAGTTGAAAGACGTTGTTTGGTCACATGTGCGACGCTTAGGCGCCCCGTTAACTTTCGCATTCGCGTTGCATTTTGCTTGTCAGCTGCTGCATTCGCGAAATGGAATCCAATGTTTGTTTTACTACTGGAATCAGAGGTTCCAAGTGTTGCTCACAGAACTTTTGACTCACGCCGTCGTTCCACGATTCGCTGACTTCTTGCCAGGCACGTTGGAGATCCTCCATCGCGCGACGAATCTGCGCCGAACTAGTATCGAGATCCCACGGTCGCATAGTTAACTTTCCGGCGCAGGTGACTTATTAGCGGGCAGGTTTTCCCCATTGGATTTCCCGTCGCTTTGTAGAGGTTCTTGATAATCGGGGGGACGTTCGATCTGGTATCCTTCGATACGCCGCATTATGAGTTGCAATTTGGCGCGTGCCGCTGGAAGTTCTGTTTCCAGGATTCTGCGTAAATGTCCGATGCGTCCGCTGTACTCAAACATTTCGTGATGCATTACGCTTTGCCAGTGTTTGACGAGCCCCTTTTTGTCATGACAGTAGGTGAGTCGATTCTTGGCAACCTGAAGGGCAGCGCGTTCTTCGCGGCAGGCAGGTCGTTCGTCAGTAACTGCGAAGATTAGACACCGCTCGACGTCGAGCTTGGCTTGATGAACTGCATCGGCAGCGTTGTTTTCTTGTACCTTCCAATAGTGGGGGCAATCATGTTCCAGCCAAGTTGTTGCGCGTTGGAGCTCCGACGACAGATTGTCAAGTGCTCCTTGCGTTCGCTTTTCGAATTTCGCCAGCGCTGCCCGAAACCTTTCGATTGCCTCTACTGAAGTAATGTTCGCTGATTCAGACATGGCAATTCAATGTCCAATTGTCAATGGTCAGTAGTGAGAAGGGCATACTCCGATTCATTCGATTGGTCATTTCCTTTCTACTTCTGCTGTAGATACTCTTCAATCCGTTCGGCCTTGCGCATCAGAAATGGTGCGTACTCACGAGATGCTTCAATTGAGCGCGCGATCAGCTTGAGATGATGCTCAAACTCTTCAGCAAATTTGCGATGTTCCTGGTCTCGCCAACTGCTGTTCAACGTGTGCAACTGACTGGCAAGTGTGTTGAGGCGATCTTCTAGTTCAACGTTGAATTGGTTGAGTTGATGGGCGAACCTGCGTAACTCCGCGGGATCAACGATTGCTTGGGACATGAAGGGAGCCTCGTGAGCTGGAGGAATGGGTGCGCAGCAGAATTCACTACTAAACGAAAAAGAGTCCGATTTGTTCCCTAATCGAACGCCATGGAAACCTATGGCATTGCTGGCCTGTAGGGTGCGAAAACAAGTAATCTCCCCACCTTTAGTTTAGTCAGGCACCCATAAACCGTAAAGGAAGTATCTGAGTGTGCCGTCTCGGCGAGTAGAATACTCAGAATAATCGTCACAAAGGAAGCAACTGAACTAAGCCGGACCGCCACGCGGTCCGGGATCTCTACGGCATGTAAGATCGGCTAGGACTTAACAACCTGATCGACAAGCTAGACAAAGCACTATCGAAACAAAGCAGATTCACCAGTCGGAGAGGCAGTAGCTCGAAGCAAGCGTTCGTAAACTGGATCAAATTTGGCAAGCTCCTCGGAGACGGCTGCTACGGTCTGCCTGATCTGTTCTTCAGTGTGAGTGCTGGTGATGAAAAACCGCAATCGCGCGGCACTCTCTTCTACTGCGGGATAAAGAATTGGCTGCACGTTAATTCCTCGCTCAAACAAGCCATGCGATAGCCGCAGCGCATTTTCGGAATTCCCTGTGATGACGGGCACGACCGGGGTGTTGTTGCTTAGTCCGGTATCAAGTTTGGCTTCCTTTGCCAGTTGCAAGAAGAGACGAGAGTTCTTGCCAAGTTGAGCGACACGCTCGGGTTCCTCTTGCAGTAGCTGGAGCGAAGCCAATGCCGCTGCAGCATTGGGGGGGCTCAAGCCAACGCTATACACAAACCCGGGGGCAGTGTATTTGAGGTACTCGACGATTTCTTTACTACCAGCGATGTACCCGCCGCAACTGCCAAAAGATTTACTAAGTGTCCCCATCCAGATATCGACATCCCTAGGGTCAACCTCGAAATGCTCCGACATGCCCCGACCGTGCGGACCCATGGTGCCCATCGAGTGGGCCTCATCGACCATCAAGTACGCCTTGTGACGCTGCTTGACTTCCACAAACTTCGGTACATCAGGATAGTCCCCATCCATACTGTAGACCCCTTCTACAACGATCAATACCTTGTGGTACTCATGTCGGAGTTCCGTGAGGATCTCATCGCATGCTTTCCAGTCGTTGTGGGGGAAGGGTCGTCGTCGAGCCCCCGAAAGCATCGCTCCCTGCAAGATGCTGTTGTGCGACAGAGAATCGTGAAGAACCATGTCCCCGGCGCCGAACAGATGTCCGATGGTCGTCTCGTTGGTAGAGTGCCCGCCCACGAAAACAATTGAATCTTCCGTGCCGATAAAGTCGGCAATTGCCCGTTCGAGTTGAACGTGAATCGTTTTCTGTCCTGATACCACTCGGCTGGCAGAGACACTGGTGCCAAACTTGGCGACAGCTTCTTGCACGGCTTGGGTCACCGTGGGATCTCCCGACATGCCCAAGTAATTGTAACTGCAGAAATTAATGTATTCTTTGCCACCGATCACTGCTCGATCGTTCGTGATTCCCTCATGAACATTAAAGAACGGGATAGGCAGCCCCGAACGTTGCGCAATACGAAGATTTTGTTGCAGGCGGAGATAGTCGGCACTCTCAGCAAAGTCATAGTCCTCGGGGTGAACCTCGTAGTGGTCTGGTCGTACACTGCGTCGCTTGGCAGTACCTCCCATATACCGCTGGATGGCCTCGACAACCTCTCCACACGTTTCCATCGAGGGAAGGATTTGCTCAGGGAATCGGCCGCCAAAGGCCTCTTCCAGCGAGGCCACGATCTCCATTCGCTCGAGAGAATCGAGCCCCAATTCCAAGATGTTCGTATCCCAATTGAGTTCTCCTACTCGTTCGCGACCGATTGCGCGGACCTTCGCATACACCACATCTGCGATTTCGGCCGTTTGACCGACCGGGACCTTCGTTGGAGGGCGCATGGAAGAAGGTACATCTTCCGGCAAGGCAACGCCGTTGGCATCAACTGAGCTTGTTGTTGTCGAGGTTGTATCTTCAACGGTGTCGGTGGTATCACCTTCTTCGACCCAGGTGGCCTCAGTCATTCTCTCCTTGCGCCTGAGTGAAGGAGCGACGACTTCATCACCTTCTTCACTCGACCACTTGGCAACGGCAGCCAAAGTGCCTGCCAGGAATCCATCGCGACAGGCATGACGCTGTATCTTGCCGCTAGAGGTCTTGGGGATACTGCTCGCTTTGATCAGAACAACAGCAGAAACATTTAACTCATGTACTAGGGCGACCCGTTTGCGAATCGCTTCAGTTATCTCAGAGAAGGGGAGATCGCGACGGCGGACGACTTCTTGAACAATGACGAGTTGTTCGGAACCATCTTCGCCGGTGACGACAGCCGCACCAGCGCCTGGTACCACGTCGGAGTGTGCGGACTGTACTGTTTGCTCGATGTCCTGAGGATAATGATTGACTCCCCGAATAATGATCAGGTCTTTAAGTCGCCCCGTGACGAAGAGTTCACCTTCGAGGAGGAATCCAAGGTCTCCGGTCCGCAGGAATGGACCACGCCCATCTTGCAGGCGTGCCTGGAAGATCTCGCGGGAAAGGTCGTCTCGTTTCCAATAGCCTCCAGCCACGCTAGGCCCCGACACCCAAATCTCGCCCACCTTCCCGTCACCCAAATTGGCGAATGTTTCCGGGTCGGTGATGACGATCTGCTGGTCAAGTAGATTGCCGCCACTGCCTACAAGGAGTCGAGAACCCTCGGCACCTGGGGTGGTTTCGACGACATCATTCTGCTCGAGACCAGAAATATCGAATGCCCGGACATCTGGGAGAGACTGCTTGAACCCTCCGGTTACGATCAAAGTTGCCTCAGCCAGTCCATAACAAGGATAGAACGCTTCTCGCCTAAAACCGCATTCCGCGAAGGCCTCGGTAAAACGCTCGATAGTTTCTGCCCGAACCGGTTCCGCGCCATTGAAAGCCAGTGTCCACTGGCTCAGATCGAGTGTCGCTTTTTGCTCAGCCGTTACCTTTTGCGTACAGAGGTCATAGGCGAAATTAGGCCCACCCGAGATAGTGGCTCGAGTTTGTGAAACGACTTTCAGCCAGCGCACCGGCTTTTGCAAGAAGTGCGTTGGCGAAAGCAAAGTATTGGATCTGCCCATATGCAGCGGTTGCAGAATCCCGCCGATGAGACCCATGTCGTGATAGAGGGGGAGCCAGAAGACTCCGCTACCCGAACGGGTATGCTCAAATGCGTAGGCGATCATCGCCGAGTTGTGCATGAGATTGGCGTGTGAGAGCATCACTCCTTTGGGAGAGCCCGTTGATCCCGATGTGTACTGCAAGAACGCAAGCGTATCACCGTGCACATCAGGTCGCTGCCAACTATTGGCCCACTCGTCGTCTAGTTGATCAGTAGCACGCCACCGAATTCGCTGCAACGATGGCGTATCACCGATCATCGTTTGTACACGTTCCAACACATCGACGGTTGTCAGTGCAATTTTGGCTTCGGCATCATTGGCAATCGAGTCGATGCGGGCCATGTTGCGATTGCGTCGCGGCGGATATGCAGGCACGGCGGTCACGCCGGCATAGAGACAACCGAAAAAGGCCGCTACGAAATCCAGCCCCGAAGGATAAAGAAGCAGCGCTCGTTCGCCTTCGAGATCAAGGGATTGGAGCGAGACGGCAATGGAGCGGGCTTTGCGATCGAGGTCGGCATAGGTCCACTCGATAGTCTCATGCTCGCCATCGACAATAAACCGAAAGCCAACATCATCCCCTTGATGCAGGGCACGATGCTGCAACAACTCAACTAGGTTGGAAGGGCCAAAAAACGAACCAGGCAAGTGATCCAAATGCACGACTAACACCAATTCTCAAACGGGACTATCGAATGTCACATATCCATCTATGCGAACAATCGAGTCCGTTGTTACAGGTTTACCGGCAGCGTCGCATGCTAGGAGGGACCCACTTCAACGGCCCCATACTAATAGCGGCCATCTCTCGGCTTGCTAATGGACGGCAGACATGCCACTAGAGGATCTTGCGGACATCCACACCAATGCAAGCAATGCTGTGGTCGCCACAACACTCTTGTCGACCCTACAATGCGAGGCATCCTCGGCTGCATGAGGCGGCGAAAACCAGCGATTATTCGAATACCATTGTAAATGCCAATCATGCTGGATGCACCCCCTCTAGGAAGTAATTTGAAACTCCGCAAACTTTCAGCTGATATTAACCGCAATAAGCTACGGGAACCTCTTATTAATCGACATTGCGGCTCTCCGAACCAGAGTGCAAATTGCCAGCAACTCGATCCTTGGAGAGGATTTGGGCTTAAAATAAGTCAGTCTCCTAGTATACGCATATTGCGATTCTCAAGAAGAGACGACAAAGTTTTCGACTCTTCGTTGACCGACATAGTCCCTATCTTCTGCCGTCGGTGAGGTTATTCCTCCTAGCATATGGGTTCACCATCTATGGCACTTAGCTGAAAAGCTGCAAAATCATCCGATCCACTTGCTCATTATTTCGATTGGAGAGATAATAATCACAGATAGAGAAAGGTCTAATTGCCAAATTGTTAGCCTGCATAAGGAACATCAAGTTGCTTACCGAGAATGAAGTTTCCCGAACCTGGAGTCGTTTATTCAAAGATGGACTAACTGAAGATGCGTTCGACAATGCCGACAATCTGTTGTCAGAACTGCGTCCAGAAAGCCCCCTTCGCCATCGCCTAGAGCTGGAACTTGGCGAGTTGCGGAAGATGCATTTGAGTCAAGCGAAGGCCTAAAAAAACAGAACGCCCAGACTGCTTCTTTTGAAGAGAGGCAACCCCTGGGCGTTGAAGTTTCATTAAGCTAACTGCATCCAAGTCTAGTAGACGGCTTCGAACCCGAAGTCCACGCCATTGACATAGATTTCATTGTTGCCACCTTTCAGAATACCAAGGTCTGGGATATACCAGTCGACCGTCTGTGAAGCACGCGTGATGTTTTCCACAAAGATTCCAGTGTATCCAAGCTTGGCCGCGATCGAGCTGGTAATCTGATAGCTGCAGTCTGCTCGGATTTCTGCCACCGGAGAGAAGTTCTGTTGCTGCCGAGCATAGGAAACCGCATGCGGTTGGGCATAGATCGGTGAGTTGACTGCACCCGGAGAAAGGTCTTCGCCAATGGCACCTATCTGAGTTTGGTCCTGGACGTTGTAGCCGAACATAAATCTACCATCGAGTCCGAAGTTCCAACGTCCCCTTTGCTTCGACCATCTTCCACGAACCTGTGGTCCGACAATCTGGTTCTCTGCGCCAGTGGTTGCATAAGTGCGGCCCAAGATTCCTCCACTACCATTGAAGTAGAATACGTCGTTGAGTCTCAGGTAGCGAACTCCCACACCCAACTCGACAAACTCTCCCTGACGTTTGACTGGCAAGTGGCGATTATCGAGCGTAACAGTTTTCATTAGTTCAATACCATCGGTCTCGGTAAGGTTGCGAACTTCAAACCTCTCGAAGGCAACGTTAAAAGTGTGCAAGTCTTCGTAGTCCACACCGGTGCCAATCACTTCATCGTCGGCGTTCACAACAAAGAAGAAACCGCCAACAATGTTGCCGTTTAGATTGTCTGGAAGTCCATCGGCACCACTTGTAAGGTCGACGAGTAATACTTCTGGATTGCCGTCAATGCCTGTTCCAACAACCACTGCTTGAACTGCGCGCCCCGGTCCAGCCACTGTCGGACCTAGTTCGTTGTTCGGTCCATTAATCGCGTAGTCTACAAAACCAGTGAGAAATCCATCCGGAGTTCGGAAGTTCACATGGACGCTGCCGAATCCGTTCCGGGAGGTGGCTATGTCGAAGCTTCCCGATCCGGGTTCCCCAAAGATATTAGAACCAAAGACAAAGTTTGGGAAATCAAAATTGGGGTCGTGCAAATTCTCTATGAGCGGCAATTGGTTGGGAATAGTAAGGCTGTTGAAGCCGAAGATCTGTCGGCCAGCGATTTCCGGACCGTCCATCACACCAATCATCCAGCCATTGCCTCCTTGGGTATAGCCGAATTCATAGCGATCTCCGTGACCAAAGTCGCGGCCATTAGGAGGAGCGTCTTGGATGCTATTGTTGATAATGTATTGAGGAGGAGGGGTGCCGATCGAAAAGGGAGAAAGGTTGCCACCAAAGATCAGCTCGGAGAATACGACTTCGTTAGGATCGCCGACAGTGACTCGCTCACCTGTTGCTGCCCAAAATGACTTTTCAAAGCTGAAGAAATAACCACATTGCTGGCGGATCGGCCGACACTCAAAATCGAAATCGACCGGTGCAAAAAACTGTAAGTCGTGATTGGGATTGTCCATCAAGAGTGGCGTCGGGTTGGGACCCTCAAGCACTAACTCGTGGTGAAGTGGCTGTGCCTGACTCACGACGGAACTCATCGTAATGAGTAGACTGGTGGCAACCCAATTGAAAATTTTTGGAGCGGTCATAGCTTCCCACTATCCCTGTCGCAGGCATCCCCAAAGAGATGCAGTTTCGTTGGTCCAGGCCCCATCAGGGCATACAAAACGGACGATCTGTGCTGGTAGTATCGGAATGGCCGGTCGCAATGGTTGAGTAAGTTCGGTAAACTCTGACGAAAATAACGATTCTCCGGTCAAGCATTGCTAGCGTCTTTCTTGCTTCCACCTGCCCCAAAAGCCTGGAATTCCTGTTTTTGCGAGGTTTGTTTGCTGGGCTTGGCGGGGATATACTTCTCTTGAACCCGCTAGCAGGAAAAAGTCCCTGAGGGCTCGAATCTGAGTCCATGGCATCCACAAGGAGAAATCCATTGAGCTATCTGTACCTTTTGCCCCTCCGCCGGATCGTCGGCCCCTTATTGCTTTGCATCGTTGGACTTGGACCATGGCCAATTGACGCTGGCCTCGTCCATGCCAAACCCGCTGTCGCTGAAGATCAGCAAACATTGGGTGAAGAGTGGGTGCGTGTCGCCAAGGACGAGAATGGTAAACCCCAGGCTTTAGAAGTGGCAATTGTTCGTTATGTGCCAGCTAAGCAAGTCAAGCAGATTCGCCAGTCGAAGTCGGGCCTGCCGCAGGCCCGCGAATATGTCGATCTAATCGGCGCGGTGCATATCGGGGATCCTCAATACTATGCCTTCCTCAATCGCAGTTTTCGCAACTATCAGGCCTTGCTCTACGAGTTGGTAGCACCTCCAGGAACCCGGGTCGAGCGAGGTCGAGGGACTTCAAATCTGCATCCGGTTGGTGCTATGCAGAACAGTATGAAGTCGATCTTGGAAGTCGAGCACCAGTTGGAGCAGATCGACTACACCCGGCCCAATTTTGTTCATGCAGACATGTCTCCTGAAGAATTCGCCTCGTCGATGGAAAATCGAGACGAGAGTTTTATGAAGATGTATACCCGCATGATGGGGCAGGCCATCGCACTGCAGAGCGAACAAGCAGCTCAAGGCGAGTCGACTGATTTTGAGCTGTTTACAGCTATGTTTTCTGAAGACCGACCTCGCATGCTCAAAACGGCCATTGCTAAGCAATTTCAGTCCATGGAGTCGGTTCTCTCTGGCATGTCAGGCCCCGAAGGATCTACGCTCATCACTGAGCGCAACAAGCGGGCGCTCGAGGTGCTGCGGAAACAATTACGTGCAGGCAAGCGAAAAATCGGCATTTTTTACGGGGCAGGCCACCTAACCGACATGTCTGAGCGGCTGGTCAAGGACTTCGGCTATCAGCCAGTTGGAATCGTCTGGGTAGAAGCCTGGAATTTGCGGGAGAAGCAGTAGTCACACCTTAGAACGGAGGGACCGAAGCACTTCCCGTCAGGCCTAATTACTGGTAGAATACTGGGTCTGTAGCAATTTTTTCGCCAGTATAGAAAGGGATCTCCCATGGCCAAGCCAGGTCGCAAAGTTAAGAAAGCTAATCACGGCAAGCGCCCCGCGTGTAGCCGCCCCCGTAAGAGCCGACGCCAGAAGGTCCGTACCTAATCGATCCGATATCTGCATTCTCTTTCGGGCGTTTTTAGGGGGCGACGAATTGGCGTCGACTGGGAGTAATTCGGCTAAGGAATTTACGTTGTGGCAGGCAAAGATTGGATACTCGATCCCGAAACGCTCGATTACTCCAATATCGTGGCGGATCTCGAAGCGATTCGCCAAGTGAATTCACAGCGTGGTGAGATGGAACATCTCACCGCAATTATCTTTGATGATGCCGAAATCAATATCTGTGCTGGTTTCCTAGACGTGACCGATCAGGAGTTCTGGGTCGCGGGTCACATGCCTGGTATGCCATTGATGCCAGGAGTTATTATCTGCGAGGCAGCCGCGCAAATGTGCTCGTATCATGCACTCAAGCACAATCTCTTGGGTTGTGAAGTGATGGGATTTGGGGCACTTAACAATGTCAGATTTCGAGGTGCCGTGATACCGGGAGACCGACTTACGGTTGTTTGTAAGCTCACAAAAATGCGCCGTAATCGGATCGTGGTTAGCCAGTTTCAGGCGATCGTCGGCTCGAACCTTGTCTGTGATGGGGAGATCAGCGGCATTCCCCTGCCGACCGATGAACTTCGCAAGCTGGCAACACGCGGTAACTAGGCAGGCCAGTTTGATTCATGGGCCGTAGAGCGCTTCCCAAACTCGATCCGCAGCTCAATCTGTCAGCGAACTTTCGAACGCTGGAAGAATTGCCGCAGCCTTGGAATCCTTCCGAATTATTCGCAATGGATGCCCCCCTGGAGATTGAAGTGGGGAGCGGCAAGGGCCTATTTCTGCAGAATGCCGCCCTCACCTGTCCGGAGCACAATTTTCTTGGCATCGAGGTGGCACAGAAGTATGCACGCTTCACAGCCGCACGGTTGGCCAAGCGAGACCTTCGCAATGCACTGGCCGTTCATGGTGACGGTTTGCGGTTATTGCGTGAGATAGTCCCCGACAACGCCCTCTCCGCAGTGCATGTCTATTTCCCCGACCCCTGGTGGAAGAAGCGACATCATAAGCGGCGGGTGCTGTCGGAACCGTTTCTCGCTGATGTTTACCGAACTCTTGGCCCACAAGGAAAGCTTCATTTTTGGACAGATGTGAAGGCGTATTTCGACGCTACATTGGAGTTAATCGCCGCACACACTGATTTTGAAGGTCCTCTTGCAGTGCCGGAGAAGCCGCCCGAGCATGACCTGGATTTTCGTACTCATTTCGAACGACGTACACGTCTGAATGAAGATCCCGTGTATCGTGCCGAGTTTATCAAAGAATAGAACAGAGACTCGACTAGTGGCTCTTGGCCACTTCATACGTCCGGACGGAGTCGTCACCGTGATTTTCTATGTTCTCCAATGCGATTTCGTAGAGTTGCTGGCCACAGGGGGTCGGATATTCACCCGTGATGCATGCCCGGCAGAGGTGATCTGCCGGTTTAGCGACTGCCCTGGCAATCGATTCTACAGGCAAGTAGCGGACCGAGTCCGCACCGATTTCGGCAGCCATTGCCGCAAACATCTCGTCCGAGCTTTGATTTGGTTTGCGGAATGAGGGGGCAAACAGTTCGCTGATCGTCGACATGTCGATGCCGTAAAAACAGGGGGCAATAATCGGCGGGCAGGCCACCCGGACGTGGATTTCTCGCGCCTGGCCCACATCCCGGATTTTCGAGAGGAGCACTCGCATGGTGGTCGATCGCACAATGGAATCCTCGACCAGAATAACTCGTTTGCCAGCCAGCACTTCAGGGAGTGGTGTGTACTTGATAGCTGCCTTGGCAACACGATCTCGCCCTCCTTCGATGAAAGTGCGGCCCGAATAACGATTACGTATCAGCCCTTCGATGCTTGGAATCCCCAGTTGATAGGCCATTGAGTCGGCTGCCGCCTTGCTGGTATCA
Source organism: Bythopirellula goksoeyrii (assembly GCF_008065115.1). Classification (NCBI taxonomy): domain Bacteria; kingdom Pseudomonadati; phylum Planctomycetota; class Planctomycetia; order Pirellulales; family Lacipirellulaceae; genus Bythopirellula; species Bythopirellula goksoeyrii. The sequence continues at coordinate 282,305 of NZ_CP042913.1, read as the reverse complement.
GGAACTGGTACAACAATCGTGTCGTCATCCATCGGCAAATCTTCTAGCCGGGCAAGCTCTTCGCCGAGGGCTTTGCGGGCAAGGTAGACACTGCGATCATCGAGCGTACTGGCGACGTTCGAGAAGTAAATCCACTCAAAGAAACAATGAGCCCTCTCGGAACTCTCGCAGTATTGCTCAATCTTGATGCCCTCATCAGTAATGGTGATTGCATGTCCCGCTTCGAGCGGTTTGATGGAATCGGACTTGAAACCCAGATTTACGAGTGCGACACTTTCACTGGCTGCGGCAAAGAGCGGTCCCTCGATGGCGTAGCACATGGGCTTGTTGCCCAAGGGATCGCGTGCCACGAGCATCTCGCCCTGGGCGTTGAGGAGGGCTAAGGTATAGGCACCGTCGAGCCGTGTAGCCAAATTCCGCATCATGTCGATCAACGGTATTCGCCGATCTCCGGAAAGCTCACGGCTGATTTCATGCATGAGAATCTCAGTATCGGTTGCACGAGCGAGATGGTGGTCGTCCTCGGCAAGTAATTTGTCGCGCAACTGAGCGTAGTTAGCAAGTTGCCCATTGAAAGCGAAGCTAAACCATTTAAGTTTCTGAAGATGGTGTCTTTCGAATGGTTGTGCGAAACTGCAATCCTCGCCCCCGCAGGTGGCATATCTGACATGGCCAATCGCTGCCCTGCCAGCGTATTCTCGCATTAAGTTCTCTGCCTTGCCGCGATGATTTAGCCGAAACACCTGCGTGACAGGCCCCAACTTTCGGTAGGTGTCAATGAGCTGGTTACGGTGGGGATTGTAAGTCGTGAATCCCGCGGAGAGTTGCCCGCGATTCTGAAGATCGAGCAGCATTCGCGGCATGAGCCGTGAAACTTCCTCGGGTCCCTGGGGGGTGCAGAGAGGGCTCGCCGGCTGGCCCGGCAGATGGTAAATCGCCGCAACGCCACACTCGTGAAAGAGTTCGCTCATAGTTGAAGGGGCAGAGAGAATGGGGTGAGTGGGGCAATTCCGTTGGCACAAGTGAATTCTATGCTTTGAGAGGCTAAGCCTCAACCGCCGGATTGGGACCGAATCAGAAAATGCTTCTCTCCGTTGTTGATTCAGTATTATGCCCTCAACCCCTGGCGTGTTATAATTCAGCCATGTCCACCATGCCTCTATCCATCGCTGACATTCCCCCGTTTCTTCCGGTGAGTCGCTTCACGACTGAGAAGTACCTGCACATGGTCGACGCAGGAGTCTTAGGTCCAAGCGATAAGGTAGAACTTATCGGAGGAGTCGTTGTTGATATGTCACCTGCTGGAATACCTCACAATCAGTTTCTGATTTATATAGTTGATCTGTTTGCGCCTCTCTTAACGGATTTTCAAGTAGCCATTCAAGCAACACTTCCTCTCGATGACGGAAATGTATTCGATCCTGATTTCATGCTACTCCGTCGCAAAGCCGAGGGCTACAAGCAGCAATATCCCCAGCCCGAGGATGTCCAATTATTGATAGAGGCTTCCGGTTCTTCCTTGAAAAGGGACCGAGAGGTAAAGCTCCCTGTTTACGCCGCAGCAGGCATTGAGGAGTACTGGATCGCCGATCTAGACCAGCAAGCGGTGATTGTCCATCGGGAGCCCAAAGGGATAATCTACCATGCTATCGAATCACGCAGCAACGACGACATCCTCTCGCCTCTTGCGGCCCCTGATTTCTCGCTCACCGTGCGACAGCTCTTTGAGTAAGCAAACTGGGATTATTTACCAGCCTCAGCTTCCGAGACCAAAAACGTAACCAGATCACGTAGATCTTGGATAGACAAATTCTCTGTTAGTCCGTCTGGCATGATCGAAGTACTCGCAGGCTCCCGATGGGCGATCAATTCGCTGGGAAGTACAAATGTCTTGCCGCCGGTGTCAGAATAGGGTTCCAACCCATCGTCGCCCGCCTTTGGGAGCCGTAAGCCGACAAAGGTTTGCCCTTCATCTGTGACTAGAATCCAAGGCTGGTATTGCGGGGCAATTTCTCGGCTCGGATCGAGAATCGAAGTGATCACTCGCTCGCGAGACATCTGCTTGCCAACCTGGGAGAGATCGGGGCCAATGTTTCCACCACGTCCTTCAAAGCGATGGCAAACGCTGCACTGAGGGCCGACCGGGCTAAAGAACAGCCGTCGTCCCGAGTCAGCGTCTCCAGGCTCGGCCAGCAGATCAAACCAAGCCTGCAAATCACCGGCCGAGGGCTGTTCCTCTGGGAAGACGCTACCGAGACCGCGAAGCCGCAAGATTCTCTCGGCTTCCTTTCGTAGAGTAGTATTCTTACTCGTCGAAAGAGCCTCAAACAGGTTTCGATGCTCATCAAATTCTGCCGCCAGTCCATTCAAAGCCTCGATACGAATATCCAGGGTCTGTTCCGGATCATTAACGATTTCCTCCAACACGGGTAATCTATCAGGAGTCGATCGATCAGCGAGCGATCGAACCGCTGCTAGCCGCAATTCGTTGGAATCCGAATTCAGGAATTCACGGAGCTTGGATGGCGTGAGATGCTGGTAGTCGGGGGAACTGAGGCTCAAGGCCAATGCGCGAGTTTCTGCACTCCTCTTCGGATTCTCGAGTTCTTGGACCAGCAATTCATCGGCGATACCTTGTTGCCGTTGCTTTGGCTCTCGACTAAGCCAATCAATGGCTCCCAGTATCGCCAAATAGTAACGCTCACTGGGAGGCGGCTCGTCCAACAGGCGTTCTAGATCAGGCAGCAACTCCGTAAGGCGTTCTTCGGCAATCCACCGCACGGCAAACAGCCGAATTTCGGGATCGCTACTTACCAGGGCGTCGCGAAGAATCCCGGGTAGTTCATCCTTAAGTATAGAACCGTTCCATCGCTTAGAGTGCAGGCTTACCAGCTTCGGCGGCACCGGCTCAGGCCGTTCATTGAGCGGCGCAAGCGTTGTCTGCATCTCTGGTGGGAGTTCCAATCGCCAAAGTCGCCCTTTACCATGCACGGGATAACTGCGGTCCACCCAATCAGCAAAGTAAATCGAACCATCCGGAGCAACTGCCATTCCCGTCGGTCGAAAATCGGCATCCCCCTGTACCACGACAGTCAGCTGAGCAGCGTAGGTGCCATCTTTCTGCGGTGTGAGTTGATATCGCTCAATTCGGTGGTCACCCCAACTGGTTACCCAGAGATAGCCGCGATGATAGAGAATTGCCGTAGGTGCTTCCCCCGTGCCACAAACCATCGGTAGCGTTCCCGGGAGTTCTCCATTCCAGGCTTGCAGGGGATGTACACCCGCCCTGCCGTATTCGAAGCGGTGGCCATAATCACCCGATGGCAATACGTTGATCAGCCGGCAAGGGGGGCTGGCATCGGGATCGTTGTCAACGCAAAAAAGCTCCCCTGCGGCCATGCACAGCGAAAAGGGATTCCAAAACCCATCGGCCCAACGAGTGAGCTCCGATCCATCTAATTTGCATCGGTAGATTGTACCCACTCCTCCCGAATTCTTGATCCGCCGACCATCACTTCCGACGATCTCATAGTCGCCACCAAAGTTTTCACCGACCCCCAGATAGAGAATGTCTCCGTGAATGAAAATCCCGCTGAGTCCATTGTGCGGATAATCAATATCTGTTTCGATCTTGGCGACGCGTTCATTCTTGTCGGATTTGCCGTCGCCATCGGTGTCACGTAGAAGAAGCACATCATTTCGGGTGACTAGATAGACTGCATCGTCATCTCGCACGGCCACGTTCATTGCATGGCGAAACCCTTCAGCGAAAGTTTGCCAATGGTCGAAACGGCCATCGCCGTCGGTATCACTCAGTCTCCGCAGCCGATCGCCTTCAGGTCCCTCGTAATTGTCGCCGCGTTGATGGGTGTGCGATTCGACGACGAGCAACCGGCCCTGGTTGTCAAATGTTACCCCAATCGGAGTAACGATCGCAGGTTCTTCAGCGACAAGCTCCAACTTGCAACCGTCGACGAGACAGCGTGGCTCACCACCACCTGAGTTCGGTTGAAACAAACCAAACAACAGGACCCAAGCTAGGCATCCATTGAATTCGTTTCGAAGGAGAATCATTCTTTCTCGATCAGTCTATTGTGGATGCACTTGGCCATCTCGGTGAATACTTGGTTGAATTCATTCTCCGAGCCTTCCTTACCCATAAAAATCATCACATACGGTTGCCCGGGTAGTTCGACAACTGCCCATTCAGTGGCTACTCCAGGAATCGCACCCGGTTTGGAGGCTACTGGTATCTCGGCAGCGATGGCTTTGCGGATCGCCGTTGATTTTGGCTTGCGTAACATCGCCAACAGTTCATTGCTGATTTCTGGATCAATAAACTTTCCTTGTGCCAGTAGACGCATAACCCGACATGCCTCTTGAGGAGTCGCAACATTTTCCTCCCCCCGCGCGCTGGCAGCCGTATCCATCATGAGCCGATTCAGGCGAGTTTTACGCAATCCTAGAGAATCCATACGTCGGTTCACGCTTTCCATTCCCACCAAGTCGATCAACATATTTGTTGCCGTATTGTCGCTCAAGACGATCATCAATGTGCAGAGGTCTGCCGTATTAAGTTGAGAACCACCATCCGTGAATTCGGAAAGAATGCCACTCCCACCTACCTGATGCTTAGCAAGAATTGGATGCAGTGCATTCCAATCGAGTTGCCGCTCTTCTCGCTGAGCTAGAACTTCCATCAGAAGTGGAATTTTGATCGCACTAGCTTGCGGAAACGCTTCATCCCCCAAGTGAGAATAAAGCACCTCTCCGTTTACCAGAGCGACGTGATAGCCAATTGTACCTGGGACGCTTTGCGCAAGTTCAACCAGTCGTTGTTCCGTGGACGATTGCACTGGTAGTTCCTGTGCTGTAGCAATAGGAAGAATAATTAGGCAGCAGAGACCACTGTGTAGCGAGGCTAGTGCTAGTGCAACTAGTGTCCACAAGAATCTCATTCGGATTTCTCGGACTCACGGAATTGCATTGCGGCAATGAGCGATTTTCCATAGAGATCCCAGAGGACTTGTGGATCTTTGCCTGCTTCTTTGGGTAGTTCCAAGGTGATGATGGGCTTTCTCATCGATTCGCCGACAAAAGAGCCCAGCGAACCCGGAAGTCCCCCCAACTTCTTTACTTGAAGTGGACACTCGCCCGCCATGGACGTAGCCAATTCAAGCGCTGGACCATCGTAATCAATACATTCCAGTGGCTGGTGAATGCTTATGATACGGTCAGGGAAATGATGGGCAATCGCCTGTAACAACGCACGAGATTCAGGTTCGGATAGAGGAGACTGCCCATGTAGCGAAATTTCACCTTTGTCCCAATTGCCCGCGGGGAAATTGCGATTGAGATCGACTCCTCGTGAATTGAAACGCGCGTTTGCCGTCATGCCATCTGGATTCGCCACTGGGATCAATACTACCTTGTGACCTGTCAACTCGACTGGATGATTCATCAGCCAGTCAGCAAATGCTGTCAAGAGCGGCGTCCCGGCAGCCTCATTGCCATGGATCGTTGCCAGTACGAGCAACACATCGGGACCGTCTCCGTAGACTTCGCACTGAATTGGCTTGCCGAGAAAAGAGTGCCCGATAGTGGATCGCTGGACCGCTGCCTGCTCAAGTTCTTGAGACAAAGCTTGAGGAATCGCAAGGCACGCGACTGTAAACAGGAGTGACACAATTGTAGAAGAATTCATAACGTCAAGATATTCACCCAGCCTTTTCGTCTGGTTTAATTCGACACCTATTCACCCTGTGCCGGTTCCTGAACCGCATGATCCTGCAAGTCTTCTAGGTCGGCAAACTCAAGAGTCGAGATATGCGTCGATTCCAGCACCACCTGTGGAGCCATTCCAGCTTCCAGGGCTTCTTTCCAACGTGGCGCACAGAGGCACCAGCGATCTCCGGGCGATAGGCCAGCAAAATCATAAAACGGATTGGGCGTGCTGAGGTCGTTGCCCACGGCTTTTGAGAATTCCAGGAATTCTTCCGTAACTTGCACGCAAACCGTGTGGAGCCCCATGTCGTCGCGACCAGTGCGGCAACAGCCATCCCGATAAAAACCGGTGAGCGGATCGAGCGAGCAAGGCTGTAATTCGGTTCCTAGGACATTCTTGGGCTGGGACATGGCTAAATACCTTGGAAGTCGGGGGAGAATTTGACAGTGTTGGCGATTCTGCTAATTTACTCACCCCGAGCAGACAAAGCCAGTGTTTCTTTGGAAGACGATTTCAATTCGCGACATTCTGACTATGATGAGTGCCTACATGTCGTCGAATAGGTCTCAACAGGGGTTCAAATTGTGAATTTTTTGGCACGCAAAGTTCTGAATGTCTGCGAAGCAGTCCCCTATGGCGTCTCCTATGCCTGGCTGAACGACAAGATTCGGTCCCCTGAGCCACTCAATGAGGAAGCAATTTGGCAGGAAATTACAGGGCCGCTCCCCGCAGCAGTGCAGTTTGTACGCGATCATTGGCCCCTGCGGCCACTCCGATGGGCGCTGCTCTCGGCCAAAATGAAGCAAGACCATCTCTTGGGAATTGCTGAACATTACGACGTATCGAACGAATTCTATGAATTGTTCCTCGACAAAAAGTACATGTTCTACACGTGCGCCGATTTTCATCGGCCAGATGAGACCATTGAAGAAGCCCAGCAAAATAAGGCTGATTTCATTCTGAAACTGATCGACCCGCAACCCGGTGAGAAAATCCTTGAACTCGGTTGCGGTTGGGGCGCCATGCTCAAGCGACTCTACGAGCATACCGGGGAAAAAGAGAATCTGCATGGCATCACTCTCTCCCAAGAACAGGTCACCTACAACGAGCAGCACAACGGATTCAACGTCTCATTCGACAATTTCATCACCCGCGACTACCAGCCCAATGAATACGATGTGATCTATTCCATCGGTTCATTTGAACACGTAAGACCCAATGAGATCGAATCTTTGAGTAAGAAATTATTCGATGCCTTGAAACCCGGTGGTCGAGCAGTTCACCACTTTTTCTGTCGCGTCCCCCCTAAGCTCTTCGCAACGGCAATCTGTTCGCAAATCTATTTCCCCGGCTCGATCGGAAGCACCTACAACGAATGGCTTCATGCCTTCGAGGGCGCCGGCTTCCGTATTTCCCATCGCTCGATCCATGACTACCGCCCTACCCTGCGTGCCTGGTTTGATAATCTGGTCGCAAACCGCGAGCGGGCCCTCCAGTTGGTCGACGTGCAAACCTACAATCGCTACGTGACTTTTTTCCCCTCGTCTTATCGCTATTTCGACGACGGCAACGGCATGCTCGTCCGCTGGGTGATGCACAAGCCGGGGTGATGGCGATCGGAATGGCGCTAGCCGCGCGTATCGATCATTTACCGATGACTAGCGACATTCCACCCGATCGATACAAACTACTTCGATTCGTCATTTATGATTGATTTCCGCTTTTCCACGTAGCATCGCTAGAAAACTTGCTGCGGAAATACCCCCTGCCCCAAATACCATACACATCACCATGATCTGATAGCGAGCAGCAATGACCGGTGATTCCCCGGCAAGAATCTGTCCCGTCATCATCCCAGGAAATGAGACAATCCCGACCGCGAGCAGTGAATTCGTCAGGGGAATCAGCGCTGCCCTCATGGCTCGGTGGCGGGCCTGCTCGTAGTCGATCTCCAATGCACACTCAGACAGAAATCGCTCGGCAGCAATGCTAACCGTGTTCATCGAATTGGCAAAAATCATCCCTCCCAGGGGAATCAGTTGCCGTGGCTCAAACCAAGGATCGCTATCCAGCACTCCCTGGGTAATTAACGCCAATGTTGCTACACTCCCCAAGCAGATCGCAACGAAGGCCTTGAGAAACAATCGTCCCCGGACTTCTTGCACTGGTCCCAGTGAGATCCAACTCGCCGCGGTGATCATCAATGCCAATGTAGCCATCACAATCGCCGCGTGGTCAGTCTCAAAGATAAATGTAAGCACATATCCCACCGCGAGCAATTGAACCAACATCCGCATAACAGCGGTCACGGTTCTGCCCGTAGGTATCGACCAGCGTGCCATAACGGCAAATACGACTAGGACTGGAAGAAACGAGAGTGCCAAACGGCCATAGGTGATGGTTTGCATAGCAAGCGTCCAAAGATAAATGATCGGAAACAGGCCCCAATATACCAGATCAATCCCCTACGGACTGGTCGCTTCCCTGTCCTGAACTCGTTCGAATCCGTCGAAGGACAGCGACCAGTTCCCCCCCACCCCATCCTGGACGGACTCCCCCGAATAGGTACAATCTCAACTCGCACGAGATTCAACAGTTATTCTTGCTTAGAGAGCTTGCGCACATGCTACAAGTGAATGAATACTTTGACGGCAATGTGAAATCAATCGCATTCCAAACCAAGACCCTCCCCGCCACCGTTGGAGTTATGGCCATTGGCGAGTACGAGTTTAACACCTCGAAGAAAGAAACCGTCACGGTCGTAAGTGGTACTTTGACCGTAAGGCTCCCCGGCGAAACGAAGTGGATAGATTTCTCCGCCTACGAGTCGTTTATCGTCGCCGCCAACGAGAAGTTCCACCTCAAAGTTGCCGAAGAAACCGCCTATCTCTGCACCTACGAGTAGGCTCCCCATTTCGGACGGGACACTTTAACGACCAGCAAATCATGGCCTCCCACCATATCGAAATCCACTACTGTACTCAATGCCGCTGGCTACTTCGCGCCGCCTGGATGGCACAGGAACTGCTGACCACCTTCGAACAAGAAATCACCACTCTCACCCTCAAGCCAGGGGCCGGCGGCATCTTCGAAGTCCACGTTGATAGCAAACTCATCTGGTCGCGCACCCAGCAGGGCCGCTTCCCCGACATCAAAGAACTTAAACAGATGGTACGCGACAGCATCGCCCCAGATAAGAACTTGGGACATTCCGAGCGGTCGGCCTAGCCGGATCCCACAGGAGAGCGCGTCCTATTCCTGTACTTTCGAATGCGGATAATCAAAATACAAAAGCGCAAATCCAATCACGGGCAAAAAAATATCTGACCACAACATGATGCCCGCGTTTCCAGGCGCGTAGTTGTGTTTGGTTACGATTTGATAAATGTGCCCAATGGCAGCACCCCACATGAATAGCGCCGGCCCGAGAATGGCCGCCAGCCGAAAATGATAAGTGCTGCGATGGGCCAGTAGAGCAACTGCAGCAAATCCTAAACTGGCATAGCCCACTTCATACTGAAAGGGACTATTATCCCACCCGATAAATGCCGCCGCCCTCTCAGCAAAGAAAACGTGCATGACAAAGTTATAGAGAAAACAAAGTCCGATCGCAAAGAATAGGTATCCTGCCAGAAACCGGTCCACGACCTCATAGGACGACTTGGGGCGACTTACAAGCAAGGACGATCCCGACACGATAAGCCCGATCACCAAAAACGTGAGCGTGAAATTGCTCAGTACGAATGTGATGAGTGCAGTCATGTTGTCTCCAAACGGTAACGTTCTACCACCCAACTTTCGGACTGGTTGCTTTCATGTTCTGGGCCAGTCAAATACGAGCGACCAGTGGTTTCAACAGCCCTATAACACCTTGCACCCCGCATAAATTTCCACCGCCGACCCCTCAGCCAAAAACGCCGAAGTTGGCGTCCCTGATAGTGCTTCAGCAAACTCGGCCCCATAGAACTCATTCACCTTGCAGTCCAATACCGCTGATCCAGTTTGCCTGACTCTCCATCGCGGGTGCGCAACCCGGTACTCGCTTGTCGATCCATCACGACGCGCCGTATAACCCCAGTAATGCTCGGTAATAAATTCCTCCTCGCTCCCCTCTGCGGGTAGCTCGGCATCCCCGGTCACATCAATCGCCAATCGCTGCCAGGCTCCGTCGTACCACCAGGAGTATTCTACTTTACTGGGTTTGATAACATGCCGCATCGGCAGGCACACAAACTTCTCCTCATAAAGTTTACGAGCGATCCAGGCGACTGCACGCCGGGGAACCACTTCTCTAATAAACACCACACCGCGCCGCCATCCCTCCGCAGCTTGATATCGCACGTAAAAACGCAGATTCACTTCCGCAAACTGCCGGTGACCCGGGATGGCCAGTCCCTTGATCCGAGTATCGTCGTAGAGAAACCCGACCATGCTCACATAATGCCGATGGTTGAACGAATCAAGTTCCGTGTGAGGTGGCACGAAGGATCTCAATACTTGGGGATCGATCTCATAATTCAACATCGCCAAGTAAGACCACCGTGTTGTCAGAAAGGGTGTTTTAGTCATAAACGCCTAACCGAGCAAAGAAGCCAATATTAACAAGAAGGTCATCCGTGACGTTTCGTTAGCCTCAATAATGACGCATGTTGCATCAAGAGGGTTCTTCGTGGCGCGGGCTTCCAGCATGTGATTCCAAAAACTGTCAGGCAGGGTGTCTTCCCCACGGAATCGCCCTGGTTGCAACCAATAATGAGTGTTTGGCCACGGACAGTCACGGATGAAACACGGATGTGATATAGAGTGTTATCTTATCTGAATTTCATCCGTGTCGATCTTTGGTTAAATCTCTCCGCCTGAAGCAACAAAGCTATGAACCTTCACCCTCATCGTCTTCCTCGCCGATCCCCATCTCAAGTTGCTTCAACTTGCGATACAAATTCGAGCGATGGAGATTCAGACGTTTGGCAGCCTTGCTCATGTTGCCTCCGGCGTTATCAATTGTCTGCTTAATGTATTTCTGTTGAAAATCACGCGTCGCGTCGGCCAGGGAGGCGTTGAAATCAAAATGCAGCGCGTCCCCCCCTGCCCCGGCGTTGATAAACGCCAGGTCGTCGGCTTCGATGCGGTCCCCCGTAGTAAGGTATGCCAACCGTTCCATGAGATTGCGAAGTTCACGAATGTTGCCGGGCCACGGATGTTCGAGTAGTTTGTTCTTTGCCGATGGAGAGAACTGTGGTTTGCTTCGCCCCATATTGCGACAGAAGGTTTCCAGGAAGTGATCGGAGAGCAGCAACACGTCGTCGCCCCGTTCCCGCAAAGGGGGCAATTCAAGGCTCACCACATTAAGCCGAAAGAACAGGTCCTCGCGAAAACGCTTTTCACGCACCATTTTCGCCAGATTCTGATTCGTGGCGGCGAGAATTCGTACTTCGGTATGGATCGTTTGCGAGCCTCCAACCCGCACAATGGTCTTGTCTTCCAGAACCCGCAGCAGCTTGGCCTGTCCGCTGAGACTCATGTCTCCTATCTCGTCGAGAAACAGGGTTCCTCCTGTGGCGAGTTCAAACTTGCCAGCGCGGGTCTCATGGGCATCGGTAAAGGCACCTTTTTCATGGCCGAACAATTCGCTTTCGAGCAAGGACTCAGTGAGTGCCGCGCAATTGACGGCAATAAAGGGTTGGTCACGGCGCCGGCTGAGGTAGTGGATCGAACGAGCAACAATTTCCTTGCCCGTGCCATTTTCTCCTAATACTAGGATAGCGAGGTCCGTATCAGCAATACGCCGAATAGTCGAGCGGACAGCCCCAATGGCGGCACTTTCGCCGATCAGCTGCAACCCCTCGGCTGCTTCTTCTACCAGCAGTTGATGTTTGGAAAGAAGTTCTTCCCACTGTTGTGTGTTCTCCAGGGTGACGGCGGCATGGGCTGCCAACTCGATCAGACCTTGTTCATCTTCGTCGGTGAAAAGCCCTTCATTCTTATTGAGGACTTCAAACGCACCCATACACTGTCCTTGAGGGCCAATGAGTGGCACACAAATAAGAGTACGCGTGGTGTAGCCAGTCTCCTGATCGATCTTACGGTCAATCTGGCTGTCATCCATCCCACCACCTACTCGACGAGGTTCGCGAGTTTGAACCACATGGCCGACGATTCCCCGATCGTCAGGAATTCGCAGTTCGCCATCTGCCTTAATTCCCAGGGCAGGTCGTCCTACTAGCATCTTGTTCGCTTTGTCCCACAGAAAAATGCTGGCTCTATCGGCATCCAACAATTCGGTTGCCGCGTTGGCCATCGCTTCGAGCAGCGACTGCATGCACTCGGATTGCCCCCAGGCGTGCGTTATTTCCAGTAGTTTTTCCAGGCGAAGGATTCGTCGTGTTCGTTGCTGACGCTGCTCGACGAGTTGATGAATCAAAGTCAAAGTTCCCTGCAGTCCCTTACACTTGTCGTCGTCAATGGACCCATTCAACAGCAGCACTTTCTTCTGATCGAGCGGCAAAGCAATCCAACTTCCTGATCGAGCGGGAGCAAGCCTGTCGAGAGCCTCTGCAGCGAGTTCTGCTGGTATCTCCTTAGGAACCTCGCCGGCCTGGCCCTTCCGTCTCCACTCTGGGGGAACCGATTGCAGTACAACTAGGCTCTCAACTTTGAGAATCTGCCGCACGACTGGCAGTGCCTTTTCCCAGAACTCCCCCGAAGAAGAGGAGTTTTCGACCTGCTCCAGCAAGAGGAGGGAGAGTTCGTAGTTTTGGGAGAAAGGTGTTGTCATGATTAGTACAGTAGTAATAGAGTTGGAATCGAAAGCGACTTGTTTGATCAAGAGTAGTCAATACGACATCATTGTTGTCTGCCAATGAGTTATCTTATAGATATCATTTTTATTAGTCAAATCGATCTGCTATGTAGGCCCACTGACAACAAATAGATACAGTCCTATGTAATGTCCAAAATCCTGCAGGAAATCCTACGGTTCAGGTCAATTCGGCCCCTATTGGCAAAGGGTACTGGGGTGTTATTCTGCTTCCGACAACTGTCGCGTAAGGCATGCAGTAGCCAATTTTTAACTCACAAGCAGATTGATATTGAGTCGAGGAGTTCGTAATGGGCGTATTTGCGGGAAAAAAAGGACTGATTACGGGAGTATTCAACAAGCAATCGATTGCTTGGGCGATAGCTGACCGCATCATGGGCGAAGGAGCCGAGTGCGGTTTCTCCTACATGCCCGACAAGCCCGACGACACTCGTCAGAAGAATCTCAATCGCGTCCAGAAGCTCACGGATGGGAATCCCCAAGTGAGGTTTCTTCAGCCAGTGGATGTGACAAACGATGAACATATCCAGGCTGTGATGGATCGTTGTGGGAGCGAGCTTGGGAAGATCGACTTTCTCCTTCACGCGATTGCTTTTGCCCTCCCGGATGATCTCAAGGGAGACACAATTGCCACCAGTCGCGCGGGGTTCAAGTTGGCGATGGACATCAGTGCCTACAGTTTGATTGCCTTGGCTAATGCTGCTCAGCCAGTGCTCAATGATGGAGCTAGCATTCTCACCCTGACTTACTTCGGCGGTGAGAAAACGGTCCCCGGTTACAATGTGATGGGAGTATGCAAGGCAGCCCTCGATTCGATAGTCAAATATCTGGCCTATGATTTGGGCCCTCGAGGAATTCGCGTCAACGCTTTGAGTGCCGGCCCTCTACAAACCATTTCTGGCCGGGGGGCGGGAGTCGACGAGATGCTGGGGCTTTACGAAGCCATGGCTCCTTTGGGACGCAATATTACCCATGAAGAAGCTGGCAACAGCGGCTGCTTCCTGCTCTCAGAAATGTCCTCGGGGATTACAGGCGAGATACTTCATCTCGATGGCGGCTACAACTCTATGGGATCCCCTGGACGTCTCATCGATAAATTCCGTGCAAAGCAGTAATTGCTCACTGTGAAGCACCTATTGCTAGCTGCATTTTGCGTTCTTCTTCGATTCGCTCTAGATGAATCAGTCGGCAGCTTGTAAAGTTTGCCCGCCGTCGACGAAGGACAGTACATCGATGGCATCCCCGTAACCCTTACAAGTCCGATCGATCCAAGTTTCTAATAGCGCCAACTAGTTTGGTTCTGACAACGCGCGTCAAGTATGATGCAGTTGTAGCGCCTTATCATATGCTATTGAACTTTGATTCCCCATTGGACTCAGAGAAGTCCTCCTAACCCAAGGTGTGAGCATGGACGCTCGTTCCCATGGGGCCGCTTGGTCCGCAGCCATTGTTTTACTCGGCTTCGCTCAATCAACACTATTCGGTGCCGCTGGGTATCGCACAGCCAATTTCACAGTCGACGCCCCTACACCGCAGTTGGCCCGTGAGATTGGCGACACGGCTGAACTGTGGCGCAAGCAACTTTCCCTTGAATGGCTGGGGCGTGAATTGCCAAATTGGCCGCAGCCCTGTCCGATCAAGGCTCAAGTCGCCACCGGAATGGGAGCGGGCGGTGCCACGAGCTTCGTTTTCGAAGGAGGTAGAGTTTTTGGCTGGAGGATGAATATCCAAGGCTCCAGAGAACGCGTACTCGATTCCGTGTTGCCTCACGAAATCACACACACGATCTTTGCTAGCCATTTCCGTCAACCCTTGCCGCGCTGGGCCGACGAGGGGGCATGTACTACGGTAGAGCATCGCAGCGAAATCGAAAAGCAGGAACGAATGTTGATCGATTTCTTACAGCACAATCGAGGCATCCCCTTCGACCGGATGTTCGCTATGACGGAGTACCCTCAGGACGTACTTCCTTTATACGCTCAGGGACATTCGCTTGCACAGTTCTTGATTTACCAGAGAGGCAAGCGGGAGTTCCTCGCTTTTCTCGAAGACGGACTTCGAGATGGCAACTGGCCCCGGGCGCTTCACCAGAGGTATGAGTATCGCAATCTAGTCGTGCTGCAAAGTTCTTGGCTCGATTGGGTGAGGCAAGGCCGACCTGCACTTGAACTGGCAAGCAATGTAAGTCCTTCAGCAAATGCTGTCGTGCGCGGGCAAGATCCAGCTTCGGCTCCGCAGCAGACTCCAAGGAGATCAAACGGGTCCAAGTCAAATCCTTGGGCGTCACTAGCACAAGACACACCAGTCACTCCAACGCCAATATCCTCTTCCGGCCCGAAGGATTGGCCTGTGCAAGACAACGAAGTTGCTTCTGTCTCGCAGGCACCAAGTTCCCAGCCAAGCATTTACGAAGCACTCAGTCGTGATGCAATGCGTCGCTAGTACAGAGTCCTACTCTTCGACTGATTTCGCCTCTGGATCGTTCTCGGCGACGGGAACGAGACTACCCCAGTCAGCCGAAAAGTTATGCTCACACTTAGGACAACGAACGCCTTGACCGAGAAACTTGGTCGATACGTCTTTGCCGTGAGAACAATTTGGACAGACGATGTGGAAACGTAGTGTGCCGTCTTCCTTTAGTTTCGAAAAGATCTCGATCGGTACTCCATCGAACTCAATATCCTCTGGTTCAAGCGTCGAAAGTTGTTCAACAGTCAGTTCGACAATACCGACAATTCGATTGGCCATCAAGCGGATAGCTTGTTCGAAGAGGTTCCGAGCTGTCCGCCCGTTACCGAAGAAACGAGTCCGACGAGCATAGAGGTAGTCAAAACCAACAATCACCTTTGCTCGTGTTAGTGGTTGAAGCGCATAGCGGTTCTTGTCACACATGAGACCAAAAATCTGGGCAAGTTCCAATGCAGTGTAATCAACGAATTCCAGGTTTCTGCTAAAACGCGACGACAAACCTGGATTCGAGTGCAATAGGATCGCCATTTCAACCGGATACCCTGCTAGGATAACTACTAGTCGCTCGCGGTCATCCTCCATTCGTTTTAACAGCGTTTGTACGGCTTCGTGACCAAAAGGATCTTCACCGGAACTAGCGATCAACGTATATGCCTCGTCGACAAACAGGACACCGTCGAGTGCTTCGTCAATTCGTTGATTCGTTTTGGGGCCCGTTTGGCCGGCATATTCTGCCACAAGGCCAGAGCGATCGGTTTCGACAAGATGACCTTTCTTGAGGATTCCCATCGCGCCAAAAATCTTGCCGACAATACGGGCCACTGTAGTCTTTCCTGTGCCAGGATTGCCGCCGAAAACCATGTGAAGACTTAAGTTGGTAGCCGGAAGTCCCGCCTGCTCTCGTTGGTTTTGAATCTTCAGGAAATTCGTTAAGGTACGCACTTCCTCTTTGATATTCTCCAGGCCGATAAGCCGGTCTAGCTCTGCTAGTGCGTCCTGCAGTTGCTCTTCCGGTGACGTCTGCGTCTCCGTTGGCCCGGCAACTTCTTCTGAGATTCTTATCTTGCTTTTCTCACCGGGAAACGCTTCTTGCTGAGTTGATTGCGCTGTCGAACTACTGTGGGTCGTATCAGGTATGTTCTTGGCGTCTCGCAGAATTTTCTCAACCGCCTCGATGCGAGCCTCGCGCTCTTCTTGATGTTGGGTAGGTTCATCGATCGGAATTTGGCGCAGATGTCGTTGAAGCTCGTCCTGTATCATTTTCAATCGCATTGCTTCTTTTGGCTTCAAAGGACCATCTGCCCTGGCGACGATATTGGCTAATCGCGTGACGATGGTTTCTAGTTCACCCACCCTTTCACGCAGCGGAACAATCTGATCAAACGGCCTCACGAGTGCATACCATTTGAGTGAAGTCGCTTTCTCAGACATCTCCTGGAGGGCTGCCTTGAGCTGGTCTTCCTTCAGCCACTCGCTCCACAAGTGAAAAAGCAGGACCTCACCCAGGAATTTTTCGTTCGTACTCCACCGCCTATCCGCTTCACAGATTGTGACAAAAACTTTCACCACCAAAGCGCGATGGAGGTCGTCCATCAATTGCACGAATCCCGTCTCGGTCTTGGGCACCAAGTTTGGAAACTCCCGGACGCAGAGTTCTCCACTTGAGACGTAGAGATCTCGGCATTGGCCGAGCAGCTGGCGAAACTGGGAGGGAAGGTCGGGAAATTCGAAGTTTGGCATCCCGGTATTATCCGGCTCTTGGTTCGTCAGACAAGGTGCCAGATAGAAATCAATGGTATTGATTCGGATAGGAGCAAAATGCGTTCAGACTAAGCCATTTCGCACCGCCCATACTGCGGCCTGGGTACGATCAGAGACGCCGAGTTTTCTTAGAACGTGTTGGACGTGTTCCTTGACTGTTTCATAGCTAATTGACAAGGCTTGCGCGATTTCCTTGTTGCTGAGTCCTAAGGCTAATTGCTTGAGGACTTCATTCTCCCGTTTTGTGAGCGGAACATCTAGTGCGTTTTCTAAGCGCGCACTAGACAGCGATCCGGATACTGCACGCAAATCATCTCGACTCCACAACGACTCACCAGAAGCTCCAAGCCTGATGGCTTCGATAAGTTCTTCTCGCGACGAGGTCTTCGTGAGATATCCTATCGCACCGAGAGCGACTGCCCTCGCGATGTAAGTCGGGTTCCTATAAGCACTAAACATAATGACGGGAGTGTCGGGGAATTCGACTCCTAGTTTAGAAAGACAGGCCATGCCATCGAGTTCAGGCATGCGTACGTCCAAGAGAGCGACATCGGGGCGATGCTTTCGGGCTAACTGTAATGCCTCGGTGCCATCGCATGCCTCAGCAACAACAGCGATATCGGTTGTACTCAGCATTGCCGTGATACCCGCCCTTACCACCGCATGATCGTCGGCTATCAGAAGGCGGATCGACATTTCATTCACTCCGGCAAACCGGGCAGTAGTCAGAAACGACTTGAAAAGCCACGTCTTGTCAACAAGGGCTAACCTTACCGATGAACCTCCATGTCAGAAATGCGGCCAATTCCGCTTCGGTCGCTACGTCTGCTTGTGAAAACGAATATCTAGAAAACCGTATCGAAACAAGATCCCTAATTCCAATTGCCGGAGTTAATTTGAGCGTTGGCTCAGTTTCATCTATCAAAACCATCTGCCCACAAAACTAATTTGCCAAATAGGTCCATACCAATCTGGTGTTTTTCCCAATTAGTTATGAGCGAGTAGGAGTCTTTCTGCTAGCAAAGCGTGCTAACTAAATCGAAGTAAACGCGATGTATTCTAGCTAACAGTTTAGCACGAATTGAGGAGAGGCAATAGCCTGCCGCCTACAATCTCTTTAGGGGCCATGGATAAGATTAGGAAAGTAGTTTCAGGATTTTAGGATTAGCTCCATGCCACTGGGAACCTGTCACACTAAGAGCCTGGAATCGGCCAGAGAGTTGAGGTTCTTCGAAATTGCGACACCCCTGATGGCCAGGTTTTTTTATGCTCAGTTCAAGCTTTACACCAATCAGTCGATTTAGCATACTCAGCCAGCCTGACAACGGCACTTTGAAAAACCAAAGTAGAACAGAATTGATAAACAGGCACATTTGGTCTTCGGTTTTTTGACCGAGATAGCGAAACCTAGGAGTCGAATTCAACATGAATCTCAGTAGTGCTCAAAAGGTTTCCCGATTATCGATGAGTGAGGTAACCACCTATCGTTGGACTTTTGAAGAAGACATCCGACGGTATCTAGCAGCAGGATTTGAATCGATTGGAGTTTGGAGGCAAAAGCTAAGTGATTATGGAGAAGAAGAAGGGATAGATCTATTAGCGGCTAGTGGCTTGGCGGTATCTAATCTTCTTTGGGCTGGGGGGTTCACCGGCAGTGATGGTCGAAGTTTTTGCGAAGCAGTCGAGGATGGTTGCCATGCTATTCGCTTAGCCGGGGCCGCAAACGCTGGCTGTTTGATTGTCTATCCTGGAGGTCGGAACCACCATACTTTTCGTCATGCAGAAAGACTGTTTCGATTGGCGCTCGATAGTATGCTCTCACTTGCTGAAGCAGCCGACGTGACGCTTGCAATCGAACCGATGCATCCTGCTTGTGCGCGGGAGTGGACATTTCTAACAGATATTGAATCTACGATTGCGTTTATCGAGAGCATTGGTTCTCCCAATCTGAAACTTGTTTTTGATACGTACCATTTTGGCCACGACTTGGCATTGATCTCCAATTTGCGAGAAGTTGTGCCTCACATCGCTCTTGTGCAGCTAGGAGATAGAAGGGAACCTCACTGTCCAGATCGTCAACGTTGTCCACTGGGAACCGGTCTAGTTCCACTACGTACCCTTCTGTCTGAATTGCTCAACGCCGGATACACGGGCGACTATGATATTGAGCTTGCTGGACAAGGATTTGGACCCGCCAACTACCAACATTTAATAGAAGATAGTCGATTGCGATTTGAACGGCTTGTGCCCTCTTTGAGCAATGCAGGATCATGATATATCATCGTTGAGCTAGGGGTTCCAAATTGGAAGTTGGGACATCGGAAATGTTTCACTATTTCTAAACCGTCCGATCGGCGATTCTGAACTACTTCTGAGCATGTCACTTTCTAGGTTCTCGAAGAGTTCGCCAGCTGTTAGAGTGCAGTGCCATGGCTCGGTCACTAATTGTCAACTCGCGAATCACAATTCCTGCAACAGAATTAGCTGCAACTTTTGTTAGAAGCTCTGGTCCGGGGGGGCAGAATGTAAATAAAGTTAATAGCAAAGTAGTATTGCGATGGAATATATCAGATTCAACCGCCCTCCCTCCTGAGGTCAAGTCTCGATTCCTTCAGCAGTTCAGTTCTCGAATTAGCCAGTCAGGCGACATCCTGATTTCCAGTGACAAATATCGAAACCAGGCCCGCAACCTGTCGGATTGCTGCGAAAAGCTTCGCCAGCTTCTTCAAATTGCCCTAGTTTCTCCCCGAAAAAGAAAAAACACACGGCCAACAAAAGCATCCGTCGAGAGACGCTTGAGGAGCAAACGCGAAAAATCATCGCGTAAACAGGCCCGCCAGTTTAAAGCCGGCGAAGAATAGATTGACAGGAATTACACAACTCCAATTCTACTAAGGTTTTAAGTATTGTTTCGAAGTGGAATTCGTGTCATCGGGAGTTGTCAGTTACTTGTCAGGACGGTCTGAATGTAGTTAGAATTGTTAGGCTGCTCGCACTAGGTGCATTCCCAAAAAGTCCTAGGTGCCGAGTCGAGATTTTCAATTTTTACTTCTCTTCTTTTCATTTGGTTGGCAAAGTTTTTGCTTGGGATGTGCCTATTTGACTTTGCACCGATCGCTTATAAGGCCAAACGCTGCTCACTGCGAGCAGGAGGCATGAATAACACTCACGGGTTGATATGAATGGAGGATTCGTCAATGCACTTGATCGATTCAAAAGCACAGGCAAACGCGGCTTGGATGGAGCACCAGATATTGGACCACGTGAAACAAGCACTTAGGGTCACTTTAGGTTGGAAGGTTCCCTCGGAAGGAATACCTCGCAAGCTGTCGAGCGTCCAATTCACCCTCAAGTCGTTTCAAAGGCACTTGGAAAGATTAATGAATCTTGAAGAACAAGATGGTTACATGGCAATGGTTGGCGAGATCAAACCCAACATGCAATCTCGCGTCGATCGATTGGAACGAGAGCACGATCAGTTTCGACTGGCTCTCGACGATTTAAATCCTCGATTTGAAGAGATTACCGAATTTGACCCGGGCGGGATGGATCGGTTGTGTGAAGACGTATACTCACTCTTGGACCAAATTGATCGCCACGATAAAGAAGAAACCGATCTAATTCAGGAAACGCTTTTATGTGACGAAGGTGGGGAAGGTTAGCGAAAGTTCCCATCTAGTAAATGTTGCTGTCAAGTCGCTGGGATAGTCGTTTTCGAGAAATTATCGGTCCACATTTTTTTGCGGGACTGGTTGCTCAACGAAGACACATTTGGGTTATAATTCTGGTAGTTGATACGGTATTCCACTCTAGATTATACCCCAGTTCCCATTAACGATGCCAAAACGCATCCAACATCTTGATCGGTACCTTTCTGATTGGCCATTTGTTCCCGGGCAAGTGATGGTGAGAGAGGTGAAAGGTTCCGACGGACGGCCGCTCTTGCAGCTGCGCGTAGATATGGGGATCATTCAGTTGGAGGTTTCTGGACGTCCCGATGGGGAGAAGCCCGAAGGTTTCGATACCTATTATGACAGCCTGCTCTCTCAGTCTTTTGCAGATGGTCCGGCATTTCAGTTAGATCATGATAGCTGTCGAGAAATTGATCGCGAATTCTATCAGTTCTATCATAGGCGAGTCTGCTGGCTAACTCTGAATCGCTATGACGAGGCCGTTCGTGATGCCGACCATACATTGGCGCTCATGGATTTCAGTACGGCCAATTCGCCGGACCCCCATTGGACACTAATGCACGAACAGTATCGTCCTTTTGTCATGTTTCATAAGATTCAAGCTTTGACTTTGATTCAATTGGAAAAGTCGAATCACCGGGGCGCTGTCGAAGCGATCGACGAAGGATTGTCGGCGTTGCAAAAACTGTTTGATGCCCATTCCTCGGCTGAAGAGAGTGATGAAGATACGTTGCTGGATAAACTGCGAGATATGAAGAGTTCAATCGCAAAGCACTATGATGTTGGCCCTTCTCTGGCCGAACAACTTGCCCAGGCTATTGCCTCTGAGCAATATGAACTGGCCGCAAAACTCAGAGATCGTTTAGACAAAGGTCCCCAGAACTGAGCGAAATGTCGGTAACTCCTGTATCTCAACGCTACCAATGGCCAGCGCTGTTCCGTCCACGACGGAAATCTCATTCTGACTGACAGACTTACAATTTCTTTGCACATGCGTGAGCCAGCAATCCATGTGCCACAAAGTGCTAGCAGTGCAAAAAGCCTTATAGGACAGCCAGATACGGCGAATGTCAGGTTGGTTTCGCACAAATGGCATATCCTGTGCGTAGTATGCTCGTGTGTCACTTCGACACCAACTTCTCTGGAACAGAAGCTTATCTAAACAAGCAACGGGAGTGCAAAATGTTAGTCTTAACACGGAAGCAAAACGAAAAGATTAAGATCGGAAATGACATCACTATCACTGTCCTGCGAATGAAAGGCAAGGGCGTACGTTTGGGAATCCAAGCCCCTGAAGACATGAACGTACTGCGGGGCGAATTAGTTTTCGATATCGAAGATGACTCGCTTGAGCAGGAGGTGCGTCAAAATGACTCGGTTCTCGAACCGAAGACAGTCCCAACGGGAGGCTCATCAGGGAATATGACTTCTAACCGGTTTTGCCCCTCGTCAACTTGGTCGAGTGAATCGTCCCAGACGGCAGAAAGAACTTTGTCGAAAACGCAATCAGGAAACTGCCAGGTTAGTTGGTCTATTTAGCAAGAATAGGAGTTGCTTCTTGGGCAATCTCAGAATCAATATTGGAAGTTGATGTCGGTAATGGCAATTCTGATTGGATTCTGGCCTCCCGGATAGATTGCTGTGGAATTGAGACTTGATTAATTTGATCACCGTAGGTGTAATTGCGTATTTCAGCCACCTGCTGCAAGAGAATTCGACGGACCTCAAGTATGCTTTGTGGATGTCGATGTACTAGAGAGTGATCCGCCGGCACTACGATTTGCGACTCGGCATTTTCTAATCGAGCACTTTCGAGAGTCACGACGCCGTCACCTTTGCCACTGGAAAACCAACTTGCGATTCCTTCGGCGGGCAATTCACCCATGATGTTGTTGTACTTAACCCACGAGCTGCAGTGAGCAGTCAACAACACCGGTAACAGAGGAGACTTGGGTTCAAGCGAATCGATACTGGTATTTATATCCAGCGGAGCGTCCTTGCGAAAGAACCCTGGGTTTCGTGCGATGAGTTGATGTTTTCCTTGCATGAGCTTTGTGGGAATGCGAATGAGTTTTCTGCCAAGCCATCGGGTTGTGTCATTGGCAAATTCGCTCCCCCGATGAGGTGTTCCGATTGTAATCACGCGGCGAATCGAGGGATTGGGGTCAAAAAAGAATGTTTGTGCCAGTCCTTCGCGTAATTCTTCATCGGCCTGCAACTCAGAAAAGGGGTGTTCGCTAAGTGTGGACCAGAAGTCATTGCCGCTATCCACCGTCTGCAACTTAGAAACAAGTCCACCCATGCTATGGCCGACCAATATCGTTTGATCAAGTGCTGGAAAACGGCCTTCGGGATCGACTTTCTGTCTCATGTCAGCAAGGTCTTCTCGCATCTGGGCCGCGCTGAACCAGAATGGCTGACCTGTGGGATACAGGTAAAACCAGAATTGGTAATGCTTCCGTATTTGCGGATCACTGCGGAGGTCGTTAAACATTTCCATCCAGGTGACTGGACTCGACCAGAGACCGTGCACCATTAAAACGGGGATCTTGTCTTCTTGAAAAGGTTCAAGCATATACAGCCCCTGAACCTGTTTGACTTTCTCAGGCTTCAAGAGTCCCAAGGTGGAGAGGCGTGTGTCGTCCAATGCAGGCTGGCTGAGCGTATGTGCCAGAGGAGTGCTTAGATCCGTCTCCAGCGGGACATTGTGACTTGCTACCTGGACCATCGGTTGGTTGAGTGGATCAAAGAGTTCCAAGACGGCAGTTTGGACCGTACTCTCGTTGGCTGCTGCCAGGTTAACACGCAGAAACGCAGTAACGGGAAAGGAGAGATCCTCGGGATAATATTCTTCACGGGGATCTTCTCCCTCGTGCTTGCGGCGCACCGCGATTAGTGGAACGCCCAAGCCGAAGTTGTGATAGTGATTACGTAATCCATGCACTTCGTAATCAGTGACAAACTCGAAATGATCGATGTCGTCGGCGTGCCAATCGTTACTCTGCAGGCGCACTTCGAGCCGGCAGTCGTGATTCGCTGTTTTGATATGTTGCGTGGTGCCGGGTTGCAAGGAGTTTTGTTCTTGGACAATCCGGAGGGTCCCTTCTAAAGCCGCATTGTAGAGATCACATGCGCGGCGGAATTCAGGATCGTAGGGGTTGGATACGGTCGCATACTTCTCGTCGAAGAGATAACTATAGGAATGCAACACGGCAGCACCATAGTACTCTAAAGCTTTTTCTGAATGCGAGCCTCTTTCGGCTCGTTTGCCGACGACGTAGGCCAATTCTGCTTGGGCGTAGACGTTCTCGCGATTAGGACTCCGTTTTTCAATCTCGCCTAGTTTGACGAGCAACTCTCGGCGATCACCTTCCAGATCTTCATGCAAGTTATAGCGACGGAGCAGTTGGAGAGTTCGCTCGGTCGGTTTGGGGCCTTGTTTGGTTAGTAGTCCAAGGGACTCGGTGAGAGGATTGCGAGGAGTGGAACGCAGAGCTACCCATTTGTTGGTTGAGGTAGCACAACCAGTTACCAGGCAAAACAGCAACAGCAATACGAACGATGAGCGACACTGCCCGGGCGGCTGCCGTATCGTTGCGGGTTGGATGGCTGGTTTTTCCTGCAAAGGAATTGTCCCCGGAAAAGGCTGGCGAAGCCTGTGCGCAGAGGCGCGCACGGGCCTAGAAACCGGGGCGAAGACTAGGGGGACCATCGTACGCCGTCAAGTTCACACACCTTTTATCTAGGGTGAAGGTGAGCTAGCAGTCGGGAGCCCCTGCAACTCCTGTGGCTATAACCGAGATTTGCTATTGAGAGCCAAGAATCGCTAGTTATTCTAAGTGCATTCTTTATGCAGTGCGAGAAAGGCTGGGCGCTTTTTGTGGTCAATACCGGCAGTGCATGTCATTTAGCCCTAGGGGTTAGGTCAGTTAATTCTAGTGGCACCAAGAGAAACCATTCTCTCCTATCCATTCCGAGCAATCTGAGCTGAAGGGAGCCTAGATCCTATCCCTTTACCTACTGTGATGGCGCTGGAATGGGAGCGTTGGAAGTAACTTTTGCTAGGTGTTTGGATAGGCTATTGGTTTCTTCAAGGACGCTTGTCGAATCTGAGTGCAGAGCCCTAACTCATTTCCCTAAAAGACTTTATGTAGTTCATTTCTTGGGACAATCCCAACCTTCATAAAGTTGGAATTGGATCATAGCTGATGCCTTCCCTTTCTTCTTATATAGCCCAATATTGACAAAACTCGCAAAGCACTTAAGCTAGCTTAATGTCACATATAACCCATATGCCCACTAATTACCGACAACCCTGATGTGATGCGTTGTCCTGCGGTTCATTCAAACTCCACTAAGAATCTGACTCTTCTCCGTCTTATGTGAATTTAAAACCAGAGACCGGCTGTATGTCGAGATCATCCTATGGATTTAGATCTTATCGCATGGCAGCAAATCGAACTCACTGGTTGGTACTCGAAAGACCACGGGAGGTTCATTCAAAATTCATTGAGTCTGAGAACGTTTTAGTGATTCTCCAGTGAGAGACACAATAAAGACAATTGAAATCTAGCAGCTTGGTAGAAACATCTGATGATTGATACTGCGACGACCGAACGGCGCGAGATATCGAAAATATCCCTGCCTGGCAAAGGTCAATCGACATTAGAGCAAACGCCTCGTCGAGAATACCAGAGTTTACAGCATGTTCGTCCGCCGGTTTCCTTCGAGTCTTTAACTCATGGCCAGTTCCCTGAGGAGGAATTCTGGCGCAAGCTTCCGGCATATGCGGATATCGACCGTGAGACATTCCTAGACTACAAGTGGCAGTCGCGAAATTCAAAAACCAGTGCTGGGCGACTAAAAAAATTGATCGGAGATTTTGCGCCCGCAGAATTCTTCACCGATTTGGAGCAGGGACTTAGTAAGGCCCCCATGGCGCTACGCATTTCTCCTTACATCATCTCGCTCATCGATTGGGAAGATCCATATAATTGCCCTTTGCGCATTCAATTTGTTCCAATAGGCAATAGACTTCTCGAAGACCATCCCAATACGCATCTCGATTCTCTCAACGAGCAAGGCGATTCGCCGACCCCAGGCCTTACTCATCGCTACTTCGACAAAGCGCTCTTCCTTCCCATTAATACCTGTCCAGTGTATTGCCGCTTTTGCACACGGAGTTACTCTGTCGGCATGGATACGGAGGAAGTATCTAAGGTTTCGCTTCGCGTCGACTACGAGCGATGGAAAAAAGCTTTTGAGTATATCGAATCGCGGCCGGAGCTTGAAGACATCGTTATTAGTGGGGGCGATGCCTACAATCTGCGTGCTGACCAACTAGAAGAAATCGGCTTAACATTACTTGCGATTCCGAACGTTCGCCGGATCCGAGTTGCGACCAAAGGATTGGCGGTCATGCCACAGAAAATACTTTCGGATAAAAAGTGGCTGCAGGCGCTCACTACCGTTGGTAATCACGCTCGTAAGAACCATAAAGACATGGCGATTCATACCCATTTCAATCACCCCAAGGAGATGACCTGGATTTCTCAGCAAGCATTAGGCGTGTTGCACGAGCGAGGCATTACTGTGCGTAACCAAGCAGTCATGCAGCGAGGAGTAAACGATGAAGTCGATACAATGATTCAATTGGTGCGTCGTTTAAGCTATATCAACGTTCATCCCTACTATGTTTATGTTTGCGACATGGTGAGCGGAATAGAGGACCTGCGCACCAGCTTGTCGACGGCACTCAACATAGAAAAGCATGTCCGAGGTTCGACTGCAGGGTTTAATACACCTACGTTTGTCTGTGATCTACCCGGCGGGGGGGGGAAACGCTCGATTCATTCCTATGAATACTACAATCAAGATACTGGAATAGCCGTTTATACGGCTCCTTCGGTTAAAGCGGGAAAGTTGTTCTTCTACTTTGATCCGATTCATAGCTTGAGCGAGCAATCGAGGTTAAGATGGAGTGATCCAGTCGAGGGACAAAGAATGCTCGACGAAGCCATTCGCGAATCGAAGACCTCCTCTTCTACCGTGGATCTTGCCTAATCGAGTCTGACATAAATGGCCAACCTGACGATATCGGACACACTGTGTGTTCATGAGCTGTTTGAATCTCACGTAGAGCAGAACCCCTGTCAAACGGCGTTGGTTTGCGGTGAAGTTGAGTGGTCGTACGAAGAACTTGACCGACGCGCGAATCAGCTTGCCCGGCATCTCAAGTCTTGCGGTATCGGACCTGGGAATTTCGTTGGTCTCTTCATGCGCCGTTCTGAGAACTCGATTCTTGCCATTCTGGCGGTGCTCAAGGCAGGTGCCGCTTATGTTCCAATTGACCCGGCCTTCCCCGACATGCGCATTGGGCACATTCTCGAAGAAGCCGAAGTGACAGCACTTCTGACCGAACAAGCCCACGCATCCAGAGCAAAAACCTATTTCGGTGGACTATGCATCATTTGTGACGATAGCAGTCCTGACATTTCAGCTCAATCCACTGATCGATTGTCAATTGATGAGACGGGCGTGACAGCAGAAGACCTCTGCTACGTTCTTTACACTTCTGGCAGTACAGGGCGCCCCAAGGGCGTGATGACCGAGCATCGGAATGTTGTCCGCTTTGTGCAGGCTTTCAACGAGGAATTGCGACTCACTTCTGAGGACCGCGTCTACCATGGCTTCGCGCTTGGATTTGACGGTTCCGTCGAAGAAATGTGGATGGCCTTTTCCAATGGCGCGTGTTTGGTGGTAGGAACCACAGAGATCGCACATGTTGGCAACGAAGCAGCCAAGTTGCTCTGCGATTTGGGTATCAGCGTCCTCTCGACGGTCCCGACCTGTTTGGGAATGATTCATGACGACATTCCGAGTCTGCGCCTGATTATCGTAAGTGGCGAGCCGTGCCCGGCTGCGTTGGTGAACAAATGGGCCACAAACAACCGTCGAATGCTCAATGTCTACGGACCGACTGAAACAACAGTCAATGCGACAGTGGCCGAATGTGTGCCTAATGAACAGGTGACTATTGGGCGTCCGTTGAACGGGTATGAAGCCTTGATTCTAGACCGCAATATGCAACCAGTGCCTCCAGGAAACAGAGGCGAACTCTACATCGGCGGTGTTGGCCTTGCACGGGGATACCTAGGACAACCAGACCAAACCATAAGGCAGTTTGTCGACAATCCCCTGCGTAGCAACGGCCATAGCTCGAAACTCTACCGTACGGGAGATCTGGTCGAAAGAACTGCTACCGGTGATTTAGTGTTTCACGGTCGGATCGACCGACAAGTGAAAGTGCGTGGATACCGTATCGAGCTTGCTGAGATAGAGTCGGTACTACGTGGACACTCAGCCATCGATCAGGCGGTAGTAAATATCGTTGATAAAGGTGGTCAAAAGGAACTCGCTGCTTACGTTGTTCCAGCCAACTCGGTGGAATCTATCGATCGAGACGAGATTTTGAATTGGCTCAAAGACCACGTGCCTCATTACATGATTCCAAGTTTTCTCGACAATTTGGATGTCCTGCCCACGTTGGATAGTGGCAAAGTTGACCGTAATCGTCTCCCGGCCCCGAAGCTTCCGCTGGTGCCGGTCAAACGATCTGTTGTAGAACCTCGAAATGAGTTGGAATCTAGGATCGTAAGCGTATGGGAGAAGTTGTTTAGCGTGTCCTCTATCTCAATCGAGGACGATTTCTTTCTAGACCTTGGTGGCTACTCCTTACTAGCAGTGGAGATGGCATTGCTGCTGCGGAAAGAGTACGGTTATGACGTTGCGATTCGCGATGTCTACATGAATCCAACGGTAGTTCAGCTTGCTGAGCATGTATCCAGTTCGGTGGTCAATGAATCGGAAGCATCGCTTGAGAGTTCGGTAGCCTCACCTGCGCCCGTGACAAGTCGAGAAGTCTTCCAGAGTGTACCCCGCTTAACTCGATACATTTGCTACTGTCTTCAAGCGGTTTCAGTGGCTGTGATCTACAGTTTAGCCGCGACTCCCCTGTTGATAGGCATTCTTCTTACATTTGCGCTGCTCACAGCGAAGGTATCGCTGAATGCCTACATTTGGTCCATGTCAGCAGCCGTCTTCTTTGCCCCTCTAGTTGGGATTCTACTCTCGATTGCTGTGAAATGGGTGGTCATTGGGAGATATAAGCCTGGCGAATACCCTGTCTGGGGTTTCTATTACTTCCGCTGGTGGTTGGTTACTCGAACTCAGTTTTTGGCGTGGACAGATATTTACATTGGCTCCCCCCTCATGAGTTTCTACTACCGATTGATGGGTGCACAGGTCGGGAAGAATAGCCTTTTTGATTCGAACAATTGTGTGATATTTGATCTGCTTTCCGTTGGAGACGACACGTGTATTGGATCGGAAACTCATTTTTTGGGTTATCGAGTCGAAGATGGCTTATTGAAAATTGGTTCTATTGAGATTGGAAGCAGATGTTTTGTAGGCACCCAATGTGCTTTGGGTATTAATACACGGATGGAAGACGACGCCCTACTCGATGACATGTCGTTGTTGCCAGACAACTCGACCATTGGCAGTGGTGAAGCATTTGCTGGATCTCCGGCACAGCCCGCTACGGTCAAGGTTCCTGACATTGACATTGGGAAGCAAGTTAGTTCTAGGCGAACAGGGTTGTATTGCATGTTGCACTTCATCAGCAGCGAGATCTTCGGTGAAATTCTGCTGTTGGGTATTATCATGCCGATCGCTTTGTTGCTGATTGCTGGCTTTCGGTATGGAGGTGCTGCAGGGAGCATCACTTCGTTATTCATGGGTCTTCCACTTTGCCTGGTCTGGTTCTGTCTTTTTGTAGCGGCTGTTAAGCGTACACTGCTGCCAAAATCGGATACCGGCGTCCATTCCCTCGAGAGTTGGGTTTATCTGAAGAGATGGTCAGCTGATCTATTTCTGAGGTACGCCTCATCAATCGTCTACCCTGTTTACTCGACAATTTTTCTCCCCAGTTGGCTCCGTATGCTTGGTGCCAATATCGGCTCTCGAGCAGAGATATCTACAGTCACTCATGTTACTCCTGACTTAGTAACAATCGGGCAAGAGAGTTTTCTGGCTGACGGCTCGATGATCGGTGGCAGGCGTCTCTATCGAGGGCATTTTCAGGTCAGTTTCAATCGCATTGGCTCTCGGACTTTTCTAGGCAACGGGGCTCTGCTTCCTGATGGGATTGAACTTGGTAGCAATTGTCTTGTGGGTGTCCTTTCGGTTCCCCCCACTTCGAACGCTTCCGAGTTTACGGACAACACGGAGTGGCTTGGCTCTCCACCATTCAGACTGCCGCATCGGGAGAAGGTGCAAGGATTTGACGATGCGACAATATTTCGGCCTACCTTGAGGCTCTACGTAACGCGGATTTTCATCGACGGGCTGAGAGTGTTGCTCCCTTATTACATCGGTATGCTCGCATTGGCATTGTTTAGTGTCTGCGTTGTCGCCGGCGTGTCTAGGTTCTCACCTGGGGCAATTCTTGCGCTTGTCCCCGTACTCGTTTCCTTTCTCGTAGTCTTTTCCTTGCTCCTAGTAGTGGCCATTAAGCAAATCTGCATGGGAACAATTAAGCCCGTCATCAAGCCACTATGGTGCGTCTATATCTGGCTGAACGAGTTGACGAATGCCGTTTTCGAGATGATCACTATGTCGCTCGCGTGGCCACTGTTCGGCACTCCATTTTTTAGCTCGTATTTGCGATTACTGGGATGTAAAATAGGAAAAGGGGCCTTCATCGAAACGGAGCTCTTTTCGGAATTTGATTTGGTCAGTATTGGCAACTACGCTGCGCTGAATTCCGGGGCAGTAATCCAGAATCACCTCTTCGAAGACCGCATTATGAAATCCTCGTCGTTGGTGGTAGGTGATGAATGTTCCGTAGGAAATATGTCAATAGTATTGTACGACTCAGAAATGCAACAAGGCTCCTCAATTGGCCCGCTGTCATTGTTGATGAAGGGCGACTCATTGCCTGAAAAGACACGATGGATTGGTATTCCCATCAATCAATTGCGTGATCCAGGAAACTCCTCGCATGACTCATAAGAATTACTTTGAAATCGAGGCAGACAATACCTACGAGCTTGGTCTTCAAAAGGGCAAACTCTTCGGTGAGTCCCTACTTCAGTCCTTGAACGAAGAAAGAAAAGGCAAGGTATGGAGTGAATATGTCCGTCGGTCGCGTGAATATCTAACGCCCACAGAAAAAGTTTTTCCCGAGTTAGTTGCTGAGCTCAAAGGCTACGCTCATGGGGCGGGGACCTCCTTCGAGGAACTCTGGACTCTGAATCTCCTCGATGAGCTCACGCAAGACGTCCAGGAAAAATGTACGACATTCGTCACAAACAACGGATTCCTTGTAGCGCATAATGAAGATTGGTCAGCCGATGCGGAGGATGAACTTTGCGTTCTTAAAAGAACCATTGGGGACGCCACGACGCTCGAGCTATTCTATGTGAATACTTTGGGTGGAAATGCAATTTCAATTAATTCCCACGGTATTTTGCAAGCAATCAATAGTTTGAACCATTACGATCATCAGATGGGCATACCCAAATGTGTGGTTGCAAGATGGCTTTCCGATACGAGTGCGCCCGAGCGAGATTTGGAAATGCTAGGGCGGCTACGACGTGCATCTGGATTTCACCACGTAATCGTTAATTCGTTGGGCAATGTTTGGAGTGTCGAGTGTTCTGCAAAAAGTCACATCATAACAACCCCCGCTATTCCTTTCGTGCATACCAATCACTATTTGATGCCTGAGATGGCTGTTCTGGAAGGGAATAGCAATCGCTTTGGTACATTTGGCAGATTAAGTCGTGCATCAGAGAATGTCTCTGAAACGATGTCGATAGAGAAGGCGAGAAAGATTTTGGGAGATTCGTCCCAAGGTAAACGAAGGAGTATTCACAGTAACCGTACCATTGGCGGAATGATTGTCGATGTCGATCATATGCAAGCGATGGTCTGGCTGCGCCGTGAAAGCAAAAAGGGATGGTTGTCCTATGAAATGAATTAATGATTCAGGAGTCTTCAGCAGTGAAGATCTCACGGTTTTTCTGGTTTATGATTTCACTAAATACCTGTGACAAACCTATGAAGGGAACTATGCAATGAAAAGAACTTTTTGGACGACGATGTTGATGATGATGCTGGCTTCTGGGAGTTGGGCACTTTATGTTGGTGCCCAAGATTTCCAGAATTTGCTTGCTGAAACCTCATCGAGCGAGAATCTCGATAGCATGCGATACCAGTTTACAGACCACGTGTTTCTGCAGAATGGACGGCAGTTAGAGATACTTCTTCGCCTCGACCGCTTCACCGGAGAAACTTGGCGATATCATGCTAGCCAATCCGCATGGTCTCCGATATCTGAACCGGATAATAGCATCTTGCCTATTTCCAGCGGCGAAAGCCGTTACGAATTGATATCTCACGTTTATCGAGATCAGTTGGGTAGAGAACTCGAACTTTTTGTGCGAGTAGACTTTGTCGATGGAAACTCTTGGAGCTATCAAGGAATGTCAGGTTCTTGGGATCCGATTACCGTTGAATCAAGCCAAGATTCTGGACAAGTTGAGACTCAGACTCTACCTGAAAGCTCGTCGGGAGAAGCCGGGAACGCCTCTTAAGGCGACTGAGGTGCAGTTTTCACCTCAGCATGAAATCTGAAGGCGACAAGTGATGCACAATGATTGCTTCCCGAGCATTTACTATCTGAAAAACTCCGCACGAGTTGCTTACGGATACTCGTGCGGAGTATGACATCTTTAGAAGTTGGCTAATAAGTAATCACACAGTCGATAGCAGTAACCCACTGATTGTAGTTGGGGGCAACTGCTGCTGCGAAGTTGTCCTCAGCGGGTGTCCAGTCATATCGAATTTCTGGGCGGAAAACGATATTGGAACGCGGTTCGTAATTGAGCCCGAGTGTAATGTCATTGTAGGACTGCTGATCTGGCGTGCTTGAGTTACTCTTCCACCATTCAGCGCGGCCTCCAGCCCACCACTTGTCGTTTAATTGGTAGTATACGTATTGGACAACGCCAAACTCTTCAACTGAGAACCCTGGAGTTGCAAAGCTATTGTTGGTACGAACGTAATCGCTTTGCAAGGCATACTCCAGTTTGTCCGTTAATAAGAGTTCGAGCACAATACTATGGTTGTAGCCGTCGTCACCTCGAAAGCCAAAATCTCCCGCAGATGCTAGGTAAGTAAATGTGACGAGATCATTTGGTTCGATGACGAAGCCGCCGATTCCGCTGTTGCCACCAAGGTTTTGGTCAAATGCCGTATCCCAGCCCAGGGTCCAACCAGCATAGAATGTCACTCCCTCATAGGCAGTGTTCTTTGCTAGTACGCCTGTGTTGGTAAAGGGTTCACTATTAAACATGGTAAGCGAGTGGCTAAAAAAGAAGTTGTCTATCGCCCTGGAGGACTCATATCCGATCGGCGAAAGGAAATAGCCGGCAATGACTGACCAATCTTCATAGGCGACCTCGCCATAAAGCTGCGGCATAGCCCAACCATAGACGCCGTGGTCCCAAGAGGCATCAAACGTGCCTGAGTTTACAATTTGAGCACCGGGGTTCCCAGTCGCTTGCAGGCTTTGGGCATCAGTTCCATAGACAGCATCGACGCGAAAACCAAAATCAAGGCCTTGAGATCCGTCAGCTTCCTTGCCTAAGTAGAGCCAGGACTGGGGGATATTCAGACGGTTAGGAACATCGTTGTAGGAGAGGAGATCTCCTTTATCAAAGGACTGCCTGGTGTTCTTGTTGTAGTAACCAAATGTGGTCCAGCCACCGATCACGAATGGTGAGCATGGGTCCAACATGCCCTGAAGAAGTCCAATTTCGTCTTCATCACAAACGGAAGTACTACAGCTACATCCGGATGGATTATTGCAACCACAACAGGAGTCTTCTGAATCACACCGACAAGGCGTCACCGCACTCGCAGAAGCGACTAACTCGCCTTGCTCGACAACCAACTCCTTTGTCGCAATGCTCTTGGCTTCATAGAAGTCCATGTTACTCAGCTCACAGCTTTCGGGGGACATTAGAGTCTCTTCAACCTCTTGGCTGTTTTCTTCTGCGTTTGCCTGTATCGGTAGAAGTAAACCGACGAAGACTGCGAGAGAAATAGTCGACATTTTCATGGTTTTTCGCCTAATGGATCGGAAGTCTAGTATGTATTTTTGAAATTACTTATTCGGCACATATTGTCACGAGAGAGCTCTTGTTTGAGCAGATCTGTCAATTGCCCGAATTGTTCCTTCCCAACATAATCCGCTCAAACCCCTCGAAGAGCTACACGTCTTACAATTCGTTCAGCAGAAAAATTGCTTACCGTTACTATCGACCATACAGTCAGATTAATACGAAATACAAAGAGGAGCACCGGTCAATACCGTTGCAGAAAAAAATCTGGTCTGGCAAACTTTAACGACAAGAAAAACTCTTCTGAGGAAAATTTGCGTTTGCGAGCCAAAAACCTCTTGTTTCCTGGCGTTCCAAGTGGATAAAACTTAGGGACAAGGTCAACCGAGGCATCAACACCTTATCAAGCTGGCTAGTTTTTGGGATCAACTTCACGGGTCATTTAAGAGTCTGCTATTGCATGGCCCGCTTGAGAGTAGGATAGAAATTAGATGGCTCCTGGTGAAGCTTTTGCAAAACGAGTGTTCTTTTGGGCCGGGGTCTATGGGCTAATTCTACTCGTACCCCAGTACTTTCTTGAATCGCGCATCGGACGTGACTATCCGCCACCGATGACCCATCCGGAGAATTTCTACGGGTTCGTGGGAGTAGCGTTGGCTTGGCAGATTGGGTTCTTGATCATCGCCAGCGATCCGCGGCGGCTGCGGCCGATGATGCTGGCGGGGGTGGCTGAAAAGTTTTTCTTTGCAGCCTCGACATTTACGCTGCTAATGTTGTCGCGCGTTCCGGGGGTTTTCGGATTGTTCGCTGGAATTGACCTCATTCTAGGCGTTCTGTTTCTTGTTGCCTTTTTCAAGGTAGGAGACGTGGAAGCGATGTGAGGTATGCTCCAATTCGTGTTGCTGCCAAACGTGGAAAGCGCCAAGCCGCAAGCGGCAGCTATTCGGATTTTAGTTCGTTGAGTAGCTCCTCGGCTTGTTCGCGGAATACGAAGAGCCCCTGTTTCTGTTGAAGAACTTGCTCGAGCGCCTGGCGGGCTTTGTCTTTTTGGCCTTGGTCAGCCATGATGCGGGCGATCAAGTAGGCGGAGTCGGTTTGAAGTTGGCCGCGGGCGCCAATCTGGAGCGGCTCTTGGGCTTCGTTCATGCGGCCCAGCTTGTAGAGCACGTAGGCCTTGGTGATGTTGGCCTGGGAATTCTGAGGAAACAGCTTGGCGTTCTGCTCCGCAAACCGAAGGGCTCGTTCTTGATCGGCCGCGTCGGCGCTTTCGATCAATAGCAACGCCATAAGGTCATTGGCGCGGGCGTTGCCTGGATCAAGACTCAACACTTTGTTGAAAGCCTGTTCGGCTCGGTCGTCTTGATTGAGCATCAGGGCGACGACACCATCCAAGAGGACCGCCACAGGTGCCGAGGGAGTTAGTTTCAATAGTGCTGTGGAGACTTCCTGGGCCTTTTCTAGTTCGCCTTGTTGCAACAACCATTCGGCATAAGTACGGACAGTTGTGGGATCCTGACTGTCTTCTTTGTAAGCCCGTTCGAATGCCTTGCGAGCGTTATCCATATCTCCGGTTTGGGTGAAAAGCTGTCCAAGGGAAGCGTAGGGGTGAGGGAGTTCGGGGTTTAGTTTTCGTGCTTTGGTGAATTCGTCGTAGGCTTCCTTGGACTTATCCAAGCGGAAGAGGGTAACACCAAGTCGAGCATGGGACATAGCATTGTCAGGATCGGTCTCTACCCATTGATTGAGTAACTCCAGGGCAGCTTCCCACTTTCCACGGCGTTCTTGCACCGCCGCCTTACCGGCTAGAACGCGGATTTCCATATCGCGTTTTCTCTTGGCACTCCCTTCGAACTTCTCAACAAGCGGTTCTGCTTTTTCAAACAAGGCCTCGGCTTCCGCGGTGCGATTGCCAGCAAAGGATTGATCAGCCAGCAATAAATAGGCCTCGGGATCGGTGGGATCTTCGGCGACCTGGAGTTCGAGCAGATTGTAGGCACCCTGGTTGTTCTTTGCCATGACATGCAATTTGGCGAGAGTAATATAGGTCGGTGGTAGCTTGGGGTATTTTTCCTTAGCTTGTTTGAGGAATTCAAGCGCCCCTTCGACGTCACCGTTCTTGAATCGCTGAATTGCTTTCTCGATTTCGGGATATTTCTGGTTTGAAAGCGAGACAGCCGAGCCGATTAAAGCCTCGACGGTTGGTTGCATGCTGGCATCTTCGGCAGCACCCAGGGCCGATGTAGGCTCTGCAGTGGGACTCGTAGGGTCTTGTGCCTGGGCAAACGACGCAGTAAATGAGATTGTGGCGATTACCACGTAGTGGATGGTGTTGGCGAGTACTAGAGGACGAAGAGACTTGCTGAAATTCATGATTTTTATTTTGCCTTAATGTGGGTCGCTTATGCTACGGCGTTTAAGGAAATAGAGCCTGGCAATAGGACGAAATTAGGAACGGAAGCGTAAACCAACGGGAGATCACTATCTGCCCGCGCTGCTGCCGAATTCATTTTAGACATTTCGTGCTGAGTAGCCAGTCGCTGTTTGGGAAAAATGACCATTGAAGGGGCAAGAAACCGCAGGCTACAGCCAACGACTGGTAAAATCGTTGGGGGCCCCAGACTCGACTCTGCCTGTTGTGGGGCTTATAGTGGGGGGAATACCGGCGACTCGTCGTGTCACGGTTATCGGAGGTAGCTTAGTTTTCGCTTCCAACAAAGGAATATTTGCTTGCTCATCGGTCCGGTTTTTTCACGAGAAGTCACCACGAGTGTTCGCAATTTGCGACTTTACCTACAACGGGCCGTTTATGTGGCAGCGTTGTTTGGCCTAGTGCTCACGGCATGGCTCATCCTGCTTGGGTCGCAAAGTGTGCGGAGCCTAAGTGACTTGGCACGGTTTGGCTCGGCTGTGTTTGGCTTGCTCGCTCCACTGCAAATGGCGATGGCGGTGGCATTCGCGGCGCTGCTGACGACTGCTGCGGTGGCGCAAGAAAAAGATCGCCGTACGCTCGATTTGTTGCTGATGACCCGCATGACCAATGCCGAGTTGGTTTTGGGGAAGTTGCTCGCCAGTTCCTTGAGTGTGTTTGTATTGATCATTGCGGCGGTTCCGTTGCTCATGCTGCTGACCCTGTTGGGCGGTGTATCCTACGGGCAAGTCTTTCGAGTGGTGGGCGTCACTCTTGCGGCGGCTGCCGTAGCAGGGAGTTTGGGTTCGACACTCGCGCTGTGGCGAGAAAAGACATTCCAGTCATTGGCGATGACAGCACTGGGATTGGTGCTGTGGGTAGTTGGGGGTGAAGTGCTGGCTAGTGGCCGTTTGGAAAGCGAATGGCTGGGGGCACCTGCCGAGACTTGGGCAATTGCTCTCTCCCCCTTGCGAGCAATTCTGGCTGCGATCCAACCTTTGAGGGACACAAATCCGCTCTTTGAGTGGTGTGGTGGGGCGGTGAACTTGTTCATGC
The DNA here is from genome assembly GCF_008065115.1 of Bythopirellula goksoeyrii. Lineage (NCBI taxonomy): Bacteria > Pseudomonadati > Planctomycetota > Planctomycetia > Pirellulales > Lacipirellulaceae > Bythopirellula > Bythopirellula goksoeyrii. Next base: position 245,188 of record NZ_CP042913.1, on the reverse strand, counting down.
TGCTCTCAATTGCGGCAGCGGTGTTGTTGAACTTGTGGGCTATCTTGAGGATGCGAGTTTGGAATCCATCACAAGAACTGCAGCCTCGACTCACCGACGAGCAAGCCGAGAAGCTCGCCTCTCAGGCTGCCGCGAATCCCAAGGAAAAGACCTCTAAGCAAGTGTGGGACAACCCGATTCTGTGGCGAGAGGTGTGTACGTGGGCCTATGGGAAGAAAATCGTGGTGGTAAAGGCGGCGTATCTTGTGATTTTTGCTATTTGCGCGGTGGCGTTGGTGGCGATGCTTGATCCCGAAACAAGCTCCGGTTCACGCTATGCGGCCAGCCTGCCCGTGATGGCAAAGCCGCTATTACCTTTGATGGTGCTGGGGTTGGTGCTGGTGAATGCCTTGGCGGTGACGTCCCTCACGAATGAACGCGATCTGCGCGCTCTGGACCTGTTGCTGGTGACCGACTTGAGCCCTAAGGAAATCATTTACGGGAAGCTTCTAGGCACCTTCTATAACTCCAAGGAGATGATTCTCCTACCGCTGGCACTGAGTGGGATACTTTGGTTTACCGGTGAATTGAGTACGGAGAATATAGTTTTTCTGACACTGGCTTTCTTGGTAATGAACTGTTTCGTAGCGATGCTCGGGGTGCATTGCGGAATGACCTACGCTGTTTCACAGACAGCCGTAGGAGTTAGCTTGAGCACTGTGTTGTTTTTGCTTTTGGGGATTGGAGTATGTATGCGGATGATGATGGCTTTTCAGAATTCGTTTACCTATCAGCTTCAGGCGTTCATTGCATTCATGGTTTGCGGGGGGGCGGGTATGTTCTATGCGTTGGGGATTCGCAATCCCTCGCGGGCGATTGCCTTGGCCTCAGGAGTTACTCCCTTTGCTACCTACATTGTAATAACCAACTATTTTCAGCAGAGCTTCGGAGCTGCTTTCTTGATCACGGTCGTTACCTATGTGTTTATCACCGCTGCAATGCTGGTGCCAGCTGTATATGAATTCGATGTTGCTACGGGGCGGACGACTGGACAGGATTAAGAGGTGGAAGTCGAGAGCTGAGAGTCAAGACTCAAGAGATACATAGTTCTAACTTGGTCGCTTGACCCTCAGATTGATTGCTAGATCCATTTGCTTTGCGTGAGAACTTTCAGTGACTCTGCTCCAGAATTTTGGTCCTGCTTTTGCCGCGATGGCGTTGATCATTGTCGCATCGGGATTCTTTTCTTGTAGTGAGGCAGCGCTCTTCTCCCTTCAACCTGAGGATCGTCGGCAACTCAAGCGAGGGACTCACCTTCAGCGGGTTGCTGTGAGACTACTAGCACATCCAGAACAGTTGTTGATGGCGATTCTGTTCTGGAATCTAATCTTGAACATCGGGTATTTCGCTATCGCGTCGGTGGTTAGTATTCGACTCCAAAGCGAACGTCATCATGCCGAGGCGGGATTGGTGGCTTTCGTTGCACTGCTTGGCCTGATTATTTTTGGCGAGATGTTGCCGAAGACGATTGGGGTTCTTGCGCCACGATTCGTGTCGAGTATCGTGAGTTTTCCGTTGACGGTGGCCGTGCGAGTTTTCCGTCCGCTTTCTCCGATGTTTTCGGCAGTCAACCATGCGTTACGACGTCTGTTGTTTCCACATTTCCAGAAAGAACAATACTTGGAGTTGGCCGACTTGGAGCAAGCGATCTCTATCTCGACGCCCGATGAGGAACTTGCTGCTCAGGAGCGCTCGGCTTTGCAGAATATTGTGCTACTGTCAGATCTGACGGCAGAAGAGTTGATGCGTCCACGTACTCTGTACCAGAAATTTGCGCCGCCGGTTCAATTGACTGATTTGGGGGGGGAGTTTCCTCGGAGTGGATACTTGCTCGTTACAGAGCCAGAGAGTGAAGAGATTGCTGGTGCGATTGCCTTGAAACTGCTTTCGACGATTCCGCGAAACAATCTAGAGCATTTCGCCAAGCCAGTGGTTTACGTGCCTTGGTGCGCCACAGTTGCCTCCGTATTCGACACCTTGAACGCGGAAGACCGGGAGGTAGCAGCAGTCGTTAATGAATTCGGTGAGACGATTGGTATCGTTACACTCGAAGATTTGCTGCATACGGTTTTTGAAGACGATTCGAGTCGCAGTGCACGGATGCTGGCCACCGCGTCGATACATCCTATGGGTGAGAATTTGTGGCAAGTTACAGGCATGACAAGCATGCGACGGCTAAGTCGGTTCTTTGAAGTGACTCTCCCCAAATGCAAGAGCACAACCGTGGCGGGTGTCTTGCAGGAAGTGCTCCAGCGATTGCCCGATGTTGGAGACGAGGTAGCTTGGCCTCCATTTCGGTTTCGCGTGCTGGAAAGTCAACCGAAGATGCTTTTAGAATTGGAACTTTTCCAACACTCGGAGGAGGGACAATGATAGTTGCTGTTTTCTTGTTTTTCTTGGGGGTGTCGTTGAGTGCCTTTTTTAGCGGATGTGAGACCGGCTTTTATCGCATTACACGCGTAAGATTGGCGATTGAAGCACTAGCTGGGAACTGGAACTCAAAGGCTCTGCTGTGGCTTGGCAACCAGCCGACGGTGTTTGTAGGTACGACGTTGGTAGGAAACAATTTGGCCAACTATCTGGTTTCGCTAAGCGTCGTGATTGGCTCCCAACGACTTTTTCCCAAAGGGGGTACGCTTGTTGATGTTCTAGGGCCCATTGTTCTTGCTCCTGTGGTTTTCTTGTTAGGGGAACTTTTACCGAAAAACATCTTCTATGATGCGCCCAATAGGCTGTTGAAACGGTGCACTGCCCCGTTGTTGGGTTGTACGGTTCTTTTTTTTCCGGTGACAGCTTTGTTGTGGGCATTTAGTCGCACCGTGCAATTCGTGACCCGTCGTTCTCCACAAGAGTTGCGACTACGGCTGGCCCGGCGTGAGCTGGCGGAGTTGATCACCGAGGGACATGAAGCTGGTATCTTGAGGCCCGCTCAACAAACGCTGGCCCAAGCGATGTTGGCGGTTGCGGGGCTGCCGCTTAAGACGATTGTGTTGCACCAGGGTCGCGTGGTGCGAGTGACCACCACAATGAGCAAGAGCGATGTGCTGCGGATCGCCCAGCACCACCATCGGGCGTTATTGCCCGTGGAGGATCCGCAGAACAAGCGTCAATTGGTAGGTTATCTGCGAATGATGGATCTCTATCTGAGCGATTCTCCGACTCTGCCTGAGCCGTTGCCAATGGTGGAATTGAGAGAGAACATGTCATGTCTGGCCGCGTTACGCAAACTAGGCCAGGCAGATGATGCTTTGGGACACGTGACGAGCAAAGACGGCAAGACAGTAGGTTTCGTCACGGGGCGCGAATTGCGAATGGCATTCCTGCGGGCGACTTAGAAAGACTCGGTCTTCGAAATCAAAGAAAAACCCTCACCTCCCGGCGAGGGTTATCAGTCGAGTCGTCTGTAGTGTTTCGACAAGGCTATTTGCTGTAGCCAAGTGATTTGATGATGCCTAGCATCTCTTCGAAATCAATAAAACGGCGACGATGGACCAATTTGTATTGATCAATGGAACGGGCTAATTCGGCAGCCGGTGGCGAAAGCTCTGAATGACTGTTGGCAAACTGGCGCCGTTCCCGATCGGGAGCAGACCCGTTCTCATAAGAAGCGCGGCGGTCAATAAACTCGGTTGGATTGGCGATTTCGGCAATTGCGGACATGGGCACGTTCCTGGCAGGTTAGTTTGTAGGTAGGAGGCGAAGCCACTGAAACATACCTTACGCTATCCAAGGAGGCGCCAACCTTCCGAGGGGATTCTGGGCCGAGTTCGAGTCGTGTCGGTTGCAACGATTATATTTGACTAGCGACGGAGAATGGGTTGGCCGGCGACACTCTCAAGTTCTTGCAGTTGGGTGAGCATTATGCGGCTCGGCTGATGTCCAGCATCGATCGCAATTGCTCGTTGCAACGTATTTGCCGCTGCATCACGCTGGCCAACAGCTTGTTCTGCTTGAGCAAGTTGGAATAGTAGTTCGGCGGGAGGTTCCCCACACAGACTGGCAGCGTAGAGACTTTCGACGGCCTCTTGATGTCTCCCCAGGGAGTCGTAGGCCAAACCTTCGAGCCACAATACTTGCTGTGGTTCCTCGCCAGGGGGATAGATGTCGAGCAGATAGTGTAACGTCGACAAGCTGCGCTGCGGATTGCCGAGCTCGTGCTGGATCTGAGCCACTTCCAGCAGCGCGCCAGTATCATGTGGTGAGAATCGCAGCGATTGTTGCATATCGGCTAGGCCACGTTCGAGTTCGCCGCGTTGGCGATAGACGCGACCCCGCAGTGCCCAACTGCCCGAAAGAGTGGCATCGAGCTTGATCGCTTCTTCGGCACGTTGCATGGCTTTATCCGTTGCACCGACCGCGAGGAGCATCTCTCCAGAACGGACGATCGTAGGTACGTGACGTGGGTCGATTTGGACGGCAGTTTCCATGTGAACGACGGCATCGCGATATGAGCCTTGTTGCCACAAAGCCTCGGCAAGATTACGTCGTGCTTCGGCGTCGCTGGGGCTGGCTTCGACTGCATCAGAGAGAAGGGTTTGCGCGCGACTCCACTGTCCGGTTTCCATGGCGCTCACCCCTTCGCGCGAAAGTTCTCGGCAGGTGGCAACGGATTCGGGAACGAGATTCTTCTTGCCCAGCGCGCAGCCACCCACGGCAAACGCAAGAGCGCAGCAAAGAGAAACCAGCGATGTCTGCCGAGAAGTCAAACGCACCTTTTGCCCAATTGAGGAATTGGAAAGGACAAGTGGTTCGGAATCGTAGCAAGCATGGCTTTTGGTTGGCAACGGCAGTGGTACTTAGCAATAGAGGGTGATAGAATTGGGTGCTAGCACTTGAGAAAGTAGTGCATTGTGAAAACGATGTGATGAACCAGACAACCAAGCCCTTCTGCTCACTCTAGCCTCGAACCATCAGCCACTAACCTCTATTTTCATGCCCGCTACCTTTGATAATCTCGGCATTCGATTTGAATATCCTGAGAATTGGTCTGTCGAGATTCAGGAGGATCTGTCTGCAACTAGCCAAGTGGTGGTTTCGAGCCCCCACACGGCTTTCTGGCAATTGAGCATACACCCCCCCGGAACGGAGTTGGAACCGCTGTTCGACGAAGCATTGGCGGCATTGCGGAGCGTCTACCAGGACCTTGATGTCGAACCGACTAACGAAATCCTGGAAGGAAACTTGATTGAAGGCTACACAGTCAACTTCTTCTCTCTCGATTTGACTAGCACATGTTGGATCAGAGGAATTGAGTCCCCTGAATATAACTTCCTAGTAATATCTCAGGCTGAGGATCGTGAGTTTGAACAAGTGCATCTCGTGTTCGAAGCTATGCTAGCAAGTGTGCTGAGGAATCAGCAAAAAATAGAGCAATGAAGGAAAGTGAGCCGGGTCGTCCCCGAACCCGATCTTGTAAGACTTGCAACTCGCAGTGCTATCGCACCATTATGATCGGTGCTTATTTCGCAGACTTCGTGAGTCTTTCACGATTTGGTACGCGGTGTGCATTACTCTTATACCAGTCCGCCAGGCACGCAGTGGCAAAGTCTTCTCTCCCGCATCTTGAAGGCGTAGCTCTGACCCAGGCGTTGCCTCTCGTCACAGTGCGTCGGTGTAGGACGCTACTTATCCCGTTACGGGCAACAACGAGCAGGACTAGAAGCTGAGGAACCGGTTGGCATCCCTCGCAGGGCCAACCGGTTCCTTTCTGTCAAAGGCGGCGTACGCTGGCGCCGCTAATCTTCCCCCAGCTTGCTAACAATGTTTCATTGACAAGCTTTGCTCAAGTGGCAATCTCCTCCCAGTCGAAACAGAGTTATGAGTCGTGGTGCGCGCCTAGTGTTAAAGATCTCGGGGCCAAGTGAGAGCCATCGGCTTCCGCCGACGGCTATGTGGAAATTGGTAGGCATTTATGTCAACAGGTATAGAATACTCGCCGCGGCCACGCCGTGGGGTGTTTGCGGCGCTAAAAGATCCCTTTGTGGATTTGGGGGGAGTCGTGCTGCGCTCGTTTGAGACCCTGGGAGACATGACGCTCTTCGCATGGCAAACGATTCGCTGGCTTGTTGCTCGCCTGCCGAGCAGGGATTCTCTCTACTCGAACATGTATCAGATCGGCGTGATGAGTTTGCCGGTGGTGGCCCTGACGGGGACCTTCATCGGGATGGTGCTCGCCGTGCAGTCCTATTCGCAGTTTCGCGCCTTTGGCCTGGAAACGCAACTAGGTGGCGTGATCAACCGCACAATGTTTCGTGAACTAGGACCTGTGCTTGCTGCCACGATGCTTGCAGGTCGCGTCGGTAGTGCAATGGCGGCGGAACTTGGCACGATGCGAGTGACCGAGCAGATTGACGCCTTGTCGAGCATGGGAGCCAATCCTATTCAATATCTTGTCGTGCCACGATTTTTAAGTTGCCTCTTGTTGATTCCCTCACTCACGATCATGGCCGTGTTCATGGGTGTGGTTGGTGGGGCGGCCTATTGTGTCTTCTTGTTGGATATCGATGTTCACCACTACTCTGCCAACTCTAAGACCTATGTCGAAACCTGGGATTTGATCTACGGTGTGATCAAGAGCATCTTTTTCGGTGCAACGATTGGATTGGTAAGTTGCTACCGGGGCTTTCACTGCAAAGCAGGGGCCGAAGGTGTGGGACAGGCTGCGACGAGTGCTTTCGTTCAATCTTTCGTTGTGATCATTGTCCTCGACCTGTTTCTGAGCATCATGCTGGACAACATCTATTCCTATCTCTGGCCAACTAGTCCCATGTTGCTCAACGGGTAATGGCAGATTCGAACACAATCATTGAGATCGACAAGCTCAACGTCAGATTCGGACGACAGGTTGTGCTGCGCGATATTTCGCTCTCCGTACCCGCTGGCCAGACACTGGCGATCATTGGCGAGAGTGGTTGCGGCAAGACAGTCTTGCTGAAGACGATAATCGGTTTGGTGCGGCCGACAAGTGGATTCGTGAAGTTTGATGGACAGCGTATCGATCAACTCACGGACCAGGAACTGACGCGGCAACGAACCCGATTCGGGTTTGTGTTTCAAAATGCCGCTTTGTTCGACAGCATGACCGTGGCCGAGAATATTTCGTTTCCTTTGAGACAACATCACCCTGAGCAGCGAGCAAGTCATGACGAAGCGATGTTAGCTCGGCTTGCAGAAGTGGGGCTCCCCACTGCCGTGCTACGAAAGCATCCAGCGGAGTTATCGGGCGGGATGCGCAAAAGGGTTGGTCTAGCGCGAGCTCTGGTCATGAATCCCGAGGTGCTACTCTACGACGAACCGACCACTGGACTGGATCCAATTGTGAGTGACGTGATCAATGAATTGATGATGCGCACTCGCAAGAAAAATGCCGTGACAAGCATCATTGTTACCCACGACATGAAGACAGCGCAGAAAGTGGCTGACCGGATTGTGATGCTCTACCCGCTCACCAGACTTGCGGAGAACGAACCGCAAATACTATTTGACGGGACTCCCGAGGAAATTGAGGGCGCAAAGGATCGGCGCGTGACTCAATTCATTCGCGGCGAGGCGGGGGACCGGTTGATGGAAATGAACGAACTTGCTGAGGAGGTAGTGTGATGGATGAGCGAACAAAGAAATTCCGTGTTGGGGCGATGGTGTTTTTCACCGGCATCGCTTCGGTTGTCTTGACCTTGATGAGCAGTGACTTAACCTGGTCTCCATTCAGCCATCACTATCAGTTGCAGTTGCTCGTGGATCAGGCCCCTGGGGTCGCACCAGACACACCGGTCCGTCGACGCGGCATTCTTATTGGTCGAGTAGATAAGGTCGAGGATACCGATTCAGGTGCTTTGATCACACTCAACATTGACGACGACAAACACTTGAAAACGAACGAAGTTGCTCGCATCCAGACATCGCTGATTGGTGATGCTGTAATCGAATTTGCACCTGCCAGTGGTCAGGCTTCGGCGCAGATTGTTCAGCCGGGGGGACCTCCCTTGCGTGGTTTCTACAATCCAAGCCCGCTTGATCTGATTGCGAACCTTCAAGGAGACCTCAAGGTTACGATTCAATCGCTCGGATCTGCGGGTGAGGAGGTTGCTCAACTGGCTGACAAACTCAATGCCGTGCTGGGGGACACTGACACTGAACGAGTTAACCGGATGATGGCAAACGCCGATTCAGCTCTGGCAAATTTCAATCGTGTGATGATCGACGTAGAAGATGTATTGGGTGACGAGCAGTTTAAGGACGAGCTCAAACGCGGGCTGTCCCAGTTGCCTTCGGTAGTGGCCGATGCCCGGCAGATCCTTCAGGTGCTTGAACGGACGCTGGCTTCTGCTGATAGGAACCTGCAGAACTTGCAGGGGCTCACCGGTCCCTTGGGGGATCGCGGACCGGAATTGGTCAATCGACTTGAAGGGAGTATCGATAATCTGGGTGTCCTATTCGAGGAGGCGGCATTATTGGTCAAGAGCGTAAACGCCAGCGAGGGAACGGTTGGGCTCTTGCTCCGTGATCGCGAACTCTATGACCGCTTGGGTAGGACGATTAATGAGGCAACGGCAGCGATCACCGACGTACGGTGCTTGATCAATGATAATCAAATCCAACGACGCATTCGTCAGATTTTGGACAATATCTGGGTGTTGACCGACAAGTTGGCCCGAGATCCGGCACGAGTGGCACGAGGGATTATCCCCAAAAATCGCGAAGTGCCATTGAAATAGGTTCTACTTGCGAAACATCACTTTCCTTAGAAGTCCTCTCAGGCAGAGAGGAGCTACTACGAAGTGGGAATTCTTTCCCCTCGAATGATTTCTTCAAACGATTGCCGGGCGCGGATCAGGTGGGCAGTTGAATCTTCGACAAGGACTTCGGCTGCCAGCGGTTTCGTGTTGTAGTTGCTTCCCATCACTGCACCGTAGGCACCTGCACAGCCGATTTCGAGCAGATCGCCAACTTGAGCCTCGGTTAGCCGCCGAGTGCTCACGAAACCGCCCTCTTCCTGGGTAAAGATATCGCCTGATTCGCACAGGGGTCCTCCCACCACGACATCAACGAGCTTGTTCGACTGATGGTCTCGCTGATAGATCTTCATAGGATGGTAAGCCCCATAGAGAATCGGTCGTGCAAGGTTATTGAATCCCGCGTCGACCAGATAGTAGAGATTCTCACCCATTTGTTTAACGGCGCGAAGTTCAGTCAGCAGCCTGCCAGCTTCAGCGACCAGATAGCGTCCCGGCTCGATTTCTAATGTGAGCGGGATACCGAGCAATGAAGCGAGCTTTTGGCGAGTCGCATCCCACATCTCAAAATAGGCGGCAACATCGACCCGCTGTTCACCTTCTCGATAGGGAACCGAGAGACCTCCTCCTGCGCTGATCGATCGGAGAGTTGGACCGACTTCTAGGGCGGTTGTTTCCATGGCATGACAGACTTGGCTTAGGTGCTCCATGTCGGTACCCGACCCAATGTGCATGTGGAGCCCAGTGACGGTAATGCCATATCTGGCCCCTCGCTCGATACACTCAGCAACTTGAGTATGCCAGATTCCATGCTTGGAGCCAGCGCCGCCGGTATTGGTTTTTTGACTATGTCCATGCCCGAACCCAGGATTAATCCGCAACGTGACTCCGCACCCAGGGCTCCGCTCGCCAAGTTGGTCGATCATCACAGGCGATCCGCAGTTGACCGGAAGGCTGTGCTCGACGACTAGATCAAGTGCTTCGCGGTCAAAGATGTCGGCTGTATAGACGATCTCCGGATGTTCGCCTCTAGCAGGCAGATAGCCGGCAGCGAGAGCCCGCCGAATCTCTCCTGCGCTAACAGCATCCACCAACACACCGGTGCGACGCATCAGATCAAGAATCGCCAAGTTAGAGCACGCCTTTTGGGCAAACCGCACTACATCGAACGCCGCAAACTCACGGATCCGTTCTTTAATGATGCATGAGTCGTAGACGTACAGCGGGGTGCCAAACTCTTGCGCCAGGGAAAATGAGGACAGGTCCAGTTTTCTCTCTCCTAAAATATTGGGTCTAGTCAAGTACGTTTCCTTTGGGAGGGGAAAGTGAACTTGCTCACAGGACCTGCGCACAATCTTGTCGAAATGGTAAGCCTCTGGCAGTACGTTGCATCCGACAGCATTCTAGAAAACCAGATTAGGGAGTCAATAACTGGACCAGTTCAAGTTTTTCCTGAGGAATCGTGGCCAACGCCAGTTTCGAGAAAACTGAGATCTGTTAGATTATAGGCACATCCCAGGGCACTCTCATCGTGAACCGCCCTCCCCTTGTAGCGAATTCGCCCTGCGAATGTGAACCGGACTCAGATCATCTATGGACTATCATGGCATTGAGGGTTTCCTTGGATCTCGTGCTTCGTTGGCCTATGACGTTGCATTTCTACTCGAGTTGGCTGTCATTCCGCTATTCATTCACAGTTTGCTGCTGCTGTTGGTTCGCCATGACTACCAGGCTCACAAACGGTTGCAGTTAATTGTTACTGGTATGTTTGCTGTTGCCGTCGGCTTGTTTGCGTTTGAGTTCTTTGCCTATGACTGGCGGACGCGAGTCGGTGTAGAAGCGGATGCCATCCCTCGCATTACTTACATGACACTGACGATCCACCTCGCATTCCTAACCATTACGGCTTTGATCTGGCTCGTATTGTTTCTTAATGCTTTGAACAAGATTCCTTCACCGCCTGGTCCTTGCGAGTTTGGTCCCACTTATGTGTTCTGGCTCGTGTTGCTTGGTTTGCAATTGTTTATCAGTACGCTAACGGGGTGGGAGTTTTATATGTTGGCGTTTTGCTACTGAGCGTGCCTTCTTTCGAAGGCCCGCAATCGTTCCTTGCTAACGATGCCAACTACTCGGCTATTTCGTTGTCGAAGTTAATATGCGGCGAGCATAGCATTTTCTTTTCTGCCTCCTTTCAAAGAGGCTATTTCGGGTGCCGTTCATCTAATTGGTGAGTCTCCGCACACAGTATGCAAAGTTTATCTTGGTAACTGCGCGGCTTGATATGGCACGCGCAATGAGAGAAAAGCAACTTCACGAGCTTTTTTTTGAGTATTCTGTAAGTCAACACTTGCTCGCGTTACCAATACCTATAGAAGATGGTTTTGCATTGCGTGAAGAAGATCAAAAAACGCTGTTCATGACTTGGCTTGAGGAGCATGGTTCATCAGTCATTAAGGTTGCGCGCGCATATACCCTTACAAGCGAGGAATGTCAGGATCTTGCACAGGAAATCATGCTACAGGCCTGGCGGTCATTGCCGAAGTTTGAAGCGAAGGCAAGCGCGGCGACGTGGTTTTATCGAGTGGCTTTACACACCGCGATGAATTGGCAAAGAAATGACAAGCCTCGCCGGTCCAGGCAGCAACCACTAATGGAGGTGGATGCCTTAGCACCCGAATCGATGAATGGAGTCAAGCAAGTCCAATATCAAGAGACCGTCGTGCAGCTTTACAATGCTATTCATCAGTTACCGAAAACAGATGCTGCATTGGTGCTGCTTTACCTTGATCAATTGAGTTATCGAGAAATGGCTGAAGTATTGGGCATCTCCGAAAGCAACGTGGGCGTGAAACTCAATCGAGCGAAGAAGTCTCTGAGCGAGCTGATGAAAGGCCACAAGCATGAATTCTGATGATCAGTTGGGCCCTGACTTTTATCAGCAGGCATGGCGTGCACAATCGTCTCAGGCCCCTGTCACGGTTGATGCCGACTTGTTGTTCCAACAAGTGCAGCGTAACCAACGAGATTTTCGAGCGACCATCAACCGTCGGGATTTCGCTGAAATAGGAATCTCGTTGCTGTTGTTGCCCGTGTGGATCTATATGGGCGTTGCAACGGCTTCGCCGTGGACGTGGTATTTGACCGTGCCGGCCCTTATTTGGATTGCTGGATTCCTCCTTATATATCGATTGCGTCACAAGCCGCAACCCATCCCATCGGACAATCCCCTGCTTAGGTGTGTGGAGTGTTCGTTGACCGAAGTGGAGGATCAAATCTGGTTGCTGCGGAATGTTTTCTGGTGGTATCTGCTGCCGCCTGCGATTCCCATGCTGGCATTCATAGCCCATCTTTCCTGGCTAAAGTCTAATAACTCGTTGGACGCTCTCAGCGATGCGAACGTCTTTGTTTTTGTATTTATCTTGGCGGTTTTCTATTTCCTCTATTTCATCAATCAACGCGCCGTACGCGTGGAGTTGGAGCCGCGACGCCGCGAGTTGCTCGCGCTATTATCCAGTCTCGGTACCGAGAAAACGGACGATTCGCCTGAAAAACTTGATACGACTAACCTTGCCAAGAGTGACGAATGCTTGGGGAAGATCGGACGATGGTTCCTCGTCGCTGTTTCATGCTTCTTGACACTTGTGGTGGTAGCCCTGGCGGGCGGGTTATTCGACTCCAGCTATGAAGGGCCTCCTCAAAGCATCGGCCCAGCAGGAGAATCGTTAGCGGGTTTGGTTACTAATCTGCGCAATGAGAAGGACCTTGTCGGTCTTGCAGCCATGGTCGTTGTCGACGGCGAAGTCGAGGCTGCTGCCGCCAACGGGGAACGGATGAAAGGGAGCAGCGTGCCGGTTGAGATCGGTGACCGCTGGCATTTGGGGGGAATCGCAAAATCGATCACGGCCACGATGATCGCGCGATTGGTCGAGTCAGGCCAGATGCAGTGGACCGACACCCTAGGCGATTGCTTCCCTGATGCATCCCTACACGAAGACTGGAAGCCGGTGACGCTCAAACAACTGCTGACGGACACAGCGGGCGCGCCAGCAAATTTTCCCATTGAAGTACGACGCATAAGGCCTCCACTCGGCCCGGAATGCACCCTGGCACGTCGAGAGGCAGTGTTTGAGGTAATCGCCAATCAACCTGAATACCCACCAGGTGAGAAGTATGTCTACTCGAATGTTGGCTGCACGATAGCGAGTGCGATGGCCGAGAAAGTGACCGGTGCCTCCTGGAAGGATCTCGTCATACGAGAAGTATATGAGCCACTGGTTCTCATCACCGCAGGGTTCGGCCCGCCGAAGAGCCCGGATCGTACGCTACCTGAGCCGCGCGGTCACCGAGCGGTTCTTGGCGGAAAAGTCTCGGTGGATGACGAGGCAGATAACACTACTATCATGGGTCCCTCAGGCATCGTTCACATGACCCTGAGCGACCTTTGCACTTACGCAACGGACCAAATGCGCGGTGAGCTTGGCGAGGGGAAGCTACTTTCCACCGAGACTTATCAACTGCTACACACACCCGAGTTCAGCTACTATGCCTTCGGCTGGATCAAGAAAGAACCAAATAAGGAACACCCCTATGCGCAGTACTGGCACAACGGCTCGAACACGATGTGGTACGCGATGGTTGTGTTCATCCCCGAGAAGAACATGGTGATCGCAGTCACCTCGAATGACGGCGATATCGAGAGTGCCCAAACAGCCGCCTTGGATATTGTGAGGGCCAGTGTGAACCGGAGCTACGCAATAGCTCAACCCACACAGGGGACAGACTTTCTCAAGAAATCTCCCTTTGCCGCAGTGCGTTGGCAAGATTCCCAACCGGAGGTCGAGCTCGACGGCCAGTGGTTCCGCCTCTTCGCAATCGACGGCCTCTTAACCGACGACATCCTTGCCTTCAGCAAGAATACCTACGGCAAACTCTGGCAAAAGCGATTCGAAGAAGACCTCGTCGAGATCCTCACCCGCATGGGCCACCCTCCCAAAGAGACGGTCCAACTCGTGGTCCAAACACTGATCCACCCAATCGATACGCGCACCCTCAACAAAGTCCCCATGACCTCGGAAAATCGAAGGGCAATAAAGGCGGCAGCTCAAGCCCGAGCGGATACGGAGTCCTGAGACGAACTGCCGCGAATAATCTGAAAAATCATATCTGACCAAAGGGATGAAACCATGTCGTTATTTGGACCAACCTCAAGAATAATTACCTCGTTGCTCTCAATCCACTTACTAGCGAGTTCACCGATAGCAGGTGCCTTCGATCTCAAACCAGAGATTGATCCGCTCGCTAAGCAATTACTCGACGATGATCTTGCGGTCGGCTTCGTCGTCGGAATCTATAAGGATGGCGAAACACAAGTGATCGGTTACGGCGAAACAAGAAAGGGCAAAGGCATCGTGCCCGACGGCGACACAATTTATGAAATTGGCTCGGCCAGCATGGCTTTTACGGGAGCAATCCTCGCCGACCTGGTCGAGCAAGGCAGGGTGAATCTTGCTGATCCTATGCAAAAGTATTTGCCCCAAGCGGCAAGAAAACAAATAAAGAATCTCTCAAACATTACTTTCGGGCATCTTGCTACTCACGTGTCGGGGCTGCCGAAGTTGCCTGACGATTTGCAGCCGGCAGATCCTAAAAACCCGTACGCAGGCTATTCGTATCGGCAAATGCATACCTTCTTGAAAGAGCACGAACTGCGCCGAGCACCCGGTGAGTATGAATTCTCGATGTATGGCATGGGCCTACTAGGTGTTCTAATGGCTGGTCGAGAAAAGACACCCTATGAAGAGTTGTTAGTCGAGCATATCGCAATTCCTTGCGGAATGAACGATACATGCGTCAAGCTTTCCGGCAAGCAGCGCCGGCGGCTTGCCCCGCCCTACGATGCTTCTCTACGGGCAGCTAAGAATTGGGACATGCCGACTTTCGCTGGTGCTGGGGGCATTCGTTCGACTACCAATGACATGCTCAAGTTCATCGCTGCCAATCTTGCCGACGACGACAAACCTCTAACGAAAGCTCTGCAGCTTTCGCATAAAAAACACCAAACGATGCCAGATGGATTGTCGATGGGCCTTGGCTGGCTCATTTGGCCGGACGGCATGACTCGCTGTCTCGACGGTATGACGGGGGGATATGCAGCTTGGTTAGCTGTCGTGCCCAGTCGCGATGTTGGCGTCGTCATACTTTCCAACACGGCCGCCTTGCAAGTCACTGAACTCGGCGCGAAAATCACACAAATCGCTGTCGAAGCGAATGCCGAATCAGCTGCAGCAGCGCCTCTCGCGAAAGTCACTCCGGAAGTACTTAAATCTTACGAAGGTGTCTATGAGATCACGCCACAATTCGCCCTTACGATCACGTTCGAAAAGGATGATTTAATGGTTCAGGGGACTGGCCAGCCAAAACTCCAGACCTCTCCAGAATCGGAGACAAGATTCTATTGCAAGGCTGTCGATGCCCGTCTTTTTTTCGTCGCCGACAAGAGTGGCAAGCCAAAGTATCTCGTTTTGAACCAGAATGGAACGAATCAAACAGCAACTCGTCGAGATTAGTTTCCAGAGATCAAATGCTACGAAGCTGTAATACTCTATTCAGACTTTGAAATCCTTTTCAAACAATTGATAGCGTTTCCAGATTTCAGCACCGAATTTTTCTATCGAGTTACGCATTTTCGTATTGGAATCCAAGATATAGCCTGTCTCCAAATGCGCGATTCCCCGACGCAAACACTCGCCGAAAAAATTCTCATAGAGCACGGCACCTGCTCCGACGGCATATGCTTTGGGGGTTGCAGCATAAACATAAATGACGTGTTTCTTGATGTGGCGGCGCTGTCGAAGATAGGTCCACCAACCGGTGGGAAAGAGACGTCCATCCATTTTCTTGAGTAGTTCGTTGTAGTCGGGGCATGCGATGAAAACCGCTTCGGGCTGCCCGTCGATTTCAGCAAACAGAAACAAGGCGGGATCTACGATGCCCTGTAGTTCATCGCGCGCCGCCTCGAGTTCGGCAGGAGTCATGGGAATGTATCCCCAGTTGTCCTTCAGAGAAATGTTGCAGATTGAACGAACGTGCTCGAGTTCTTCGCTGATGGCATCCATCTGCACGGTACGAACTCTGACATTTGCGCGCTTTTGAACAAAGTTGCTCATGCGCTGTACCCGTTCCCAGGTGTTGTCTTTTTCTGCCTGTGAATGTTCTTCGAACTTGAAGCCGTAAACAAGAAGTTCCATCGCTGGCCGTAAGCCGTAGGCTTCTGCCTGATGGAGGTAGTAGGCTGGCGTATATGGCATCGGAATCGTGGGAGTATACTCGAATCCGCCCGATAGAAAACCGGCACTTGTATTCATCGCTGGGTTGGTAGGGCCTCGCATGCTGGTCAGATTGCGTTCGCGGAGCCACTGTTCGGCGGTCGAATAGAGCGCTTGGCTGACTTCAAGATCATCGATGCATTCATAGTGTCCAAAAAAACCTACGCGATCTTTCCAGTGCTCGTTGTGCCGAGGGTTCTCAATCGCGGCAATGCGACCGACCGCTTGGCCATTGTGAGAAGCCAGGAATAGCTGCGCCGTGGCATGTTCGTAGAAGGGATTTTTTGCTGGCGTGATTTCTTTGAGTGATTCACTTTCCAGGTTGGGAACCCAAAGCGGCTTGTCGGCATTGATGCGTCGAGCAACGCGCACGAATTCGCGCCGTTGTGACTGGGTCTGAACTGGCAGGATTGTAACTGTCACAGGTGTCGGTTGATCCAATCGAGAGTTGTGCTCATCGCATCTTCGAATGATACACGGGGAGAAAATCCAAGTACCCGGCGGGCCAGGCTGATATCATAAACTTGAGGCTGTCCAAGTTCCAATACGGCGAGTCGAGTCAGCAGAGGCCGCTTCTGGCTACGAAGGGCTTTCGCTGCGGCTTCCATCGTCATCGCCAAAGGATACGCCACGCGAGTCGGCAAAGAAAATCGCACACGCCGGGCGCCAATTCCGTCCGCTAAAGCGTCGATATAGTCCTTCCAGGTGACCGGCAAGTCGTCGCAAATGTTCATCGATTGACCAAGGGCCGCCGGAGTCGCAGCAGCCTGCAAGATCGCATCGACGACATTTTCGACATAGACTAGCCCCGCAATGTGGCGCCCGCTGTCTAGGAGCAACATGGATCCAGATCGGAGGTGATTGGCAATTTCGCCGACATAGTTTTGACACTCTGGTCCAAAGACCATGACCGGTCGAAGCAAGGTTGCTCGCAAACCGTCGTCCTGGATGGCATGCCTGATTTCTTGCTCTGCTTGAATCTTAGAATCGATGTAGGGAATGTTGCGCGAAGAGAGAGGTGTTTTTTCTGTGATGTTGTTTGTTACAGGATAGCCGTACACTGAGGCTGAACTGAGGTGAACCATACAATGTACATCCGCTGCCGCCGCTGCCCTCGCGACATTCCGGGTCCCAATCACATTGGATTTATGAAATTCCTGGCGAGAACCCCAATCGGAAACGAGTCCGCCGCAATGGAACACATGTGAGGCGCCTTCAACTGCCTGGGAGACACTTGTCGCGTCGAAGAGATCCCCTTGAAAAAGTTCAGCACCAAGATCCGCCAACCAAGTCGCTTTGTTTGGAGTGCGGACAAGAGCTCGCACTTTCTGGCCTTTCGTACACAGGCGTCTGACGAGATGGCCACCAATCAATCCGGTTCCCCCTGTGATAAGACTCACTTCTGAAGAAGGGGAATTCGGCATGGAGAGAACTTTGTGCTAGTAGCGTGTAATCTGGCCTCGGTAGTAGTTTCCTTTATGGCAATGGCACCAGCGGTTGTCCACCTGAGGGGAGTGAGCCTGGAGGGGCTGGGAGGGCTCCCGAGGGGACCAGGGTTTCCGATTCTGGTGGCAAAGTCAGCACAGGTTGCGTGCCTGGGGAGAATACGGGAGCCGCGCCAGGAGGTAAGACAGGGCCACCAGACCCTGGCGGACCAATTACTGCTGGCGGCAACACGGCACCTTGTTCCGTGCTTCGCCGCAACTCTTCGGCACGGCCTAGGAGTTGTTCGGTCGGCACGATCACTTGTGGAACGAGGTTGTACGAGACTGTGCGAAAGTCTTGAATCTTCTTGGGGCAAAGATTTTCGCTCACAAAGTCCAATGGTGGAATCTCATACCATGGCGTGGGAATTGGCTGGCTTACTGTCAGCGTTTCGAACCCGGGTTTCACGAGGCGCACTTCGCGCGTGCCATAGTAAATAAAATCAGTAGCACAGGGCGTTGTGCCAATCAGTTGATTATCGACATAGACCATCGCACCGGGAGGGTTGCTGCGGACCATGAGCCGACGCCTCACACATCCCGGCAATAACACCAGGCAGACAAGGGCAAGGCAAATAGCCAATTGCTTCAAATATGGATTTATGGCCGTATTGGTCATGCCGTGGTCCGAGGAGCGCGGATTCTGCACAGAAAAGCGGGAGGAACTATAGGGGGCCTGCATGAATTGAGCTACAGCGACTTTGTCGAGCCATCTGCTTGAATCCCCCTGCCCCGCTATCAATTCTGAGATTTCGTCGTTAGAATGGCTGCTTGCTCTGCTGGCAATCGCCTGCAGGTAAGGTAAAGAGATTGGAATTGATTGTTCTCTGGTACCAGGCGGCCTCTACCATCCCCTTCGGAGGGTAGCGTTCAAGTTCTGCTACTAGAATTCTCAGGTCTTCACTCCAACAGTTCAGCACTTTGTGAGAATCTGCATCGCGTATGAGTAGCCCCTCCAGCAAGTTGGAACGCTCCATCGGGGGGCTGCGCTGTACTGCGGTTAGCGATGTGGGTATGCGCCGGTCGAGCAATCAGGATTCAATGGCGGTGTCCCTTGCAGAGGGGAGTCGCCAGTGGCAATCACATGGGCACTTGTTCATGGTGGCTGATGGGATGGGAGCTCATGCCGCGGGGGAACTCGCCAGCAAGCTCGCGACCGATACCGTGCCCCACAGCTATCACAAGCGATCGGAAGTTTCGCCGAGTGAGGCCATTGTAGAGGCGGTCCGAGAAGCCAACAGTGTGATCTACAATAAAGGTTCCAACAGCGTCGACTTCCAAGGGATGGGGACAACCTGCAGTTGCTTGTTGGTCTTGCCTCAGGGTGCTTTGGCAGCTCATGTGGGAGATAGTCGAGTTTATCGGCTCAGAGGGAATTGTTTTGAGCAGCTGACTTTCGATCATAGCTTGGTCTGGGAGATGGCCGCCGCTGGACATGCTAGCGAAGACGAGATTCCTGCGTATGTCCCCAAAAATGTAATTACGCGATCGTTAGGTCCGCACCCAACGGTGTCGGTGGATGTCGAGGGTCCATTTTCGGTTCAAACAGGTGATCGGTTTCTACTGTGTAGTGATGGGCTTACTGGACCATTGAAACCGGAGCTGATTGGTGCAGTCATTGGCTGCTTGCCACTCTCAGACGCCGCGCAAACGCTTATCGATTTGGCCAATTTGTTGGGTGGGCCTGACAACATCACGACGATCGTCGTTGAGATTGCCGAGTCAGATAAATTGGGGCTTGCTGCTCCGCCTGAAGAATCCGAATTACCGCCTCGTCGATCGATGCGTCGTAAGTCGGTTCACCCTTTTTCTTGGATGGCGATGATTTTGAGCGCTGTCTTGGCAGGGGCTTTGATGGCTACTCATCAATTTGGGGGGGCATTTTTGGCTTTGGCTGCATTCCTTGTTGCTGCGATCGTTGCCTGGACACAACGAAGCACCGATCCGGGTGCCTGCAACACAGGTGCCATATTGGGACTCCATGGTAAGGCTCCCTATCGAAGGCACGATTGCCAGCCAGGTCCTGCCAGCATCGGTACGTTGGGGGACATTGTGCGACAGTTGGAAGATCTCGAAGGCCAAAACAATTGGGAAGTTGACTGGCCGACGATTCATCGTGACCGCAATACAGCCCATGAGGCTATCACACAGGGCAATTATCAAGAGGCGGTGATCGCCTACTGTAGCGCCGTCAGGCGGTTGATGCAAGCGCTCCGCAATTCTAAGCACCCTGGAACAAGTGATTCGACAGTTGACCTGTGTTAAGTGGGGGCGTGCTAGCTGAAAGCGGCGAATCGTTCTAGTAGTTGTCGCTAGGCCGATGGCAGTAGGTCAGGGAAACCACCGGCTGCCGCAGAGGGCTATTTGAATCGATTGGCGGCACGAGTAGGAGAGTCTGCCATAAGTGTCGTTTCGCAGTCTGGCCGGGATTGGTACAGTGTGGCAGACTACTCCCCTTGCCCATTTGTAACGCCAGCTTGATGCGCATTCTAACGCGATATATCGTTTTTGAAATGCTGTCAGTATTTCTGCTGACGCTAACTGCGATGACGGCTATCGTGTTTCTTATTCTCGTCGGGAAGGAGGCTGTTGAAAAAGGATTGGGACTCGTACCGTTGTTGCGGCTACTGCCCTACATGCTTCCGCAGGCGATGCTTTTTGCAGTGCCAGGTACGATGCTGTTGGCGTCGACGACAATCTATGGCCGCATTTCTTCCTCCAACGAAATTGTGGCGATCAAGTCACTCGGTATTTCTCCTTTGGTTCTAGTTTGGCCCACGCTAATCTTGGCGACTTTGGCGAGCTTTGCCACAGTTTGGATCAACGACATGGCCGTCTCCTGGGGGCACGGGGGAGTGCAAAAGGTGGTTCTAGAATCACTCGAAGAAATCATCTACGGCCGGTTGCGTACAACACGATCCTATAGCAATGACCAATTGAAATTGACGGTCCAGCGGGTCTATGGGAAACGGCTCATTGACCCTACGTTCCTGTTTTATTCTGCCCCTGACAAACCTGCTTGGACGGTGACCGCTGACGAGGCCGAGATTCGTTCGGATGCCGCTGAGGAAAGGATTTTACTCACATTGGTAAACGCCGAAATCGACTTCGGAGGGGGAGGTGCGATTTCTCATCCTGGATCGTGGGAGCTACCAATTTCCTTTAGCCAGTTCACAGGAGAATCAGGTCACTCGCGTAGCCCTGCTAACTACGCTCTGCGTGAAATCGGGCCAAAAAAAGTAGAGCAAGCCCGGCTTATCGAAACAATGGAACAAGAGATGGCAGCGGATGCCTCCCATGCCATAATGACAGGGCGAATGTTCGAACTTGCCGAAAGTGATTGGCATAGCCGTCGTCGAGCCGTCGAGAACGCTCAAAATACTACACATCGCTTCTACACAGAGCCACATCGCCGCTGGGCGAACGGCTTCAGTTGTCTATGCTTTGTCATGATTGGCGCACCTATGGCGATCCGCCGTCGCCACGGCGAATTCTGGGGGAGCTTTTTCGCCTGTTTTCTGCCGATTCTCTTAATCTACTACCCCATGCTGGTGGGCTGCCTCGACCAAGCCAAGGCAGGCGTGTTTCCCGCCCCTGCGGTCTGGCTCGGTAATTTGGTGCTAGCGGGATGGGGAATCTGGTTGATGCGGCGCGTTGTGAGATTCTAGCTCCTTAGAAGTCCTATTCAGACACGTCTGTCGCTGGACTAGCTTGCGATCTCGCAGGGATCATTGCAACCTACGGCAAGCGAGCTAGGAGAGTGTAGAGTTTTCGTGCACGACACAATGCCATGCTATCACGGAATATCTGTTCTTGTCAGATTTACAATCTAGCTGCTAAACTCCCGCTCCCGTCGGGTTCGAAAAGCCCGTTTTGATTGACTGTATCACCCACGACAAGGAGGTCGTTGGTGCCTTCTCAATGGCCCTTACGCACGAAGCTCAAGTTGGGATTAGGAGTATTCCTAATTTCCTTTCTTGCGCTATTTGGAAGCGCAGTCTACGGCCTCTACGCCTATCGCGGTTTGGTGATGAGTCTCAGTGGTCGGTCAGCTGAGCTTCCACTTGCTAGCGAGATCCAGCAGCGTGTTAACGACCTACGTGTGATTCTCAGCCAGGCAAATGAACGTGCTGAGTTTCCCCAAAGTATCCAATCCTTTACGGAAGTTCCATCAGAAAATGATGAGCCTCAATCCTTGCCGTGGGATGCAAAATGGCTGCGAAACGACTATCGAGATACATTTGTCCGATTGGTGGAAGCGATTGACCGCTACCGCCTCCAACTAGATGTAAGCAGCCTCGATCGCGACTTGCAACTTGGTGACGACAGCTTGGAACGCCAAACCCTGGCCGAGATCGACCAGTTAATCGATGAGCTCGGAGGCAAAGATTCTGGATCCGAACTAGGCGAGGACTGGGTACTGCGCCCCAACCGAATTGAATACATTCGTGGTCAACTCGATGAAATGCGAGACAAGGTGGAGGACTTGCCAAGTTATCTCCATGGGCGACTCGAAGATCTTTCGGACAATGTGCGCGCCCAGTATCGCACAGCAATCTTCATAGCTTGGGTTAACGCTGGAATCGCTCTCGTACTGATTTTCGTTTCCATTCGCGGATTCATTCGCTGGTTCGCCGAGCCTTTGCAAACCTTGGTTAATGGTTCCCGTCAAGTGGCTCTAGGGAAATTCGACCATCGTATCCACCTGGAGTCGTCGGATGAGATGGGTGAACTTGCCGTTGCAATGAATAATATGACGGCCCGCTTTCAAGAAATTCGCGATGATCTGGATCGGCAAGTTCGCGAACGCACCAGCCAAGTGGTACGGAGCGAGCAGCTTGCCAGTGTGGGGTTCTTAGCCGCAGGGGTAGCCCATGAAATCAATAATCCACTCGCTTCGATTGCGTTGTGCAGCGAATCGCTCGATTCACGCATTGAAGAGATGATGGCAAATGCAGATTCACCTTGCAAAGAGGACGCTCCAGTCATACACAACTATTTGCAGATGATTCAGCGCGAGGCTTTCCGCTGTAAGCAGATCACTGAGAAGCTCCTCGATTTTGCCCGGATGGGAGACTCTCAGCGAGTGCGGACCGACTTGCGGGAATTGGTTGCAGGCGTGATCGACATGGTGCAACATCTCGGGAAACACAAGGATAAGAATCTGGAACTCGCCGCTGGTCCTCCAGTGGTTGTCGAAATAAATGCCCAGGAAATCAAGCAGGTAGTTTTAAATCTCATCACGAATGGTCTTGAAAGTCTTGACTCAAGTGGTACAGTCCTCGTGGCCGTCGAGCAAGAAGGTGATTTGGCAAAGATCATCGTTGAGGATGACGGTTGCGGCATGAGTGACGAAGTGCGCAAGCATCTATTCGAACCGTTTTTCACCCGTCGCCGTGGAGGTCAAGGAACGGGACTTGGTCTTTCGATTACCTATCGCATCGTGGAAGAACATGATGGCAATATTGAAGCGACTAGCGCGGGCGCAGGATGTGGCTCGCGGTTTGTAGTATCACTGCCGTCACAGCATACGACAAAGGAGAAGAACCATCGCTACCAAGCAGCCTAACGGTCAAGGATTGACCCTGTTGTTTGCCGACGACGAGCCCTCGCTGCAGGAGCTGATGAAGCTCGAACTGCCGCGATTGGGACATCGTGTGACGGTATGCCCCGATGGTCTGACAGCCATAGCCGCCCTAGATAAAAATACCTATGACTGTATTATCGTCGATCTCGATATGCCTGGCCGCGACGGCATCGGTGTGATCTCCCACTGCAAAGACGTATCTCCCGAGACCGAGGCCGTGGTTCTTACTGGGAAATCGTCGATGGAGACTGCCATTGCAGCCCTACGCCATGGTGCTTTTGACTATCTTACAAAGCCTTGCAAGTTGGTTGAGATCCAAGCACTGCTGAAACGGGTCACCGAAAAGCGGCAGCTCACGCAGAAGTGTCGCGCGTTGCAGCACCGTGTTCAGAGCCTTGAAGGAACCCCGCGACTTATTGGTAACACCCCGGCGATGCAGAAGGTGCGCCTGTTAATCGAAAAAGTAGCTCCCTCGAATTCGACCGTGCTTATTCTTGGTGAAACAGGCACCGGTAAAGAGTTGGTGGCTCGTGCGCTCCACGAACAAAGCACCCGAGCTAGCAATCCGTTTGTTGCGATCAATTGTGGCGCGTTGCCGGAAACCCTCATCGAAAGTGAGTTGTTTGGACATCGCAAAGGAGCTTTTACCGGTGCCGATGACCATCGTGTGGGTCTCTTTGAGGTTGCGAACGGGGGGACAATCTTCCTCGACGAGATTGGTGAACTTCCCAAATCGATGCAGGCGAAATTGTTGCGCGTCCTAGAAAGCGGAGAGATCCGTCGCGTTGGTGAAAACAAAACTACTCAGGTAGATGTGCGGGTAATTTGTGCGACACACCGCGATCTCCAGGCGATGGTTGCCGAGGAAGAATTTCGCGAGGACCTGATGTATCGCATCAACCCGTTTGAAATCTACCTCCCATCATTACGGGAGCGCATTCAGGATGTGCCCAATTTGGCGAGACACCTTCTTGCGCGACACCGTGGCAAGCCTCAAGGGGACGAGTCACTGATCGCACCGGATGCAATCGATGTGTTGCTTTCACATGTTTGGCCTGGTAATGTGCGTGAACTGGCCAATGTGATCGAACACGCGACGATACTATGCGACTCGGGTCCCATTCGCGCAGAGCATTTGCCCCAGCAACTCTCATCGCGGCAACTGCAAGGAGCGGCCAAGCTTCGCCGCGGGGCCATCAGCCTCCGCGATTTGGAGATGGAGGCGATTCAAGAATCCTTAGAACGCAACGACGGCAACAAACCCAAGGCAGCCGAAGAACTGGGTATTAGTCTCAAGACGCTCTACAACAAGCTCAACCAAGTTAGCAACCTAGAGCAGTCGGCGTGAGCGAGGTAAGCAGGCGACTTATCCTACTTTGCGCACGACTCCGGTTACCACGCCAAGCACTTTGACGTTGCGGCTATAGATCGGTTTCATCGAGGAATTAGCTGGTTGCAGTCGGATGCGGTTGGCCTCAGGGTACCAATATTTGAGCGTGGCTTCCCCTTCATCGGTGAGTGCCACGACGATGTCTCCCTTGTCGGCAGTGCGCGCCTTTCGGCAGATAACAAGATCGCCGTCGGCGATAGCCGCCTCAATCATCGAGTCCCCCTTCACTCGGAGGGCGAACAGATTCTTTTGGCTAAACCAGTCGGTAAACTCAAAACGCTCAGATTGTTCGATTGCTTCGCTTAAGCTACCAGCCGCGATCTGACCAACTAGCGGCATCCCCCGATCTACGCGAGCTTCGTCGGTGAGCTGAATCGCACGCGACATGTTAGGTTCACGGGTAATGAGCCCCTTTTTCTCAAGGGCCTTGAGGTGGCACATGACCCCGTTGGGAGAATTGATCTTAAATTGCTCGCCAATCTCCCGGACAGTAGGGCCGTAGCCCCTCCCATCGATCTTGTCACGGATGAAATCGAACACCTTGCGTTGGCGTTGAGTGAGTTGGTCGAGGGACATGGGTAAACTCTTTCTGCGGAATTCTACCGGAATGATCAAACTTATGAGCCCTGACGAGCTAGCATCATCTTAATATACGTTCGTACAGACTACAAGTGCATCTGTACACTATTTAGTGGAGGATGGGAATAGTGGCAGTTTGGCGGGAAAAATTGAATATTCACTTGGCGGACATTAGCGTCACATTTTGATAAGATACAATCATGCCTCACAAACGCCAATCAATGCCTTCTCCACCACTTTCACTGCGTTTTACGAGCATCACCTTCTTGTTTGTCGGTAGCGGTTGTGCAGCGCTTATCTACGAAGTGATTTGGTTTCATCTGCTACGTTTGGTGATCGGTGGTTCGGCGATTTCCATGGGAATCGTCTTGTCCACGTTTATGGGGGGCATGTGTCTAGGGAGTCTCTTGGCTCCCCACTTGATTGCCACTCGATGGCACCCACTGAAGGTATATGCTGCTCTGGAGCTGGCAATTGGTCTCGTCGGGGCAACGCTCCCCTGGTGGATGCCCGCTCTCCAGAATTGGTACATCGCTCAGTCGGATGCCACAGGGCAAGACCTATTCATTCGGGCAATCGTCGCGGGAGGCTGTCTGGTGCCTGGGACGATTCTAATGGGGGCCACATTGCCAGCTGTAGCTAGATCCGTAGCATCCACGCCCACCGGGTTGGCTGATCTGGGTTTCTTCTACGGTGCAAACACGCTCGGAGCTGTCTTGGGTTGTTTCATTGCTGGTTTCTTGTTGCTGCCCCAAACCGATGTTACTTATGCGAGTTACGTCGCAGCGGGAATCAATGTGCTCGTTGCACTCCAGGCGTTTTCCTTGGCCCAACGAATGGCATACAATCCCGATCAGCTTCAAGAGAAGGGTGCCGATCAGCGGAGTGCTGTTGAAAATGTGCCTCTGCTGATTGCTATCGTTATGGCGTTGTCAGGTTTCACGGCTTTGGCGGCGGAAGTTGTCTGGACGAGACTCTTGTCACTCTTGTTTGGTGCGACCACTTACACGTTTGCTATTATCTTGATGGTATTCCTGTCCGGTATCGGCATCGGCAGCGCCTTTGCTTCCAAGTTCGCGGCCAGGGCATCGCGACCGCTCCGCTTGTTGGCGCTAGGGCAATTGCTACTTATGTTGACTTTGGTGTTGGCGAATCTGGCAATCACTCGAATCAACCCTTTCTGGCTACCAAGAGCTGGAGGCCCCTTCCACGTTTACGGTGTTTTTCTTCACGATACGATCCGAGCGGCAATCGCTGTCTTTCCTTCTGCTATCATCTGGGGCGCAACTTTCTCTATCGGATTGGTTGCCGCTAGTCGCGGTCAGCCGGATGCAGGTCGATTAGTCGGTCAGGCCTATGCGGCCAACACATTGGGGGCAATTCTAGGCTCGCTGATGACCACGATGCTGTTGGTTCCCTCGCTTGGTTCTCAACTGACACAACAATTAATGATCTTTGTGGCGGCAGTGACGGCGCTGATAGCACTCTGGGCAGAACGTGGCAGGATGACATCGAATGTCTCCACAGTAAACCCAAACAGAAGTAATCCAATTGAGACTTTTGATCCTGAATTGTTGACTTTTCCCCGTAGTTTCTGGATAGTAGGCCTTCTAGCCTTTGCGACTATTTCGATGCTGATTCCCCCGCCCCACGGCCTCTTGGGCAACTCGATCATGCCGCCAATGTGGAATCGCTTTCGACATTTGTACGAAGTCGAAAGCTTAAATACAGCAGTCGTCGTCTTGGAAGAGAAAGCGACAGATTCTCGGTCGCTGTGTGTCTCGGGAAAAGTAGAGGCTTCGAATAATGTAGACGACCTGCGCTGTCAGCGCCTTTTGGGCCACTTACCCGCTTTGTTTCATCCTAATCCGGAGAAAACTTTGACGGTCGGTTTGGGTGCAGGGACCACCACCGGTAGTTTTGTGCTTTACCCACAAGTGGAGAGCATCAAGATTTGCGAAATTGAGCCAGCTGTAATCGAAGCTGCCGAGTTTTTTTCTGAAGAGAATCACAATGTGGTCGCTGACCCTCGGACAGAAATTGTCATTGATGATGCCCGACACTATATGGCGACGACTCAGGAGAAATTTGACATTATCTCCTCTGATTCCATCCATCCCTGGGTCCGCGGCTCAGCAATCCTCTACTCGCAGGAATACTACGAGCTTTGCAAGACAAGACTTAAACCCGGTGGCATCATGGTACAATGGATTCCACTTTATCAGACCGATTGGTCGACGGTTTCTTGTGAATTGGCGACTTTTCTAAAAGTTTTTCCTGCAGCCACCCTCTGGTCAAGCGGAGCTGATCGTATGTTTGGTTATGATATCATCGCAGTCGCTCAAGTAGATGAGGTTCCGATAGATCTTCAGGCGGTCCAGGATCGTATTGATAGCAACAAGAAACTTAAGTCAGCGCTTGACGAAGTCCATTTGGGTTCGGTTGTCGATCTGTTCAAGCATTATGTCGGTTGCGGCAAGGATCTAGATACCATCTTGCAAGATGCCCAGATCAATCGCGAATCCAATCTTAAGCTGGAATACATGGCGGGCTTGGCGTCTTATATCCAGGAACCTGACGCGATTCTTCGCATAATCTTAAGTCCGCTTCGCTATCCGACAGAGATGCTTATAAATGATGAGAAGTTTCATGAAGAGATTCATGCGGCTCTCAATCTGCTAACCCCCAAAGAAGGCGACTAGGAATCGGGTCTCTTGCCAAGACCGATCTCGCGACAATTATTCGGTAATAAGTTCCATAGATAATCATCGGTACGTGGAGAATAGTGTTCGTTGTATTACCTTTTGTGGGTTGTAAATTGGATTGATCTCATTCACATGAAACCTCTTCATTTTGTATCGATGTTTTTGACATGCCTATCGACTTTTGGACTACTGCGCGCCGCCGAACCCCTACCCTTCTCGTCCGAGTTGACCACCGTATTGAGTGATCGCTATCCCCACGGGGTGGAGGACCTTAAACTGCTCGAAGAACAGGTTCAGCTTGTCGCCGCGCAGGCCGTTCCTGCAACGGTGGAAGTGGAAATTGGGCGGAGTATCGGCAGTGGGGTGATCATTTCCAAGGAGGGGCTTGTCTTAACAGCGGCTCATGTGATTGGTCGGCCAGGGCGCCGAGCTACCTTGGTCTTGGCTGATGGTCGGCGTCTGAAGGGACGCACCCTAGGAGCCCATCATTGGATGGACGCGGGAATGGTCCAGATAACCGATCCGCCTGGGGACTTGCCGTTTGCACCACTTGCTCCGGAAGAGGCTGTTGAAATTGGGCAGTGGGTTGTAGCAACCGGTCAACCCGGGGGGATTCTTGATGATCGTTCTCCGCCGGTGAGGTTGGGGCGGGTGTTGGCGGCCGATGATCAATGGATCTGCACAGATTGCACCTTGGTTGGTGGCGATTCAGGGGGGCCATTGTTCAACATGAGAGGGGAGGTGATGGCGATTCACATGAGCATTGGACCGGAAGTCGTTCACAATTTTCATGTCCCTGTGACCGAAATTCGGCCCGTCTGGGAGAAAATGCTTCAGGGTGAAGTTTGGGGAGGAGAAGTCGCCGAGCGTGACCACGATGGCAACTGGGCCGTATTGGGGCTGGCAGGTCGCACGATCAATGAGCGAACAGTAGTCACGCAGGTTTTTGGAGGATTTCCTGCAGAGGCAGCCGGAGTCTTGCCTGGAGATCAGATAGTGGCAGTCGATGGTCAGGCAATTGCATCGATACTTCAACTCACAGAGACCATTTCACGCAAATCCCCTGGTGATACGATCCATCTTGAGCTTATGCGCAATGCCCACGTGATGGAACTCGACGTTATGCTGAGCTCAATTGGTGAGCCCTTGCCCGGCAGTTTTGACCCTTCCTCCAGTGAAGCCCAACCCGAATCGCGAGAGCAACCTTAATGCAAAGAAAAATACAGGCTTGTACGCTAGTAGGAATTTTGCTGTTGTGCTGCGAATCGGGTGAGACACTACTCGCGCAGTCCTCTGATGAATTGGGAGTGGCTGCTCACAACTATCCCACCGAACGGATTACGGTTCCTAGTTGGCGCTTTGCCCATGGCCCCCATGTGCGGGCCGCGTTTCAAGAGGTTGTGGCTGGTGTGAGGAAGGCCATTGTCGAAATCAAGTGCGAAGGGCGCCAGGTTGCTCTGGGGGGCATCGTGGGACCGGACGGGTGGATACTAACCAAGGGGAGTGCCTTGGTGGGACCAATCACCTGTCGGCTCCATGATGGTCGTGAGTTGGACGCCCGCGTCGTAGGTGCGAGTCGCGAATTTGACGTTGCCATGCTCAAAGTTGATGCCAAACAATTGCCTACCCTTGCGATTTCGGATAGCGTCGTACCCGTGGTGGGTTCGTGGCTTGCTTCGGCGGGAATGGACAGTTACCCAATCGCAGTGGGGATTGTAAGTGTCGAGCCTCGCGAGATTCCCCATCAGGCGGGTATCCTGGGGATTCAGCTTGATGCGGTGGCAAATCGTGCGTTGATTGTACGGGTATTTCCTGGTTCGGCAGCATCCAAGGCTGGATTGTTGGTCAACGACACTATCTTGGAGATCGACCGCGTGCCGACGCCTAGTCGCGAGGCATTGATTCAACGTGTTCAGGAGTTCAATCCGGGAGATCGAGTTTCCTTGAAGATTCAGCGAGACGGAGAGCAACTTGACGTGGAAGCGGTCTTGATGGGGAGATTCCCTGGACTTCAGCCTTCCAGGAACGAGTTTCAAAACCGGCTTGGTAGCGGCTTGAGCGAGAGGAGATTTGGGTTTCCCAGCGCTTTTCAGCACGATACGGTTATCAACGCAACCGACTGTGGCGGACCAGTGGTCAATTTGGACGGCGAAGTAGTCGGGTTCAATATTGCCCGCTCGGGGCGGACGGAAACCTATGCGATCACAGCTGCATCGATCTCCAAGCTCCTTTATGAGTTGATGTCTGGCAATCTGAAACCAGAGCCAGAGTGATCGATGGCTCTGAGGCCGATAAAAACTCGGTGGGAGAAAAAGAAGCGCGTCCGCAAGAAAGCCCGCTAGTGCCGTTGGTGCCTGCTGGAGTACCATGAGCGGAGCGGCGCCAACCGCCGGCGAGAGCGTGAATACCGGTGGCAACCGCCAATCCACTCACAATAACTGTACTTCCTCCAGCCTTAGCCTGATGCTCTATGTCGGAACTCGTGCGGCAAGAAATAATGTCCAACGCCGATTTGGTCGTCGTAAAGGTCGGTACCCGCGTGCTGACCAACTCCGACGGTATGCTCGACAAGAATCGCATCGAGAGTATCGCCGGGCAGGTTGCCCAGCTATGGCAGGCTGGCAAGAAATGTGTTCTGGTCAGTAGCGGGGCCGTCGGAGCGGGACTAGGGCGACTAGGTCTTAAACAGCGACCAACCGATTTGGCCCAACTGCAGGCCGCCGCGGCAATTGGTCAGAGCGTTCTTATTGAGTCTTACAATCGAGCCTTGGAACCGCATCAATTACATGCAGCCCAAATGTTGCTCACTGCCGAGGACCTCAAGGACCGCACCCGCTATCTTAATGTTCGCAACACGCTCTTTGCGCTGTTTGAATCGAATGCCGTGCCTATCATCAACGAAAACGATACCGTGAGTGTCGAAGAATTGAAGTTGAGCTTTGGGGACAATGATAGACTGGCCGCCTTGGTTACAAACCTTATTCGCTCTCCACTCTTGGTGCTGCTCTCAGATATCGAAGGAGTATTCTCGGGCGATCCACACGATGCGGCTTCGGAAGTACTCTCGGTGATTACCGATTTGACCGCAGCACAAGCTGAGTTGGTACGCGATGATCCGCGCCGTCCGGGAATGCGGTTGAGTACTGGAGGGATGACGAGCAAACTGATTGCGGCCAGGATTGCCACCTCCGCTGGTGAAAATGTGGTTATCGCGAATGGTCACCGGGAGAATGTTCTCGTGGATATTTTAGCAGGCAAAGAGGTAGGGACGTTGTTTCTGGCCGAAGGCCCTGCGGTCGACTCTCGCAAGCGCTGGATCGGGTGGAGTGCCAGCCCCAACGGACGGCTATTGCTTGACGCGGGGGCCTGTCAGGCAATTTCAGCCGACGGGCGGAGCCTCCTGGCCGTGGGGGTTGCCGAGGTGGAAGGGAATTTTGTCAAGGGGGACGTCGTCTCGCTTTGTGACGAGGCAGGAGTAGAGTTTGCTCGAGGACTGAGCAATTACCCGGCTGACGAAATGCGTGTGATTGCCCGGCAACCGAGCGAGCGTATTGCCGAACTCCTGGGCCGTCGACCGTACTATGAAGTAGTGCATCGAAATAATCTAATTGTGCTGGGTTAACCGGTTCGCCGTTGCCCACATGCTTTTTGCTTACAAGGCCTGCAGTGATTTCCCAAAAGAAAAAGCCGCTCCGAGAATGAGTTTCTCGGCGCGGCAAGCCGGCCTTGATGGTTGAAAATTCAGGAATTCAATAGCTCCGACGGAAAAACCCTGCCATTGTTAGCAGAGTCAACAATACTACGCTGGTTGGCTCAGGTATCTGCACATTCGCTCCACCAGGCGTGGCGAAGAGGTACATCGAACTAGGATTCACAGTGATCTCAGTACCATCTTCGAAGGCAGCATCGCTGTCGCCAGGTCCAGAACCATCATTAGCGAAGAATGGTCCATTGAACCCGGCGGGCTCACCGTCCCCGCTGCTCGAGTCGAAGAACATCCAGAGACCATCACTCGGTCGCCTTTGATAAACATCTGCGCCGAACCCAAGTAGTATATCATTGCCGCCAAACTGGCTGGCATATTGATAACCGGCATCACCAGTCTCGGCTTGGGAAACCCCATCGTGAAATCCTGTCCAAGCAACATCGAGAACTCCATCATCATCGCCATCAAGATCGTCCCCTATGGCACCGGTGAACCCTTCTACGAGAAGATAACTATGGACATTGTTTTCAAAGATGGGATCTTCATTAATGTCTTCTTCATCGTAGCCAAAAATCTGGCTGAAGCCTCCAACATCAACCGTGGTAGCCCCATCAGGTCCCTGGACGCCAGATGTCAACGGATCGATATCAATGACGGTGGCAGAATCTCTGCGGAGGAACAAGCCATTGGAACCTGTGGAAAAAGCACTGAGATCGAAGGCATTGAGAACTTGGCCCGGGTTGTCGAGTTGGGTGGGTTCAATCGGCAAGTCACCTTCGATTTCTAGAAACCACACATTGTTGAGGGAGGTTGTTCCCGTCGAGCTAAAGAGTTCAAAAAACTGACGGTCGTCTTTCGGGTCCTCGGGACTGACATATATCTCGTTGATTTGCAATGCGGCAAACGCCGATTGGCAGCAAATTAGAATTGCTGCGATTGTTAACATGATTTTCGACTTCATTAGTACTTCTCCATTTTACATGTTGTTGAGACAAACAAATTTACATCGAACAAAGGCAATATTCAGGCTGGCTTACGATTCAAAGCACTGCTAATTAGAACCAAACCGATGGCAATGAGCATTGTCGTAGTCGGTTCGGGGACGGCGGTCACGGCGGACAGTGGCCGGACAAATCCATACTTGTTTTGCCAGGTGGCCAGATCGATTTGGTTGATGATCATGTCCCCGTTGAAATCACCGAGTGCCCAGCCGCTGTTGGTACCGTGGCCTCGCTGCCAAGCGAAAAAGTCGTGTCCATCGACGTCGCCATCGAGGTCGGCATCGCCGTAATCGGTAAAAAACAAATCCTCCGAACGGACTCCAGTATCTCCCTGCACGAGGGCGTCGACATCGATTTGGCTAGCCGCTCCGAAATTGAGTGCAACGTCGAACCTTGGTCCGACAACGCCTAGATTTGAATAAAGAAAATCTATATCGGCAGCATCGACATCACCATCCTGGTCCGTATCTCCTCTGTACAGTCCCCCAACGCCTGATATGTTTTCAGCACCTGGAGTTGCAAAAAGGAATTCGGAGCTTGCAGTTACATGAATGGTACGTCCATCTTGAAAAGCAGCATCATTATTACCATAGAAACCCTGTCCATCATTGGCAAAGAAGGGACCAACATAGCCACTATCGTCTTCTCCACTACCGCTGTCGAAGAATGACCACATGTTCTCAACAGGGTCCCAACTAAAAACATCGGCACCGAACGGCAAGACGGCATTAACACCTCCTACTGACTCGGCATATTGAAAGCCTGGATCGGCCGGTTCTTTTACGCTCAACGCGTCTATTACACTCGTCCACGGTGTTGAATCGAAAATCCCGTCGTTGCCGGGGTCGAGGTCCATTCCTAGTGTCCCCGAAAAGTTGCTCACCAACAGGAAGTTAGAAACATCGTTCTCATAGATCTTTGTCCCACCGTTCTCGTCCCCCTCGTAGCCGAGGTCGACTCTGCCGGGGAAGAGATCGAGTCCCAAAACGGTCGTGGCACCAGGACCCTGGACGCCTGGAGCTTTGGAATTGTCGAGAACGATCGATGCCGAGTCTCTCCACATGAACAGACCATTGGAACCCGTGGATAAACTGCTTAGGTCAATCACAGATAGGATCGTGCCTGGATTGTCCATCAGACTTGGAACGAGATCGCCGTCAATCTCCAGAATCGAGAGATTCGCCAGCGATTCGATCCCGCCTGTCGTGCTCTGCAATTCGATAAACTGCCGTCCATCTTCGGGGACTTCAGGAGAATAATAGATCTCGTTGAAGCGAATCGCTGCGGAAGTAGAAGAGATAGCACAACAAATTACCGCTATCAATAGAAATGTTGGTTCGCGACCTATAGGGGACTTTAGTAGTGATTCGTTCACAAGTCACACTTTCGAAAGCAGTTGTGGATATTTTGATTTCGTGATGTTTTCCAAGTCTAAGAGAACATGTGAGGAATTGATGAACAATGGAAGTGCTTCAGATTAAAGAAATGTTAAGGAATGACGACGTGCTAATTCACATTCCACAGCTACTCCTCAGGAGAAGAAAATAAGACTCACGAAATCTTCATCAGTTCTTCAAACAGATGTCTAGACTGGGGGCGGACGTGAAAAGTACCCGAATCAATTTGTTCCAAACGACAAAAACTCAGATATAAAAACATGTCTATTCTCACGATGCATTGGACTAACCTGCCGAAATGTGCTTGTCAGATATTCTGCTATGTGATCGGGTTCATCGGATGCGGTTCGGTTTCCTGGTGTGAAAATCTAGCAGAAGTGGCGATCAAGTGTCTGGAAGTGCCTGAAGAGTATCCGTCGATACAGGCTGCGATTGATGCCGCAGAGGATGGAGAAACAATTCTGATCGCTCCTGGCGTTTATCACGAGTCGCTCAGGATCTCTGGAAAATCGGTAATCCTCGCCTCTTGGTATCTCACCACGAAAGAGACGAAATACATCAAGCAGACAGTTCTGGACGGCTCAATCGTGCCTGACCCCGATCCGGAAGACGATATCGATGCGGTCGTCGATGCTGTGATTCTAATTGAGCCCGATGCAGGTCCACAGACGACTATTCTGGGATTTACGATTCGAGACGGCGACGATGGTATCTCATGTCATGCAAAATCGCGAATCTTGTTCAATCATTTTGTAAACAATAAAGACGCGATTGATTACGAAGGGGGTGGTGGCGAATGTCGTTTCAACACGTTTGTTGCCAATGACGACGATGCCATCGACTTGGACTTGGCTTGTGAAGTGCTAGTCTCAAACAACATCCTACGTGACAACGACGACGACGGCATTGAAATTCGGCTTCATGATTACGAGGGGCCAACGCTCGAAATTATCATTCGGGATAACACGATCACAGGCAACGGCGAGGATGGAATTCAGGTGATCGACTATCCAGGGCATTCGGATCGTAGGATTACGATTGAGCGCAATCTAATCGCCGAGAATGCGATGGCGGGGATAGGCTTCATGTCCGATGGCATCACCCTGGAAGACTATCGTGGCACGACGATACCTGAACCCATTGCACTGATCAATAACACAATCTGCCGAAATTCCTACGGGCTTTCCGGCGGAGGCAATGTTCAAGTTATCAATAATCTGTTTGTCGAAAACCTGCACACACCCCTGAAAAACGTGAATGGCACAGCCAAACTGAGTCACAACCTCTTATGGGAAAACGGAGCAGAACCAATAGATAGCGATCTGAAATCAGGCTTGCTAATTCGCGAGGATCCGCAGCTTGACGAAACATATAAGCCATTCGTCGGTAGTTTGTGCATTGATCGTGGAACGACTCAGATTGAGCTGAGATCGCAGAAAAACGTTGTCCATCCACAGGCATTTCGTGGCAGTGCGCCCGACTTAGGAGCATTTGAGATCCGCTAGTTCGGAGCAGCTTACGACAAAAAGTGATCTTGAGCTTACCATTCCGATCCTCTGTTTCAGGAAGATAAAAAAATGAAGAAATGGAATTACTGCCGATATTCAGTCCGCCGAGCATTTACCTTGGTTGAACTCTTAGTAGTGATTGCCATCATCGGGGCGTTGGTCGCGCTCTTGCTACCTGCAGTGCAAGCGGCACGTGAGGCAGCCCGGCGGATGCAGTGTCAGAATAATCTCAAGCAGATGGGACTCGCACTGCAGAATTATCACAGTGCCTATCGTCACTTTCCGCTTTCAGTCTACGGGGCAGACAAGAGTGGCATTAATTCAACCACTGGTTTTCCAGAAAGTGAAGAACAAGGATACGGCTGGTCGGTAGCTTTATTGCCTCATCTGGAACTCAATCCGCTTTATGAACAAATCAACCCCGATTGGAAGCCGAGCCCGTTTCTAGTAGCCTTCTACCAAACAGGCAAAATCATTCCTGCTGGTGAAAGCGAAATTTCGGTCTTTCGATGCCCTTCTTCGGCGATGCCATCTCATGTGCCCAATGTGTTTAGTGCTTTGGAAGCACCACAATATCAAAATACAAGAGACTTTCCAGTTCCCGAGCATATGGTCGGATACGCCACGAGCGACTATCGCGCATGCGCCGGAGCCCAAGATAGTGCTGGAGGAATCCCGGGAAATGGTATGTTTGCTACCTCTAGCGAACTCAAGAAGGTCAGCGGCAAGAGTTTCGTTCGCATGAAAGATGTGACGGATGGCCTAAGCAATACAATTGCCCTGGGCGAATCGGCTTATGTGATTGGTCAGGAGCCAAGCAAATGGCCTGTATGGATCGGAGGGGTCGAGGAGGACGAATCGGCTCACTTCGAGACGAAGAACCAAAACATCATAAACTGCGGAATCAGCCCCAAGTCGGTTGAAAACTTTGGGCTCGCAACAGATGATGCGTGTGCATTCAGTTGGCATGATGGTGGAGCCTATTTCTGCTTTGGAGATGCCTCAGTCCATTTTGTGAATGAAACAATTGATTTTCAGACCTATCGCTATCTGGGAAATATCGACGACGGCAACCTGATTTCCGATGTGCAATTTTGAGAGTAAGTATTAAATCATTGAACATAATGACAACAAAACTTTCTGGAATTCTCCAGTTTCTCAGCTTCCTCGTTTGTGTATTTCTGGTTGGATGTGGCACCGCTCATCCACCTGTGGCAAAAGTAAACGGTAAGGTGACCTACAACGGCCAACAGGCAATAGGAGGGCGGATACTGTTTCTTCCTGTGGGGGGTGGCAAGCAGGGGATAGGCACAATTCGTTCCGACGGCACATTCGAGCTTGGAACATTTGCTAAGAACGACGGCGCTTTAGTAGGAAATCATCAGGCAATGATTGTGCGTGCCGTTTTCGATAAAGCTAGAGATGAAAGTCTTGCTTTCCGACGATCTGAAGGGCAATGGATTGTTGTGGAGCCGGAGACGGTGAACGAATTCGTGATTGAGCTCTCATCCGGAGATTGGGTTGCATTGGCGAACTAGCTTTCCCTCCGTCATGGGGTGAAGACCCACAGAGTAAAGTGGGTGGAAAAAATAGCAGAATGAAGCTGGCCACTCCAGTGATTTTCAATACGTGTGGTTTGCTCCTCGGAAGTCTGTGTAATTTTCGACTCCCCAAGCACTTATCTCATGTCAGCACGAGATCAGTCGGATCGCGTAGGCGATACCCAATGCCGCGAACCGTTTGGATCAAATCGGCGTGGGCAGCAAGCTTTTTCCGCAAAGAGCGGATATGCATATTGATCGTGCTCTCAAATACGATGGCGACATCGCCCAGGCAATCCAGCGGTGGAGGACGCGGGTTGCCATCGAGACGCTATACATTGAGCCAGGGAGTCCCTGGGAGAACGGCTACGCGGAGAGCTTTCATAGCTGCCTGGGGGTTGAGTTCCTGGCTCGGGAGGAATTCTGAAAGTTTATCCGCAGTAAGGAAGCTGACTACGGCCTGGGAGGAAGACTACAACTGGTTACCGACCGCATCTCGCTGGGGCAGGCCCCATCCTTGTGAGTGAAGACTTTTCTAAAGAAGCCTGATCGAGCATCACTTTGGAACATCTTGATTCAGATTAGAAAGCGTATAGTACACATGTTTCGGTGAGTTAGTGCAATTAATTGAACTGCTATGTCCGCTGATGTTTTTGGCACAGTCAATCTCTAAGCTTAATTCGAAGCGCCATAAATAGGGTTTGGGAGTAAAACTTTGAACTATGGTAGACTGGGCTCACTTGTACAACGATTCGAAAAAAGTCCGGTGTTCGATTAAGGCGGCGTCATAGAAGAAAACTTCCCCATCTATGCCTGCAGCACGATTGGCGTCGACCATGCCTTGCACTCGCTCGGCATCGTTGAAATCACTATCCGCTGTGAGTACCAGGATTCCTGGGCTCAATAGGTGATGATTCTCTGGGGCGACAAACTGGTCAACGATCTTCTTCAATTCAGCTTCGTAGACTGCTACCTCCGTGCGATAAATCTGTGGGGATATTTCGTCTACCCACCCGTTTTCAATCCACATAGGCCAATCCTGCAAATACTGTTGCTTGCACCAAGGATAAATGCTCGGTGCTGCAGAAACTACGGCCTCGGGACGGATTGCTTTTAGCTCGTGGTACATCCTGCCCATAAAGTCGTTAAGCAAATCGGCTCGCCAATCGATCCAGTCGGGGTCAAGGTGGTTTTTGGGTGGTTCACGACCTTCGTGCTGTTCTTTGTAAAGGGCAACTGTCCAGGGATCATAGCCTCCTATGCTAGGGCAGGCTGGTAGCCGATCGTCTCCTTGGACACCATCGATATCGTACTTGGTGAGTATCTCTTTGAGCAGTGAAAGCACAAAATCTTGCACCTCTGGCCGCATGCCATTCATCCATTGAAAGCCATTCTTGCTGACAAGATTACCTTTCACGTCCAGTGCAGCCCACTCGGGATGCTTCCGGATCAACCAGCCACCATCGGGTTGTTGGTATGAACAAGAAAAACCAAACTCGAACCAGCCAATGACTCGAATATTCTTGGTATGGGCCGCATCGATAATTTCCTTCAGCATGTCGAAGTCTTTGTAGCGAGGATCGACCACAATACCCGATTCCTTCAACATGATCTCGCTAGGATAGGTCGTCATCCCGCGGTTCCAAGTAACGACATAGATCGTGTTTATTCCGCATTTGGCTGCGAGATCGACAAACTCTTGAATTCCCTCGACAGTGGTCAGGGTCGGGGTTCCGACATTCGCGACCCACACACCGCGAACTGGATAGATCGTGCGCGAAGGTTCGTTAGACGATTGCTGAGAGTAGCCGTTCTGGATGAGCAATACCGATAGAAGTCCTAGAACGATGAGATGCTGTACTGCGAAGGACTTCGCCATCCGAGCACAAAAAAACTGATACAAAGCGATCATGAAGCAAAATACTGCTTAATCAGCGAGGCAACTTGAGCGGTGGACCTGTGAGTCGGAGTTCGATAGGTTGATTTCCTACGGATAGGATTTCTACAGAAAGCCCACTTTGATCAGAATACGTGTACTTCTCCGGAATCAAGCTTGGACCGAGTGTTTGTTCTCCGACTGACTTCTTGTTTTCAATTTGAGGACTTTGTGAGGCATAGCAGGTGACTTTCACCTTGTGTTGGCCGACGATTGCTCCATCGAATTCAGAAAAGGTACTTAGTTCAAACGTGCCATCTTCATTGAGCCTTGCTCCCGCGGGCTGGCCCATTTGTGGTTGGAACATCACGCTTCCAAAGGGAAGTGGTTCGTCGTTGTAGTAGACCGTGCCTTCGACTGGAACCACCTGAGGACCATGATCGCAACCAGTTAAGGTCGCTGCCAAAGAAATTAGCAACCCTAACCAGGCTTGTTGAGACGCCCCTGCCCTAGAAAGCCGCAGCATTAACAGGTTCCTCACCATTTGCAGTGGCCAAATCCTTATAAATTTCAATGTCGATCTCATCGGCAATCGAGTGAACGCTCCCATCCACATTGACAATCTGAGTAATGCCAGGGTGAAAACTTCCCAATGGAAGATAATTGAAGTTTATCGCATTTCCTGTCACGCAGTCACCCGAGTTTCTTACGACACAAGCATTTGGCGAAGTCTCCAGGACCTTAAATCCGTAGGGCCCGTCAGAGAAACCTGAAACATACCAAGGACGCACATTTCCCGGCGGTGTTTCTACCAATTGCCCCAAGCAGCAGGCTCGGTGGACGAACTCCCCAATCATGAAAGTATTGCTTTGTCCGTCCAGAATCTCTGAAAGCCTTCTCTCCCGGCCGATTCTTGCAATTCTGGGACGTGCCCCACCCCCGTATCTAATTTCCTCCAAGAGAAACGCTCCGTTGTCCGGTATCGCACCGAACGAGGAAGCGATGAGTGTTTCACCACGATTTCGAACCGCCCCGCCAACTCCTGTATAAGTATTCAGGGCACCCAATTCGTACTCGTAGCCGGGATCTGCAGAGAGTGTAACTTTGTCATCTGGCCAAGAGGGACAAATAAAACTGTCTATAACAGTGTCCCGCACGGGATCGTCATGGTATTGCTGTCCAGTTTCGTAATAGTTGAAAACCATCTGATCGTAGATGTTGCCCTGTTCCATATATGGTAAAATATCGGTAAACAGACCATGCTTAACAAAATTTATGTTCTCTTCCACGTGCTCAAGGGTTCTGCCATATCCCATTGGAAGTGCATTCTTGGTCGAAGCATAGTTTTGCGCGCCGAGTCCCAATTGATGCAGGTTGTTGCTGCATTGAACTCTTCGGGCAGCTTCTCGTGCTGCTTGCACTGCGGGGAGCAAAAGAGCCACCAGTACCCCGATAATCGCAATCACTACCAGAAGTTCTACCAAGGTGAACCCTACGTGGGTTTTGGTACGGGGTAATCTTTGCATAGTTCACATGCTCCTATGGAGAGTAACCTCAGATTGGTGGCTAGACTGAACTGAAGAATAACTCACATCGCCACGAATCGCCTTGAATCGGATATGGCGCTGCCGAGCTACCCCTACCGGCAGCGCCAAAAATGCACTGCCTCATCGACTGTTGCGTCGGCTCGTCCAGAAGCAGACCAAGCCGCTCAATGCCAACCAAGCCGTTGCCGGTTCAGGCACAGCTACTACTGCCGCTGACAGAGGGGGTACTGTGCCGTATTGGTTCTGCCAGACACTGAGATCCAGACCGTCTACATTCTGGTCGCCATTGGCATCGCCATCCATGAGCGTAGCACCACCTATCAGCCCAAAATTTCGCTGCCAGGTAAGAAAATCTTGGCCATCGACATTTCCATCGCCGTCGAAATCTGCATCGTCGGAACTGACAGGATCGATAGTTAATTCAAACGCTTGGATGCCATTGTTGGTACTGAGGCCGTAGATGATCGCCGTCCGGCCTTCAATCGGGCCAAACTTTACCTGTCCAGTTCCATTGATGTTTGCATTTTGAATCATGCCGGTAGGCAAAGCACTTGCTTCGGCGATCTTCCTCTCGGCCAATGGGAGCGAAAGATCCGACATGTCGTAGACAAACAACCGTGCACGTGCGATCGGATCGGTCGAGTTGCTCGCTTCCATGATCGCCAAGATTGGCCGACCATCAATGATAGCAAAATCCATTGGACGTAGCGTGAAACCATCCGTTGCGAAACTGTCAGTTAGAGTGCCTGTACTCCCAGAAACGTCGACAATCCGCGGTTGGGTCGTTGTCGTACTGAAAGACCCCATTCCAATGACTGTATCCTCATCTTGAAAGGTTATGCCTAATCCGAAATCGCCTCCATCAGGCGGTGTGCTTGCTACACTGACATTCGTAGCCGTAAAATTCAAGCCATCGATTGTGTCGAAGATCGCAAAACTGTTGTTCCCAGACACGCTGGGATTGCGGGCATATCCTGCAACCAAACGAGTGTTCGCTCCGCTTCCTATCACGTCGAATGTGTCTCCCAGACGTGCACCAGCAAGCGGAGCACCGCTGTAGGCTAACGTCGGAGAAGCAGCGGCTTCATTATCCCAGCGATAAATCTTGAATGGGTTGCTGGTGACGTTCGTGGTTAAGTTGGCCATGTAGATCGCGCCATCTTCCGCGACGCCAATCATGTTCCGCGTAAAGGTACCACCCGTGACGTTGGTCGTGTCAAAGTCGACGAAACCCTTATCGACTCCCGTCGAGCCATCGAGAATGCGCAGTCCTTTTACCGTATCGGGATTTCCAAAGCGGCTCAGGAGCAGCAAATTGCCAGTGGTTGCATTGTAGGCGATGCCCCGTTCGAGGTCGGGAAATCCGATGCCGTCGTTTACATCCCACAGGAAGTCGTAAAAACCATCGGAATTAGTGTCGGCGCTGGCGACGTCGCCGGGAAGAAGTTCGGCTGGAGCCCGCCAACCAGGGTCTGCTCCGCCGAAGGTGGTGAGTGGATTAAGTGTTGCTGCTGTAGCCGATGAAGCACAAAGTGCAACCAGAGCCCAAAGACTCAGGCCCCATATTTTGAGTTGCTTGTATCGCATCTTCCTCATCTCCCGTAAGTCTCAGGGGCAAAAAAACTTTATCAAAAATCTGCCGCCGACGGACACTCTTTGTATGAGCGTTGAACGTCGGCGACAAATGACAACTCGGTTCGCTGCTCCACTCGCGATGAAGCAGCGAACCATTAATCGTTCTTTTTCCTACTTTCTGGTAGCCTAAATTCTTCGGCGACCAGCCATTAGGCCAATCATACAAAGTCCCAACAATCCCAGCGAAGCTGGCTCGGGCACTACCTGGAACGCTTGAATACCGTTGTTGGCGTTCATGGCGTACAGCCGCAGCCCACCAGAGGCGGGCCGGCCGAACTTGAGGTCTCCGACGCCATTTCCATTACTGACGAAGGCGGTGGTGAGGTTCGCGTCA
Organism: Bythopirellula goksoeyrii; assembly: GCF_008065115.1. Lineage (NCBI taxonomy): Bacteria > Pseudomonadati > Planctomycetota > Planctomycetia > Pirellulales > Lacipirellulaceae > Bythopirellula > Bythopirellula goksoeyrii. The sequence goes on along the minus strand of NZ_CP042913.1, from coordinate 202,802 downwards.
TCCATTAACCCAGTCGTGGATAGCAATGACAGATCTGAGCCGTCGTAGAGGCGGACGAGACTGGAGTTGATGTCAACGGTGGCGAGGAGCTGATCGACGGGGTCAAACGCTATTGGGGCTTCGCCAGCGGATGTACGAGCGAAGGCAGTAGCGGGTCCACCAGAGGTAGCTACCTGAGTCAGGCCGGAAGCGCCGGTTTGCGATCCCAACACGTTCCCGGCTCCGTCGAAGTCAATGCCCAGGCGGAAAGCACCATTGGCAGCTCCTGCGGCGACGGGATTGCTCGCAGTGTAGGAAAGTCCGTCAGCAGTAGAGAGCAACACATAGTCCTCGCCGGCGGTGCTGCCTCCAGCAGCTACGATCTGCGTGTTCGCGCCCGAACCGATGACGGCCATTGAGTCGCCGGTGCGGACACGGTTGGCCGGGCCGTCAAAAGCAACAGTCGGAACGGCCGCCTCATTGGCCCAGCGGTAGACCTTGAAATTGCTGGTAGTGGAGGTCGAGAGATTGGAAGCGTAGATAGCGCCATCGTCGGCGACATCGATCTGGCTCAGGGCGAATGTACCACCGGTGATGCCGGTGACATCGAGCGAGCCGACTGGCAGGCCGGTGTCACCGTCGAGAACATCGACGAAGAGGCCGCCGTCACGGTCGACAACGTATACACGGTTGGTGACTTCATTGTAAGTGATGCCACGTACAGTTGCGTTGGTCTGAGGATTGAAGCCAGATTCACCTGGCGCCAGCCATCCATCGCCACCGCCAAAGCTGTTGAGCGGCGTCAGAATCAGAGCCTGTGCTCTTTCACTCGCACTGAACAACATCAGCGCACATAGGACCATCAAATAACTTTTTCTCAAAACCATTAGACTACCTCCCCATGATGTGGGACTAAGGGTGATGCCCAGTCGCCGTGGACGAAGCAAACTGGACGGCGATTCATAATCTTCCCAATTCTTGGTGAACCCTGAGATGAGTAAAACAAACGTCCACTTCCTTTATGCTAAAAGCGATTTGACAATTCCGCAAACACTTCGGGCGCAAAATAATCCACTGAAAGCGCAAGCAAAAAACTGCATGAGAACGCACTTTTGCACTATGTTTCATGCGGCCAAATCGAATTCTCCGTTCTTTCAAATCTCCACTTTTTTTAGCGCGTTCACCCTTGTACCGGGTAGAGGGTTTTCGGAGTCACTCTATGCTACGTGGGTCGCTCCTGAACCGTTCAGACCCTTGTAGATTCTCTCAGATACATAAGCCGAAAATGGAAAAACGCAGCCTCCAAGAACCCGACGATTTTGGCAAAACGCATGAAAGAATGCTGTCGCTTGATGCCTTTCGTGGCTTCGTGATCGGGTCCATGTTGCTAGTCAATATGACATGGAATGAGTCCGTTTTTCCCCAGCAGTTCTTTCATGTCCCCTGGAATGATCCGCAACAGGGTGCCACTTTTGCCGACCTGGTCTTTCCCTGGTTTTTGTTTATTGCCGGTGCATCAATCCCATTTTCGATAGCAAGTCGGCGGCGACGGGGGATCTCTCACACGGGAATTGTCGTTTCGGCCGCCAAAAGAGCGGTAACGCTCTACCTTCTGGGCGTCTTGCTGACCGTCGCTGGCTCAGCCTACACGCAACCCCTAAGCTGGAACAATTTACTCCAGTGGAACATCCTCCAACTTATCGGGGCAGCTTATTTCATTGCGGTTTGTATTTGGTGCTTGCCCAGTTGCTGGAGAATTGGCTTCGTAGTGCTAATCCTGGCCATCCGCTGGATTACGATGATGGTCCCCTCTTGGGAGGCGGCGAGCGCACTTGCCGAAACCCGTGCACCGACTGACGCCCCGATGGGACCGCATACCTGGGCGCATTTCGATGCGCTTCGGCAAATATATTCGTTCGAACACCTCAAACCCTCTTACTGGAAGACATTTTTCAGTTGGTTCGGAGCTAGCCAAGAATATCTCCCTGGGGCAGCGATCGCCGTTTTGGGTGGTCTCACGTCATCATTTCTGGCGACAAATCGTACTTTTAGAGGTGCCTCCCGAGTTGTACTTACTGGATCAACGATCGTACTGGTCAGTTTCCTGTTGCAATACGACTATGTACCTACTGGGGGAGGAATCTTAGGTGATTTTACGATCCCCTTCAGCAAGTGGTTCTTTAGTCCAGCCTATTGCTTGCTAGCCGCTGGTACAGCGATGCTTCTGTTCGTCGGATTCTTTGTTGTGATCGACCTCTATCATTGGACGACGGCATGGTGGTTGCGTGTTTGGGGTATGAACGCTTTGGCTCTTTATGTCGCTGCGGAGGTTACTTTCAAAATGGTACTGACCAAATGGCTCGTCAGACTCCCCGACGGCGAATCCGATTCTTTGGCGGCGGGTTTTCTCGCTTGGACCGAACACGCCACTGGATCTGCAGCCGTTGCGGGCTGGAGTTTTGTGCTCAGTTGGCTGGCAATCTGGTGGCTGGCTTGCTGGTGGTTTTATCGAAGAGGGATATTCATCCGCGTGTGAGACCCCGTTACTTGCCCCGCAACTTCTTACGAAACGCAAGTGGCATCTGTCCAAATTGTTTGCGAAAGGCCACTCCAAATTGGGTTGTTCCCGCGTATCCACATGCGTTTGCTATGGCTTCGACCGAAAGATCTGATTGCGATAGCAACTCTTTCCCACGCTCGAGTCGAAGCCGGCGAATCTCTTCTGCAGGCAAACGACCAAAATACTTTTTGAACTGCATCTCCAAGAATCGCCGCGAAACAGGTACTTCTCTCAACACATCGGCTACCACGATCCCCTGGAAGACGTGAGTCTGGATATATCGCATCGCCTTGATGATCATCACGTCGTCTATTGCCAATACATCGGTTGATTGCATGCCTATCACGCATGTGGGCGAAATCAATCGTGGCTTGGGAGGAGGAGCCTCGCCCTGCATCATGACGTGCAACATGGCGGCAGCTTCGTAGCCAATTCTTTGACTCGCTACCGAGATACTCGACAAGGGTGGAGTACTTAGCTCGCATATGAGGTCATCTGTATCGGCTGCCAAGATGGCTACCTCGTCTGGAACGGGAATTCCTTCAAGGTTACAAACCTCTGTAAGTTCCAGGCCACGACGCGCATCGACGGCAAATATTGCCACCGGCCGCGGAAGGTGACGAAGCCATCGATGTACCCTCGTATGCTGTTCATCGCGATCAATGCGGCGAGTTACTCGATAGCCAGGCTTATAAACATGGCAGGTGAGATTCTGGGCATGCAATTCCGCAACGAATGCCTTCTCACACTCTTTGGAGTACTCATTACTCGGCGGAGCGTAGTAGGCAAAGTGTTTTAGCCCACGTCCTTGAAAATGGCTGACCGCCATCTTAGCCCTCTCGGCCTCGTTCGTGCGGACATGGCCTATTCCCGGTGCATCGGGAAATACATCATCAACGTCTACCGTCGGAAGCCCCATCTCAGAGATCACTTCGAGTTGTGGCGGAGTACTAATCCGCGCTATGATGCCGTTGCCTCGCCAACGATCAGGTACTGACCAGCGGCGGCTGTAGTCTCGGGGGTCCGTGAGAAGATTCCAAGGGCCGAACTTGCTGCAATAGTCCGCGATTCCGCGTACAACAGCTCTCCCCCAGCTGTGATCCGTCTCAACTAGGACGGCAACGTCAGGGATCCGTTTTCTTGTTCTCTTAGACATTTGTGTCGTTCGTAGTCGAGGGAATTCGTAACGGGCGGTCCGAATGCAATCGCATTAAGAAAAGACTCCGCAAAACATAGATAAAAAGATCGAAATCCTGTGGGTGCTTTCCCTGTTTCTTCAGGTTCCGCAGTTTCAATTTACATGAAAAATTACTTTTAGCCTTGCGTGGAATGACCAAGCCTCGAGGCCTCTTGGTTAAAGGGCTCCTCGTAAAATTCAGCGTTCATTCCACTATACATTCTGAATATCAAGCAATGCGCAAAATACTGAAATTTCTGCGCTGCTTGTGAGCCTATGGCCTCAGCCAATTGATAGACTGAAGCCTGAGACTCCTATCCAATCTCCCCTCCTAGGGTGAAGAGTGCCTCGTTCCACGCTTATTCGTTCTGTTGGTTTGACGAGCTCGACTTCGGGCGATGGGGTAGAAGCTGCGCTCATAGATACCGATGGTAGAGACGAGATAATTCCCCTCGGAGGATTGTTTCTGCCCTACGACAGCGAATTTCGCTGGCAAATCCTTGAGGCGACCCAGAGCGATCTTCCCCTGACAGATTTTTTGCGACTCGAAAGCAGGCTCACTCAGCACCATATAAGTGCCTTCGAGTTGCTTAAGGACAAATATTCTGACGAAATGGTAAAGGCAGAGGTTCTTGGCTTCCAAGGGCACACCCTCCGCCACATTCCTAGCAAAGGATTGACCCTACAAATTGGTAATGCCTGGCAACTCACCGAATCAACAAAGCTCCCTGTCGTGAGCGACTTCCAGCGTCATGACATGGCGATTGGCGGCCAAGGAGGACCTCTGGTTGCCATGTTCCATTGGGCCCTCATGGCCCAGGAGCCCCGACCAGCCTTGATGCTCAATCTCGATTCCGTGGCAAGTGTAACCTGGCTGAGCAAGAAAAACGATATAATCGCTGGCGATACAGGCCCGGGAGTGGGACTACTAAATGAGTGGGTCCAAGAAATGGCCGAGTTGCCCCATGATCTGGAAGGTCGGGTGGCTATCGAAGGCAAAGCTGTTGCTCGCGTGGTTCGGCAAGCGTTGAAATCAAAGTTTTTCTCTCGTAACTTGCCCAAGTCTGCCGATCGCTATGAGTTTGATCATATCGATCTTGCTGGACTGAGTGTCCCCGATGGTGCGGCCACGCTTTGTGCCATAACAGTTGAAGCCTTCGCGTGCGCGGTCAAGCAGCTTCCCGACTTACCCGATCTGCTGTGGGTTACCGGTCCAGGGAGCCAACACCCTGTTATCAACAAGCTGCTCTCGAAGCACTTCTCGGCAGTTAAGAATGTAAGCGAGCGTGGCCTGGATCCGCACACGATGGCCGCAGAATGTTTCGCTTGGCTCGCAGTGCGACACACAAAAGGCTTGCCCATCACGACCCCAGAAACAACCGGTTGTCGCAGCGCAGATTGCGCTGGCTGGATGACTTTGCCCACAAAAGAATAGCTTTCAGAAATTATTTGGCATGACATACAAACGCATCGGTTTCGTCGACTATGACCTGGATAATTTCCATGCGCGGGTTTATCTAGAAGCCTTACGAGGCCCTCTGGCAAGCCGCGGATATACTGTAGAAGGAGCCACGGCATTATTGGCTGAACCTAGTGGAAAATGGGCGTCGGCCCACGATCTACGCTATTTTGATTCTGTGGAGCAACTAGCTAACGAGGTCGATTACTTTGCCATCTTGGCCCCTTCCAATCCCGAACTTCATTGGGAACTCTGCCAACAAGTTTTTCCTCACCAGAAGCCGACATTTGTAGACAAGACATTTGCCCCTGATGAGAAAACTGCCCAACAAATCTTTCGGCTTGCGGACCAATATGGTGTACCGGTGCAAACAACTTCAGCCCTGCGAAACACGAATATCCAACTTCGTGTTCAAGGGCTTGCCTCACCGGTACAGAGCATGTTCGTTACCGCTGGAGGAAGTTCGTTTGCCGAATACGGCATTCATCCCATGGAGCTAGCAGTCAGCACCATGGGACCTGATATTGTGGCACTGATGCGAATAGGCAACCTGAATCATCCCCAGTATGTTTTGAAATTCAGTGATAATCGCACGGTAATCATCGACTTCAACGAAGCTGCCGACATTCCCTTCAGCGTGTTTCTAATAACCGATGAAGGCACTGAACATGTAGTCGTGGACACAGATACTTTGTTTGTCGACGCAGCATCCGCAATTTTGGATTTCTTTGATGCAGGGTCCGCACTGATCGATCGCCGAGAAACCATGGTGATTCGCCGGATTCTGGACTTGGCCATGTCCGATCAAGTTATGTCAAGATTTGCACTCATTGCCAGCGACACAGCGAAAAGAGATTTATTGCCGGCTCCACACTGGAAGCAGTCTGAACTAGTAAAGGTAAGAGAACGATGAAGATAGGCATTATTGGAGCAGGGACAATCGGACAAAAACATGCCGCCGCCGCCAGGCAAGCCGGAGCTGATATCGCATGGGTAGTCGATAAGAATGAAGCCGCTGGTCAGTCATTGGCCCAAGAATACCAGGCTAGCTATTGTTCAAGTCCAGATCGCATTTGGGAAGATGATTCCCTCACTGCAGTCGTTATCGGCGTGCCTAATTTCCTGCACAAGTCATTTGCGATCGAGGCTCTAGAAGCCGGAAAAGATGTTCTACTTGAAAAGCCGATGTCCCTCTCGCTCGATGATTGTCAGCTAATTGCCCAAGTAGCTGAAGCATCTCAGCGCGTATTGCAAATTGGATTCGTACATCGCTACACCGGCGTGGGCAAATTGGCGAAGCAACTATCGGTTTCAGGCAAACTAGGTGAGATCTATTCTGCCAAGGCCAACCTGTTCTTGCGCCGAAATGTACCAGGTTTAGGTAAGTGGTTCACTACCAAAGAACTCTCAGGCGGAGGTGCTATGATTGACGTCGGAGTCCATCTTATCGACTTAGCATGTCACATCATGGATTTTCCAGAGGTCGAGTCTGTAATGGGTCAAACATTCGAAACTTTTGGGCGCCGGATGGAATCCTACCATTATGAGGACATGTGGGCTGGCCCCCCCAGCCTGTCAGGCATTTGCGACGTGGAAGATGCCGCTCAAGCACTGGTCCGATTCACGAACGGTTCCACTCTCGAACTACATGTGGCATGGGCAGGTAATTATCCCCGTAAGTTCTTTCCTGATTCCGTAATGGGATTTTTTGGTGATCAAGCGGGCATTGGATTTGAATTGTTTGGCAACGAAGTTCAGTTCACCTCAGAACTCGATGGCAAGGTTGTAGACGAGTCTCTCACCGTAGAAGATGGCGACTTTTTCCTCGAACAGTTTCAAGACTTTCAACGAAGCGTTGAAACTCGTGTTGTACAAGGGGCAGACTACAAAGAAGCCTGCGCGGTGCAGGCGATTGTCGACGCAATCTATTCCTCCAGAACACGTCAAACAGCCCTCTCCTTGTAACTTTTTGCTTCCTCACAATCTAAACTCCAGTATCCCGCCAAGCGGAAATACATTGGCGACACTGAAGAAGCTGCCAACATGCCATTCGCAACAGCACATACGATCGATGCAGTGGTTATCGGCATCTATCTGCTCGTGAGTTTTGGTCTGGGAGCTTTTGCCAGCCGCATTCTCCATACTGGCGGTGGCGAGGAAGGTTATTACCTGGCGGGGCGGAGAATTCCTGGTTGGGTCAATGGCATCTCCTATGCAGTCACGGCCATGAATGCCGATGTCGCTCCTCTCTATTGTGGTTTGACTGCCGTGATCGGACTTCCGATCGCATGGTACTACTTATCGCGATTCACTTTCGCTTGGATGCTCGTGGCACTCCTCTTTGCCGTCCGCTGGCGATCCATGGGAATTCGCACTGGCCCCGAATTCTATTCGATTCGTTTCGGAGGGCATGGAGCGAAATTTGTACGAGTGTACTCGGCTCTGTTTGCGATTGCCATCAATATGATCCCTTGGCTAGGTGCAGGGCTTTTGGGAACACATAAAATATTGAGCCCCGTATTTGGCATTGAGAGCAAAGTGACAACACTTACTCTCGTCTTGCCCCTACTAATCGCCTATGTGTGGATCTCTGGTTTTGCCGGAGTTGTCTTTACGGACGTGTTGCAATCCGGTGTGATCGTATTAGCAAGCGTGATCCTCTTGGCAACGGTATTAGTCGATCATGGTGGACCGGTTGGTCTGGCCGAGGAATTGGTCACTGCGCACCCTGCAGAACACGAACAAATTATGTCCGTCTTTCCCGTGCCGGGGCATGCCGTACTGGGACCACTAGTCGTGTTGGCTTGGTTCATTGTGCCGACGATTGGACGCGGTGGAAGTGTGGACCTCGATGGTCAGCGACTCTTCTCCGCCCGTTCATCGCGCGAGGCAGCAAAAGTGCCAATCTGGGCAGCTGGGGCTTTGTACTTGATGTTGCTACTGCTGACGCTGCCCGTACTTGGGCTGTTAGCCAGTCGGCCTGAACTTTATCACGCCTCTCCAAGTGTACGCGAAGAAACTTACGGAATGCTCTTGGACGAACATCTCCCCGTAGGAGTATTGGGTATCGCATTGGCCGCTTTACTGGCAAGTGTGATGTCGACGATTGACAGTCATATGAACTATGGTGCCCAAACATTCGTCAATGACGTCTTGCGCCAGATTCTTCCTGAATCCAAATGGTTGGATCCCGACTCCAGCACGTGCGTTTGGGTTGGTCGGCTGGCCATGCTCGGTATTTTGGCTTGTGGAGTGAGCGTCATGCTGGCCGCGGAATCACTGTTTCGAATCGCTATTATTATCGCGGGAATGTTTGCCTCCAGCGCAGCCTTTTTTTGGGCTCAATGGTGGTGGTGGCGAGTGAACTTCTATTCTTGGATAGCGGCCATGGTCTCTGGGCCTCTGGTCTATTTCGGGCTGGGTTGGTTGCTGCCGCACAACGAGTGGTGGGCAGCCCAGATCGCAGTCAGCCCTGCCAATGCTGATACTATGGCAATGCTACAAGCCGTCATCTCGATTGGACTGACGACTGTTGTCTGGTTCAATGTCGCTCTTTTTACATCTCCTGAAAGTGAAGCAACCCTCTGCAACTTTTATCATCGCGCTCGTCCCTTAGGATGGTGGGGACCGATCCGTAAGAAAGTCTTGGCGGAAGAGGGAAATCTGAATCCTGTGCCACGCTTGCTCTTGTCGGGGACATTGATCGCTATAGTAGGTACTTTATGGGTCGCCTCGGCAGTGCTTGGCATTTCACAGATTGTCGTGGGCCAATATACCCAAGCCCTCATTTTAGGCCTGATCTCCCTAGCAGGAGCGGCCCTCTTTCTACCACTATTCCGTTGGCACATTCAAAGAATGGAGGATTCCCAAATCGCTCCTCATGTTTGAAGCGCACGACAATTGGAACATCTACCTATGAAACTGCATCCCTCATTCTATCAAAGATTCTCTCTCGCTCCAGTCTGCTTGTCCGTATTCTTGGCGTGCCTTGTCGGTAACTTACTTCCCACTGACTCTACATTATGTGCTGAGACCATCGAACTCGATAATTACGACGTTGTGATCGCAGGGGGATCGACGGCCGCCTTCGCAGCAGCAATTGCCTCTTCTAATTGTGGTGCAAAAACGGCGCTACTAGAACCAACCGATTGGGTGGGAGGACAACTCACCTCCAGTGGGGTTCCTGCCGTAGATGAAGCTTGGCACACTCTCCGCGATTCGAAATCACAACAACCGCTTCTGAATGTAGCCCAAATCGCCCGCGACCCCCGCAACATGACGCCGAGTTTTCTCAAGTCGCTAGAACAACTCCAAGATTGCGGCGACTGCTGGGTGAGCCGTTTCTGCTTCCGTCCAAGCATTTATCTCAAGCAACAATTACTACCACTTCAGAAGGAATCGGGCGATAATCTGACCGTGTTTCTCGATACGGTGGTCAAACGGATCGAAGTGGATGAAGACTCTGGAAAGATCCAGTCTCTCACTGCCATTCGTAGAATTCCCTCCCCAGATCTGGAAGCCAAGGGATATGATCGGCTACCCTCACAAGACATCTCCGACTGGTATTCACAGGAACCAAGCGATCGATTTTCGAAGGACGTGCTCTTTTTTGGATCGCACACAGATCGTGCACCTATTTTCATTGACGCAACCGAATGGGGCGAACTGCTGGCTTTGTCTGGCGCCAAATACTTGGTGGGGGCTGAACACGTGGAAGGCGAAACCAGCAGCAACGACGTTTGCGGCCAGGCCACGGTGTATTGTTTTGTTCAAGAGCTGCATTCAACTCCACAGGAACAACCCACTTGCGAAAAAGATCTCTCTACTTTTGGCTTTGCCGATTATGCAGAGAAAGAGAATGCCTGGGACCTTATTTGGACCTATCGTCGAATCCATGGTAAAGACAAGCCCTCACCCGGTGATCTGTGCCTGCAAAACTGGGGTTATTCCGGCCGACGCAAGGAGGGTGGCAATGACTATCCTTTCGGGTTTCTTTTCAAGTCGATTGCCGACACAACAGCGGAACTCGCCGATTGGCGGGGTGGAATCGATCTAGGAGTCTTGTCTGCAGCCGAACATCGTGCGTTTGGCTGGCATGAGTGGTTCCGTCAAAACGCTCCAGCTCCGATTGAGCCAGATCAGATTACTCTGAATGGTGCCGAATTGGGAACCGACCACGGTTTGGCCAAACTCCCTTATATTCGCGATACCCGACGTTCCATCGGACTGGATGGTTTCATTCTCAAGTTCGACGACCTCTCTGGACCAGCGAGTCAGGTTACTGGCACCAAGTTCACAGACAGAATTGCCCTCGGTGCCTACGCGGCTGATATTCATCCGTTAGTCTCCTGTACTTATCCGGCACACACCAAGGCTGCACACGATACCCTCCCCTTCTATCTACCCTTTCGAGCTTTGACTCACTACCGCTTTGACAATTTGTTGGTTGCGGGCAAGACGATGGCCCAAAGCTTTCTCGCAAACTCGGCAACTCGCTTGCACCCCATCGAATGGTCTACCGGCACTGCTGCGGGAGTCGCAGCAGCCTATATGGCAGAGACAGGAAAGAATTCAAGACAGGCTCTGGAACAAATCCATGAAGTGCAACGAAGAGTCAAAGAGTTTACCCCCATCGACTGGACTATTCCCACCAAGTAACGATCATTCTGATTCACAGAAACTTGAAATGCCGAAGGTATTTGCCGTGATTATCCGTCTCCTATTACTATGTCTGATCTGCTTGCTTCCGACGTCCTACATGAAGGGAGCTAATCCTGAAGTACGCGGGACATGGCTAACCACCACAGGTGTTGACCATGTCCGGTCAGGTTTCAATACCGAAGCTACGATGGAAGATCTCCGCGCGGTTGGATTGAACACGACATATGTTGAGACGTGGAAAAACGGGTACACGAATTATCCTTCTCAGACTCTCAAGTCGATCATCGGCACAACGGACCGCAACCCAACCATCGGCTCTTCGAGAGATCTGGTTCAGGAAACGCTTATTCATGCTCATCGCAATCAGTTGGAGTATTACGGCTGGTTTGAATACGGCGCGATGAGTCAATACATCGGAGGGGGAGGGAACCCCAGCAATCCACTTTCTACCTATATGAAGAACCGGGGCTGGTTACTCAAGAACCAAGCGGGGGAATATGCGGATGGCACGAATGGGGGATTCGCCTACATGAATGTTGCTGTCCCGGAAGTACGGCAGTTCATCATCAACATGACACTCGAAGCGGTCAATCGTTACGATCTGGACGGTATCCAATTCGACGATCATATGGCATGGCCGATAAACTTTGGCTTCGACACGACAACGATCAACCTCTACACCTCTCAAACCGGCAACCCGGCTCCCACGTCGCCTTCGAATTCTCAGTTCAGTGCCTGGAGGCAACAAAAGGTGACCGATTTTGCTGCTGAATTCTATAAGGTCGTAAAAACGGCCCGCCCGGAAATCAAGTTTTCCATAAGCCCATCGATTACCTCTTTCTCAACAACGAACTACAACGCAGATTGGCCTCTGTGGGAATCACAAGAAATTTTCGATGAATTCGCGATTCAAATGTATCGCTCTTCACTTTCTAGTTTCAACTCTATCGTGAACCAACAGGTCACACCATTCAAACCCAATGATCTCGATAAGCTCGTTTTCGGTTTGCGAATCAATCCCTCTCCGCTCACGCCCTATGCCGATGTGGAAGCGATGATTCAACGCAGTCGCACTGAAGGTGCCGCCGGTCACAGTCTCTGGTTTTCAAGCGGAGTCTTGGACTTCTATGAAAATCAACTAACTGCTTTCTACGACGTTGCTGGCCAAGGCCATGCCCAGAACCCCAACTTTGCTGCGGACCATCGCCCTGCCCCACTCATAGGCACCAGCGCCGGCGGGAATTTGTGGGACGTGAATGTGATCGACGCGGATCGCTATCGCATTGTTGCCAAGATTGGCAGCTTCTGGACTGAGTTCAATGTGGCGGAGCTTGCTGCCGGCGCACAGCAATTGCTCGTACCAGGTGCCACTCAAGTCGAGTTATTGGTTGATCGCCGCTCGGCAACGTCCTTCCTTGGTGACTTTGACGGCGACAACAACGTCGATGGCACCGATTTCCTTGCCTGGCAGCGCGGCCGAGGGACGACATCAGGTGCGACAGCCTTCGACGGAGATGCCAATGCCGATGGCAAAGTCGACGTACTAGACCTCGCCCACTGGCAAATGAATTTCGGCTGGATGCAAAATGATGAGTCCATAAGCCAGTTTAGTGTACCGGAACCTTCATCGGCGGCACTCCTTACAACGATTATTCTTATTGGGTCTGCACAAATCCGATGTCGCAGATCAGAATTCTTCCGAAAGATACTACGAGCATGAATAAAACTGCTTTCCGATGTTTCTCGTCGTAAATTCACCAAAGTTTCTACCGATACTGCTGCCCTGGCTGCGACGCCGGTTGTTCGAGCAGCGGGTAATCACGACGGTACCTCTGCGAAAGATCGCCTGCGTATTGGCTTTATTGGTATAGGCGGGCGCTGCCAGCAACACCCTGATTCGGCTGCCAGGCTGTAAAACGAAGGTGGCACGGTGGAGATTCCAGCCGTCTGTGACGCGTTCAATCGCTACCGGGATCGAGCCGGGCAGCAGGTCACTCAAGCCACGAAGAAGAAGCAATTGTGACTGCCGACTATCGTTGCATAACGCCTGACCTGCCCCCAAAAGTGATGCCACTTTTGGGCTAGGTCAAGCTTTCTCACTGTCATAGGGTGAAGGCCCACAGAGGAAAGTGGGTGGGAAAAGAGAGCAGAATGAAGCTGGCCACTCCAGTAATCTTCAATACGTGTGGTTTGCTTCTCGGAAGTCTGTGTAATTCTCGCCTCCCCAAGCACTTATCTCATGTCAGCACGAGATCAGTCGGATCGCGTAGGCGATACCCAATGCCGCGAACCGTTTGGATCAAATCGGCGTGGGCAGCAAGCTTTTTCCGCAAAGAGCGGATATGCACATCGATCGTGCGCTCTAGTACGATGGCATCATCTCCCAGGGCGGAATCGATCAGCTCGGCCCGAGAGAACGCTCTCCCAGGCTGACGAATGAGAGCGGAGAGTAGCCCGAACTCGCTTGGTGTCAGATCAAGTGCGATACCACCTGCAGTGGCACGGTGACGGACTCGATCGATCATGATTCCCTGACTGACTAGAATCTCACGATCGGCATTGCCCTTATCCTTCCGGCGCAAAAGAGCGTTGATACGTTGCAGCAGAACTTTGACACTGAACGGCTTGGTGACATAGTCGTCGGCTCCCACGGTGAAGCCGACTAGCTCATCGCTTTCTTCTGAGCGAGCTGTGAGCATTAAGATCGACAAATCCTTTGTGTTGGGATCAGCACGCAACTGCCGACAGACTTCTAGTCCATCGATCATGGGTAGCATGAGATCAAGTACAATCAGATCAGGGCAATGCTCGCGAGCATGTCGCAGACCTTGCTGTCCGTCACGACTGAGGTCTACTTGGTAGCCTTCTTGCCGGAGATTGTAGTCGAGAACCTCCCCTAAGGAAGGATCGTCTTCAACTATTAGTATGCTTGCCTTTGCCATAGTGATTTGTTTTCAATTATCCCCTTCCAGGGACGATTATGTAGGTAAGACCGAATTCTGATATTAGAAAAATGATAAATCTTCGTTCCGGTGGCGTGCGATCTCACCGTCAACTAAGTAGATGACGTCCTCAGCGATGTTGGTGGCATGGTCGGCGATACGTTCGATATGGCGTGAAGCTGAGAAGTAATACATGGCGGGTTCGATATCACCCTTATTAGATCTTACCATTTCTTGTAAATCGTCGATCACTTCCCGATTCAAGTCGTCCACTTGATCATCGCGTAATCGGACTTCTCGAGCCAAATCGACATCAAGCCGCACGAACGCATCTATTGCATCTCGGACCATTGAAATTGCGACATCAACCATCTCCTCTAGACGTCCAGGAAAATGAAAAGAAGTGAACCGTACAAGGCTCTGAGCCCGCTGGCCCAAATTGACGGCCAAGTCGGCGATTCGTTCCAAATCGGCATTGATTTTCATCACCGTCGCGACACGTCGCAAGTCAACCGCCACGGGTTGATGGAGTGCCAAAAGCTTTAGACACTCTTCTTCGATGCGGACCTCTCCACGATTTACCTGATCTTCATCAGCAAGCAGTTTTACCAAGAGGCCCGATTGCAGTTCTGCGATTGCATGGCTGGCGCGCAGGATCATTCCCTCCACAATAGAGGATTGGGCGAGGAGGTCCTGTTCGAGGGCTTCCAGATCACGGCTGAGATGTTTTGACATAGTAAAAGTGGGTATTGTGAGTAGGTAAATATGCCCTTAACCAAAGCGGCCCGTAATATAATCTTCTGTTTTCTTCTCACCCGGGTTGGTGAACATGTCAGTAGTTGCACCCACCTCGACCAAATGGCCTTCGTAGAAGAACGCCGTTTGGTCAGACACGCGTGCCGCTTGTTGCATGTTGTGGGTGACAATGACAATGGTGTAGTTTGATTTAAGCTCGAAAATTAGGTCTTCGATTGCGGCAGTTGATTTGGGATCCAATGCCGAGGCAGGTTCGTCCATCAGCAATACTGCCGGGTTGGTTGCCAGGGCGCGAGCAATACAAAGCCGTTGCTGTTGCCCGCCGGATAGTTGCAGAGCCGAATCGTTCAGGCGATTTTCGACCTCATCCCACAAAGCGGCCTGCTGAAGACATCTCTCAACAATCTCGTCAAGGACATCGCGTCTCTTGACTCCCGCTACACGAGGTCCGTAGGCCACGTTCTCGTAAATTGACTTGGGAAAAGGATTCGATTTCTGGAAGACCATTCCTACTCGTTTGCGTAGTTCGACCACATCGGTGCCCCGCTGATAGATATCCATGCCATCAAGCAGGATCTGGCCATTCAGAGCAGTCTCGTCGATCATGTCATTCATGCGATTCAAGCACCGTAGGAAGGTGCTCTTGCCGCAGCCTGAGGGGCCGATCAAAGCGGTCACACAGTTTTCAGGCATATTGAAACTGATGTCATGGAGTGCCTGATGGGCACCGTAGAAGAAGTCGACGTTGTTAGCCACAACTTTATTCGCCCTCTGGGTAAAATCCGTTTCGTCGCGATCCGTAGCTGGTCGCCGTACGGTCGGGGTCGTCACACGGAGGGATGGCTTCGGAGAGGCCGCTTCGCTCATGGGAGTTTCCTCTTCGGCTAACAGAGTTTTGAGAGCCATTGATTCAGTACTCAGGTTCTTAGGGAATTGATTGCTTGTTACTGGGGAATGATTTCTAGTGTCGCAATTCTTACCAGCGGATTTTCTTGCTGAATCTTTGTCGGAGGATTACAGCCAATGCATTCATGGAGATTAACACGATCAATAGTACGATAATGCCAGCCGCGGCGACCTCATGAAAGCCTTTTTGAGGTTGATCTGTCCAATTGAAAATCTGAATGGGTAGTGCGCTAAACTCGTCGGTAAATAAGTTACTGGGGGTGAATCGTACGTAGGTGGCCGCCCCAATGGCAACTAAGGGAGCTGCTTCTCCTAAGGCTCGCGACAAGGACAGAATCACTCCCGTCATTATCCCAGGGAGGGCAACAGGAAGCAATTGATGCCAGATCGTTTGCCAGCGGGTAGCGCCTAGAGCGTAGGAAGCTTGTCGGATTGTACTAGGAACCGCCCGTAGCGATTCTTGAGCGGAGAGGATGACGATTGGAAGAACGACCAAGGTTAAGGTAAGTCCGCCGGCGATCACGCTGCGATTAAGTTGCATCATGCGTACGAAAAGGCCAAGCCCCAATATGCCATAGACGATCGAAGGAACGCCTGCCAGGTTGGCAATATTAATTTGTACCAGAGTGCGCCACCGACTTGGGGGAGCATATTCTTCCAGATAGATCGCTGCACCAACCCCGATTGGAACGGATACCGCGGCAGTCACGCCGATCAAATAGAGACTTCCAATCAACGCAGACCAGATGCCACTCTTGTCGGCAAATCGAGAAGGCCAGCTTGTGAGAAAGTCCCAAGAGAGCGAGCTCCAACCGTAGCTGCAGACATTCCATAGGAGTAGGACCAGAACCGAGACGCTTAAGACTGTACAGAATCCGCAGAGGACTGCAAAGCAGCTTGAAGCGAATTTTGCATAAGGTCGACCTTTGGAATGTTGGGAGAGGTTCATTCGTATTTCTCCCGGACGCGAGAAAGAATCCATTGTGCGATCACGTTTAATAGGAGCGTGAAAATGAACAATGTAAGACCGACGGCAAAAATGGTGCGGTATTCAAGTGTGCCTGCTGGTGTGTCTCCTTGGCTGACTTGCACAATATAGGCGGTCATGGTTTGGATGCTCTCAAGCGGATTGAGTGTTAGCTTGGGCGTGGCACCGGCCGCTAGGGTGACCGCCATCGTCTCACCGACTGCTCGTGCAATTGCCAGTAGGAAGGAAGCCATGATTCCGGACATAGCTGCCGGGACGACAACACCGACGGTAACATCCAGCTTCGTTGCTCCGAGGGCATAGGCGGCCTCGCGCAAGCTGCGGGGGACAGAGCGTAGCACGTCTTCGCTGAGCGAAATGATGGTCGGTAGAATCATGAAGCCGACGACAATGCAGGCATTTGCAGCATTGAATAATTCTGCACTGGCAAAGAGGCTCTTAATGATGGGAGAAACGAAGACAACGGCCAGATAGCCATACACCACTGAGGGAATTCCAGCGAGCACTTCGAGCAAAGGCTTCACAATGTCGCGTATTAGCGGGGAGGCATATTCACTTAGGAAAACGGCCGTGCCCAAGCCTATGGGGATGGCGACCACAGCCGAGCCGGCCGCCACGAGAAAAGTCCCGCAAAACAGAGGCAAGATGCCAAAGTGCTGGGGCTTCAAGAGGGGCGACCATTTCGTTCCGGTAAGAAACTCCCAGACGGAGACATCGCGAAAAAACTGAAGCGACTCAATCAACAGCACCAGGACGATGCCGACCGTTGTGATGATTGAAACTACAGCACAAAGCAGCAACACGGAATGCAGGATAATTTCAAATACGGCACGAAAGCTTCTGCGACCGCTGGAGGCAATCAATGTCTCGGTTGCTGAAAGTGATGGCATACTAAGCGAATTCTGACTTGAGATTTCCACGGGGAAAGTCATATCGAGAGTGGTCCCTCTGGAACAGGGGCCATATCACTCAACGCTAACTTTTGTTTAAAGCTTCTTCCAAAAGCTTGTTGTTTTCTTTGGCAACGGCCTCGGTAATTGGGACATAGCCCACCTCGCTAGAAAGTTGCTCCACGTTGTCTAGATAGAATTTAATGAACTTTACAACTTCTGGTCTCGTGAGCGATTCTTTGCTTACATAGATAAACAGAGGACGAGACAGCGGAGTGTAGGTGCCGTCTCGCACGGTTTCCTCGCTAGGAGCCACACAATCCTTGCCGTCATTGACTGAGAGCAGTTTGAGCTGATCTTTGTTTTCGGCGAAGTACGCATAGCCGAAGTATCCGAGTGCTCCCTTGTCGGCGGCTACGCCTCGGACAAGGGCATTGTCATTTTCGCTGGCTGTGTAATCGGGCCGACTGGCACGGGCTTCCCCGACAACAGCTTCGGTAAAGTATTCGAAAGTACCGGAGTCGGTGCCAGGGCCATAGAGTTTCAATTCTTCATCGGGCCAGTCCGGATTCACGTCGCTCCATTTGGTGATCTGGCCATCGCTCTCAGGACGCCATATGTTTTTGAGTTGCTCGACGGTTATGCAATCGCACCAATCGTTTTCAGGATTTGCCACAACTGCCATTCCATCGAATGCGACCGTCAGTTCGATGTACTCGACACCATTTGCTTTACAGGCTTCGACTTCGGATTCCTTGATCTCACGCGAGGCATCGCAGATATCAACTTCTCCGACGGTGAATTGCTTCATGCCCCCGCCCGTTCCCGATTGCTTGACCGGGACTTTGATCTTGGGGAAGGCTGAGCCAAACTCTTCGGCGACGGCCATGGAGATGGGGAAGACGGTACTCGAACCATCGATGCGGATGCTCCCACTAGGTGAGGCAGTCCCTTCCACGGATGGCGACCCCGATTCGGAAGGAGTTATGGCTGATTTGCTACAACCAGCAATTAGAAGCAGACATGCCAAAACCATCCCTGTAGATCTCTGCAAGCGACGTGAAATATGCACTTTTTTCCTCTCACTTCATGATTTGAATAGGAGTACCCAAGTCCTTTGGTTACTCTAACTGTTGTTTGTGAAGAAACTGTGAAGAATTCTTCACGAATTGGGGACGCCGAAAAAGTGCGGCAAAAGTGAGCTGTATGCGGCTTTGGCGCTTCTAGGCCAATCGGAGTCGGACCGCAAAGGTACTCCCCTGACCGGGGGTACTCTTGACGGAAATACTGCCCTGCATGGCCTGGCAGAGATGCTTTACTATCGCCAATCCCAGGCCGGTGCCTCCCAGTTCTCGGGATCGGGCCTTGTCGACACGGTAAAATCGCTCGAAGAGCCGTTCGTGATGCTCGCTCTCGATGCCTATGCCCGTGTCGGTGACCTCGATGACTGCTATTTCTCCCTCGGTGTGACTGCTAACAGTGACAGTGCCTCCGGCCGGAGTATATTTGATCGCATTGTCGATCAAATTGCTTAGTATCTGCACGAGACTCTCCTCATCCGCTTGTACCCGCAGTTGCTGTTCGGCAACTTGGTTTTTAAGAGTGATTCCCCCTGCCTTAGATCTTTCTTCAAAATCATCGAGACAAGTTCGGACGACCTTGCTGAGCAAGAGATTGGTAACTTCCAGCGTGGCCTGTCCGGATTCGATGCGGGCGATACTCAAAAGATCGAGTATTAATTCGTGCAGGCGAGATGTTTGATCGTCGATACGGGTGAGGAACTGTCGGGCATGCTCGGTATCTTCCAATGCTCCATTCAGAAGTGTCTCGGTGTAAGCCTTGATTGAACTGAGAGGGGTCTTGAGTTCATGGGATACGTTGGCAACAAACTGCTGGCGTAGGCCTTCAAGCCGTTTCAATTCTGAGATGTCGTGCAAAACTAGCACCACGCCAGCTGGAGGAGTGCCGGCTAGTTGGGTGGCCTGAACGTCGAGGGTAAGTAAACTGTTCTTTGTCTGCCAGGCAACTTCTCCTCGAATAGGCTTGCTGCTCTTAAGTGCTTGCTGAAGAAGTGAGCGGAGTTCATGGCTGCGAACCACTTCCAGAAGCGGTAGGCCAGCAACCTTGTCTGGCTCGAAATTCAGCTTCTTTCCGGCAGCCGTATTGGCAAACAGCACGTGTTCCTGGCGATCGACGGCAAGGACTCCTTCTACCATACCTTCGAGTACAGTCGTTTGTCGTTCGATGCTTTCACGCAGTTGGGTTTCCCGGGTTCCGAGTTCGCTACTCATATGTTCGAAGGAGCGGGCGAGGCGTCCCAATTCGTCGTTGGAATGGATACGAACCCGTTCGGAATAGCGACCTTCTGCGACTGCCTCGGCAGCATCGGTAAGCACATTTATTGGGCTCACCAGCCGCTTAGTTAGCCAATAGGCGAATAGTAGGCAAGTGAGAGCAACTCCCAAGCCCACCAAGCCGATTAATTTGTTTGTGGACTTTACTTGCTCATTGAGAGGTACCACTGGCAGCGCCGCTCGGACGAAGCCTACGGTGTTGTCCCCATCTCGAATAGATAGGGAGTAATATAAGAAAGGGATTCCTAGCGTCGGGCTGCGACGGCGGGATTGACCCTCCCCCTCGTGAGAGGCCTGGGCGAATTCTTTCCGGGCGAGGTGATTTTCCATAGCGTCGACCGAGGAAAGCGAATCGCGTTCGGAGTCGGCCAGAACATTCCCTTTGGCATCGACGATGGTAAATCGAATATCAGTACTCGAGCCTATCCGGCGGAGTTTTTCTTGTAATTGCTGGCGATTTTCTGTGGCTAAATCTGATCCCAGGTCCTCTCGGACTAGTTTTGCAGTGTCCCGGAGTCGGTGACGCGCTTGCTCGATAAATTGCTCTTCCTGCCAGCCGGAGACGATTGCCATGCACGCGGCGACTGCCAAGATGACAAGCATCGCAGAGGCGACAAACAGTTTCCAGAAGATTTGCGAGGACCACATGAATGATATCGTGGTCGTTGGGGATTCATTCAGCAAGACTAAAAAAGTTGAGAATCTCAGAGCCGACCCAAATCTTATCCACGGTCAAACAGCCCCCAATAATCGCCGTGAAATTCTAGTGACGGAAATAGCTACTTAATTGCAGCGAGCGATTCAGCCACATTTAGGGTGTGATCACTTACGCGTACATAGGAGTTGAGAGCAGAGGTAAATGCAACGTTTACGTAGGGAGCGATCTTTTCGTCGGTCATTTGTTGCAAGTGTTCCTTGCGGAGTGTGCGGACAAGGTGTTTAATTTCTGCCCGCATGGTATTGGCTTTCGTAATCACTGACTGATTTCGCTGTATACAGGCATCGATTACCATTTGCATATATCCAGCGACCGTATCGTGTAGTTTGTTCAATTGCTGTCGCATTGTGCCGTTCATGGCGTAACCTTGGTCATTGAGTTTGATCTGGAATTTGAGGATGCTCGCAATATAGTCACTGATAGATTCAAATTCATCAGCCATACGAAGCTGGCGGCGGCCTTCGTCGATGACGTCATGCGGCAGGTTCGCAGACAGTAAGTCAGAAAGGAACGTAACGATTTCATCTTGAATCGTGTCGAGGACTTCTTCCCGATTGAAAAGCTTCTGCGTCAGCTTACGGTCGGGCTCTCCCCCCTGGTATGAGAGTTCCGAGAGCCAGTGCATCATTTTTCGGCAGCCATCAGCCATTCGCAATACCTCGACGCGAGACTGTTCGATCCCCATGACCGGCGTATCCAACATGCGAATGTCAAGTCGAGTGAGATGTGGTTTTTCCTTATGTACTTTCTGCGGTACGAGTCGTTCTAGCAACCTGCCCAGCAGGCTAGCAAACGGGAAGAATACGATCGTGTTGACGACGTTGAAGCAAGTATGAACCGCTGCTATTCGGACCGTCATATCGATGGCTTCGCCGACATCACCTTCCACTCCAGCAAGTGATCGAATAAAAGGCAGATTGAAAAGATCGTCAAGAAAATCAATATACCAGGGAAAGATTGCGGTGATCCATGCTACGCCCACTAGATTGAACAGTACATGGAAATAGGCGGCACGACGTGCATTGGTCGTGGCACCGAAGGATGCTAGCCAAGCGGTAATCGTCGTCCCGATGTTCTCGCCAAGCACCAAGGCGGCCGCCGTTTCGAAAGGAATCACACCGATCGTCGCCAGGCTGATGGTAATTCCCAATGTGGCCGAAGATGATTGTACAAGAAATGTCAGAATGCAACCGGCGGCTGCACATTTCAGTACTCCCAGATAGGAATGCGCATCAAATCGAGCAAACCAAGCTTCGAAGGCCGGTAGGTCCTTTACCATGGCGAAACCGTCCTTCATCAGTTCCAGTCCGAAAAAGACCATCCCAAGTCCCATGACTGCCAAGGCGGCAAATCGGATGCTTTCTCGCCGTGGAAACAGGTAGCCAAAGGCACCCAATCCCAGCATGGGGAGTCCGTAGGCGCCAATTTTTAGGGCAAGAATCCACCCGGTGATTGTGGTGCCGATGTTGGCACCCATGATCACCCCAATAGCCTGCGCGAGAGTCATAAAGCCACTGTTCACAAATCCTACGACCATAACGGTCGTAATCGAACTCGACTGGACGAGCATCGTGACTAGCGTACCCACGCCGACAGCCATAAATCGATTGTCGGTCACCTTGCTAATCATGCGACGCAAGCCACTTCCCGCGATGGCTTGCAGGCCTTCGGACATGTTCTTCATGCCCAAAAGAAAGATGCCTAATCCGCCGATTACGGTCAGAGCAAGCGACAAGTAGTCAGGGTGCCACACCGTCCCTTGGAAGCGAGCATCGACAATCGTATTGGTAACTGGGTTAAGAGCACGAACCGTGATTTCGGTACTCCCCTCTTTCTTCCACTCGAGGATAAGCCGATTGTCTTGTAGATTTGTACCGGCGACTTTTGGTTTAGTGTTGTGTACAATCGATAACTTGAGCTCCTCTCCTGTGTCAGCAGGGGTCCCTTGGAACACTTCTCCTAAGTTGATGATCGTATCGGGAGCGCCATGCAACACTTTGCAATCGGGGAGCAGCCTCTCGCTCGATCTGTTTGCTCCAGGCTGCTCTATTGAGGGCTCGGCTTGCTGGGCATCATCTAGTAAAGAAGCTACTAAGCGGGTCGCCGGGTAGACAGTCAGGCATATGCCTAATACGAGTATTGCAACGCGCACCATGAGCGCTAGTTCTCCTCAATCAGATCATTCAAAGTTGCGGATGTTTTCGCCTAGGCAGAATTTCTCGCCCAGATTGGGTAATAGGCTTGAAATCAGAATCAATTTCCGAGATTCAGCGGCTCTTAATAATTCCTTCACACAATCTTAATTGCCAAGGCGCGGATCGCCTAGTGACTGAGAGATGGGCGACTCATCGAGTCGGTGAGAATTGCTGCCGGACGGGGTCAAGTGTAGCGAACATCCCGGAATTGCGGCTCAAAGAACGCCGGAAGCAAGGAGTCGACACGCAACAGGCCTTCTCGGGTGAGTTCTACTCGGCGACCCGAAATTGCGAGATATCCGGCATCTTGGTATTCCTGCCAGACTTCGCTCCACTGGGCGAGAATATCGCAGGAGAACTTATTTTGGAAATAGTCAGCGTCGAGGAATCCCCGCTTGAGTTGCAAGATCATTTCTCGAACCAGGGCCTGATGGGGTGTGATTTGCAGGGCACGGCCGACAGGCAACTGGCCCGATTCCAACGCTTCACAGTAGTCTTCCCACTCGGGAAGATTTTGATAGTGTACACCTGAGACATGTCCAAAGCTGGCGATGCCCGTGGCGAGTAGATCGCTGCCGTGCCAGAGATTGTCTCGATAACTAAAGTTTACTGCCGTGGGATCCTTCACCATCGTGTAGGCACTCGACACTCGGTAACCGGCAGCACGAAATTGGTCGAAGGCGTAGTCGACCCAACGGCGCTTGGTCGGCCAATCGGCAACGGGGGTTTCAATTTGGTTGCCCAGAATATCTTGGGAATAGACCGTGTTAAAGGGTAGTTCCATCTGGTAAATGGTTACACTGTCGGGCTCAAGCTCGATCGCACGTTTTACAGTTGTTTGCCATTTTTCATCCGTGTCGCCAACCATTCCGGCTATGAGGTCGATATTCGTATTGGAAAAACCGGCAGCTTGAATCCAGGGCCAGGCTCGGTCAATCTCCATCGATTCATGCGCGCGGCCATTGTCACGAAGAATCTCGTCGTCGAAATGTTCCACGCCAAGGCTGAGTCTCGTCACCCCCAATTCACGTAGAGTATGAACCTTGGGTTCGCTCAGAGTACCAGGTTCACACTCAAAGGTAACTTCCTCAGCGTGATCCCAATTGATGCTTTGCCGCAGGCGGTCGACCAGCCGAGTGAGTTGTTTTCCGCTAAGGAATGATGGAGTTCCTCCACCAAAGTAGACAAAGCGAAATGGTCTGTCTCCCATCACGGGAAGCTTGCTGACCAACTCGATTTCCTGCGACAGAGCACTGACATAGCGTTCGACTTCGCTGGAATTCTTGTCGATAAAAACTTTGAA
The DNA here is from genome assembly GCF_008065115.1 of Bythopirellula goksoeyrii. NCBI lineage: Bacteria > Pseudomonadati > Planctomycetota > Planctomycetia > Pirellulales > Lacipirellulaceae > Bythopirellula > Bythopirellula goksoeyrii. The sequence continues at coordinate 178,914 of NZ_CP042913.1, read as the reverse complement.
ATAACAGAATTTACAGCGTTTTCGGCAAAATGGAATGTGCAGATAGAGTCCTAAGGGGACTTTGTTGGGGGGGCTCTGCATTGCTGAGAGCACCTCGTCGAGATTATCTGCGGACCACTGTGAGAATGGTGGATAATTGCTGACAAAGTAGCTGCCAACTTCGGTCTTAGTGGTTTCAGTCGCCATGCTTTTAGTCATTTCTCTTCCGAGCTAAAACAATAGAGTGTTCCATCGGTATTCCCGATGACCAGCCGATTGTTGGCAATGGCAAACGCCGCTTGGAAGTTCCCGCCTGCTTCATATTTCCAAAGTTCCTTGCCCGTCGCAATATCAACACGATGAATTACGCCGCGTTTGGTCGCAAGAAAAACACTGTCGCCAACAATCACTGGCGAACTTTCGACGGCACTGCGCACCGGAAAAGTCCAAAGCATTTCGCCAGATTCTGGGTGAATTGCATAGAACTTCTTCCCCTGAGTTCCGAATACCACCGCACGTGAATCGACAGCCGCCGCGGTGTGAATGGGATTGATATTTTCAGGGTCTTGATGTCGCCAGGCGATTTCCATTGCCGGCACTCGGATTGCATAGAAACTTCCCTGCTCGGTGCCAAAAAGTGCTTTACCGTCAAAAACAGCCGGTGTTGAGCCGGTTGGTCCATCGATGTCGACTCCAGCAACTTCTTTACCACTGGCGATATCAATCGCATGGACACGTTCGTCGCAACCGGCGAGTAAGACATGACCCTCGACCACAGTGGGCCAGCAGCGTAGCGGTGCTTCTATCTGGAATTTCCATTGCAATTCGCCGGACTCTAAATCCAGAGCAACGAGCTCACCCGATTCCGTAGTCGCAAGCACATGGTCTCCAACAACATTGGGGGCAGCGTAGGATTCACCTTGCGCTTCGTATTCCCAAATCAAGTCACCATTCTTGGCATCCACGGCACGAATGATGCCATTGAAATCGCCAATATAGATTCGGCCATCGTGGAAGGTGGGCCCTGCAATAAAGCCGCTATTCTCAAACTTCTGATGCCAAACTTCCGTCCCATCAGATAATTGATAGGCATAAAGCATTCCGTCATTGTCACCGACGTACACCACTCCCTCGGCAATGACTGCCGTCCCCTCGTACCCGCTTTCAGAAAGTGAATGCTTCCATAGAACGGCCGGTTCGCCAGGTAGGGCAGTTTGCACCGCCCCGGTGGCCATTTGATTTCCACGATAGACGGGCCAATCTTCGGCTAGGGACGGATCGAGAACCCAGCTGCTTGCGATTATCAAAAAGGCTACGAGTTCAAAAGGCTTGTTCATAAAGCTTCAGTAATTCGTCGCGACTCACGGGCACAGGATTAAATGTGGCTGTCCACTGGCAGGAGGCGGCCTCAGCAAGATGCGGCAAGCGGTCCTGCTCGACACCACATTCATGTAGTGTAGCAGGAAGACCCGCACGGTTGGCGACATTTCGCAGGAAGTCTGCCAATTCAGTGGAGCCTCCTCGAGGACAATTGGGCTCACCATCGATCTCGGCAAGCAACTTTTCATACCAGGATTCGCATTCCTGGCCATTGAATCGCACTACGTGGGGCAGCATCAGCGCTACAGATTCTCCATGGGCAATCTGATAGGTGGCGGTCAGTGGATTAGCGAGTGCGTGAGCAGCCCCAAGCATCGAGTTTTCGATCGCTGAGCCAGCTAGACACGCACCCGTTTGCATATGAGCACGGGCGGACAGATTGTCCGGCTCTTCGATAACTTGCAAATAATGAGGGGCCAGTTCCTTCCAAGCGCGGAGGCTGTAGTCGCACGAGATCTCGTTCCGTTTCGTTGTGACGTAAGTTTCTACCGCATGGGAAAGTGCATCGAACCCTGCGAGAGCAGCCACGCGGGGTGGCTGGGTTAAGGTAAGCTCGGGGTCAAGAATTGCCACACGAAATGCTGCGCGGTGATCGCCACAGGCCATCTTCACATGGGTCTCGGCATCAGAGATGAGCGCGAACGATTGTGTTTCGCTGCCAGTGCCGGCCGTAGTGGGAACCGCGATCATCGGCAGTAGTGGCCCCGTTGCCTTACCGATGCCCCAGTAATCTTGCATTCGTCCGCCGCAGGAGTAGAGGAAATTGATTCCCTTGGCACAGTCCATAGAACTGCCGCCACCCAATCCGACGATCAATTCGGGGTGAAACTCCTTGGCGACTGCTAGCCCCGCTGCGACGTTGTCGGTCGTAGGATTCTCCTGAACGCCATCGAATAGCTCGGCTTCCAAGTCGGATTTCGCAAGACTTTCAAGACCACGACCCGTGTGCCCTGCTCCGATAACACCCGGATCGCTAACTACCAGTACCCGCTGCACGTCAAGTTCGCGGGCCAGTTGTCCCAGTTCGGCAACCTTTCCGGCGCCGGACACGATTTGCGTTGCTGAACTATAGTTTGCCTGTGTCATAGTTCCATTCATGAGCCAAGTGGTACAGCCACGTCTCGTCTACGTAACTTGCAAAGCACGATTGCGGTACAAGAACTCGATGAGATTGCCTTCGTGGGGTTGGAGCCAATCGACCTGAGGGGTGGGAATCGAACCAAGGTTAAGCCGATCGATGTGAGTACATGCTATTAAGTCGCGGAGAAAGGATTCATCGTTGGTAATCGCGGTGCCAACTAGTGTGGGGCCGATACGTGCAATCATTTCTTGTTGTGGACATCGCACAACGCTTACCATAGGAAACATATACTCGACATTGGCTGCGGGCGAGTCGGGGCTATCGCATTCCAATACGGTGGGAAGCAAATAGTCGCATGTTTCTCCCTCAATCAAGCGGGGACCAGCTTTTGCAGTGGCATGGCGTGCGCCACCGCTTTCGATTAATTTTTCGATTGAATTCCAGACAGCCGGGGCGACCTTGGGGGTGGTAAATGCCGCTAGGCAGGCCTGCGGATCATCGGGAGGGAGGACCTGGATTGGTCCCAACTTCTCGGCCAATGCATCCGCAATTTTCGCAGTGTGCCGTGAAGCGTAGATGCTTGAACAGTTGATGCAACTTCGTCCTCCATTGCGGACCACACTATCAACCATCATATCGAGGTATTGCGGCCAATCGTCGACCACATCGTCGCCCAGCAGAATCTTGCTATAGCCGGGACCATGAACCTGCACCTGGGGGTTTCCGGCGTATTGGTCGATCGTTTGGGGACCGCCGAAAATCATGCTGCGTCGATGGGAGGCCAGAATGGCTCCTCCAAGTTCGGCACCTGGTCCCGGATAGAGTGAAATCGCCTCGGCAGGGATTCCAGCAGCGACCATCGCGGCAGCGACACGGTAGGGTGTCCACGGTTCTTGCGAGCCGGGTTTCAGCGCCAGACCGATCTGCAAAGGGATCACAGGAAGCCAAAGGGTGTGGACTCCAGGGGAATTCGAAGGGAGCACGGCCCCTAAAACGTCGGTCTGCGCCTGGTAGCTAACAGTTACGCCACGACCTTCGTCACCATAACCACGCGCGAGAATGTTGAGATCAAGCCCGCGTGTGAGGGCATCGAGAATCTTATCGATGTTTTTTAGCACAAAGGCATTTTTCGTGACGTTGGCCGCACACATCGAGAGCGGCATACCCGTGGTAGCCGACTGCTGAGCGATAAAGTCGGTAGGTGCCTGCTGGCTATCTCCAACAGTGAGAGTGCCATTCTCAAACAACTCGCCAGCTTGTTTGCATTTTTCGATAAGTTCTGCAGGCGAGAGTTCACGCAGTGCCTCTCTAGCCTGTCGGGCCTGCCTCGCATCGCGACGGATAATTCCCGCACCGACCGTATGGACTTTGGCGACCGGTTCCCCGGTAAGAAAGTGCGAGATTTCTTCGACTTCGAGAGATTCGTAAGGTTTGCCCCATCTTATAGCCGGAAGCGTAATCATGGATGATTGCAGTTAGTTGAAAGATGAATCGGATTTAATAGACGCCAACCGTGGTACTATCGGCCAATCGGCTGAAGGGTCGCACACCGCTCACACCATCCCAGGGGTATTGCTCACAGGGTGGTTCTCGTTCGCCTTCGTCCCGTTCAAGAAATCCTGGCACGAAGAATTCTGGAGTGAGCGTCGTTAGTTTTACGCGTCCCGTCTCGCCAAAATCCACCAGTCGGTCGGTATCGTCAAAATCGACGACTTCTATTACTGCGCGAGGTTGGGGGGCATGGTACGTTATCTTGTAGCCGTTGTCCTTAGTTACCAATTCGCTACAGGCCAGTCCCATCAACGTATTTCCATAGGTGGGCGTCATGTAGATGCCGCTCTCTTCAGGGGGGCCTCCAAAAAGCTCTTCGACACAGAACTTCGTCCACTGCGGCGTGAACTCTGTGCCACCAGAGAAAATACCCGTGATCCCCATTTCGCCCAGCGTTGTCCCACGTTCTTCAAGTTCCAGGCACAAGGCCTCGATCAATTTGGGAGTGCCGAACATGCACTTCACATCGTGTCCAGCTCCCAGGATGGATATTGCTTGATCGATGCAATGTTTCTTGTACTCTTTGAGGTGCTCCATCCAGCCTTTTTTAATGAGCTTGATCACCCAGCGGGGATCGAGATCGATACAGAAGCAAATTCCACCTCGATGCTGCGCGAGATGTTCCACAGCTAGCCGCAATCTCCGCGGGCCAGAAGGGCCGAGCATCAACCAATTGCTTCCCGGTGGGAAATACTTGTCAGGCAAGGTATCACTGAAGAGCGAATAGTCAGTGCGGAAGTCCTCCATGGCGATTCGGCTCTTCGGGATTCCGGTGGTACCGCCAGTTTCGAATACATAGACCGGCTTGCCCACAAGACCTTTCGGCACCCACCGCGTCACCGGACCACCGCGCAACCATTCGTCCTCGAACGGGTCAAATTTCTTCAAGTCTTCGAAACAATGGATTTCTGTGAGTGGATCAAACTTGAGCTTTGCCTTCTTCTCAAGCCAGAAGGGACAACCCGTAGATTCGTGAAAATGCCAGGCGACAGTTTCCACGGTGTGAGCATCAAGTTTCTGTCGCGCTTGATCGATTGCCGTGGCTGAGGCAGGGGCAGAAGGATTCATGGGGAGGGTAGAGGCGAGCGAGGGATTGAGAGGGGAGTAATTGACACACTCCACAAGCTATACCACCGGGCAACAACTGGCAAGTCGATGGTAGCCAAGACCAAGCTGTGCACAATTTCTTGACAGGGCATTTGCTCGTATTACATTGCCGGAACTCGTCTGAATCGTTCTGGCATACAAAGTTCTCAAATAACTATGCCGGATCGGCTTGAGAAGTAGCGCTGGGGATACTGCTCAGTTGCGCCAAGACTTGAATGACCCCATTGAGATGCGCCAGACGGGGGCCAAATCGATCTACGAATTCGTTGAGTACGAATTCACCGTCAACCAGTTCTTCGGCAGTGTCGTTGATTTCCTCGGTCATGCGTTCTAGATACTCGACCTGTACTTTGCTGAGGACTTCAGCTGCCTGACGGCAAGAATCAGAAAGTTGAGGATTGGCACTTCGCCACTGATGCAGCTCTTGGGAACGCTGTTTGTGGGAGGTGGCCATCACGGCAACCAATTCTTCTAAGAGTTCGTTCGTGCGATCTTGTGCCGCCAGGACATCACGCAATAATTCCGACTGATCCCCTCCGGGATTAGCGGCTCTGTGAGAACTGCTTCCCGCACTAACATCTAACTGGGAAAACACAGCGGGAAGCGAATGACTTTGAGACATCGAAGAATCATTTCCTTTCTTCGGGTTGCCATGGAGCAAACCCATTGCAGACTTTCATGCCCGCGCTAGTCAAATTTGTCCGTCAATCTCTCGCCCAACAATCAGTCCGGAGAGGAACTGCATCATATGAGAATGCCAAACAATGAATTTGTGATAATACGAACGAACAGTATCTCGAACAAGATCTCCGGCGACTTCATGTCGCCTGACGCTATGGTCGTTGTGCGTCGCGACAACGAGTTCTCGTCCAATCTGCCGCTGCGTTTTTTGTTGCTTCGATTGTGCCATTAGGTTGGCAAAGCCAGAAGCCCCCGGGATGGCTTGCTAGGTCAGCGGTTGCCCCAGCAGCCATAAGTCCCATTCTAACGAAACTTGAGTAGATTTCTAGCGTTTGGAAAGCCTGTATTTGTCCTCGGGAGGCTAAAGTTGGCCCTCCCTGGGTCCCGATGAGTGGAACGACCGGTGTGCCTCTTCTGGTCAAGCTGCCATGTCCCCGTGGCCCTTCGAAAATACCCCCTTGGATGAACATCAAAGTGTCTAAATCCTTACCTGCCATTGGTTTTGTGACGGCCCTCGAGGACGAGAATCATGGCTATTTTGGCGGATATCTGGTGCTTTCTTCACTGGGGAGGCCCCTGGAATTTCACTGCAGCACGCCGGTGCAGCCGAATCAGGCCCAGCGAATACTGTATGGTGCGACTCTAAGGGACTATGTCCTGGCTGATCTAATTGGGCAGACTTTGCTGGCCAAGTCCCAGCTACCAGTGCAAGCGGTCTTGACCGATCAGCGCGAAATGCTTGGGCTCAGCTTACTTTGTGACGAAACGATCGCTTGTGTCGAGCCTGCAGGTTGCAACGACGCTCAGGCCGAGGCGTCAAGCGGCCCTTTGTTGGTGCTAAGCGACTATCAACTAGTTGGTACGCCGAGTTGCGTATGGCAACCGGAGGCGTTTCAGACGTTGCTTCTTTCGCTGATTTCCCATGTCGATTTGATGGAACCCTTTGAGCGCATTCGCGCAGCCATCCGCGAAGCTCAGCGTATTACCGATCCTGCTCCAGACTCTCAGCTTGGTCTTGCCGATGCTGCTTGATCCTCAGCCTCAAAATATACTGTCTCGATCTTCACATCAGCGACCGGCGATTCACTCTTTTGTCGGAGATGTGTTGCAGGCTGAATTTTGCGAAGTTCGAGAACTGACGGCCGCATTTTCATTCGACCAGGAAGTTGAATGTGTGGAGATTATGTCGCGACTAGACGAGCTCGCGGCTGTGACTGTGCCTTTGGCATTCCCTCGTGTAAAGACCGTTGGAGTAACGTTTCCCGCTGCGAGAGAAATGTTGGCGAGCAACGCTCCCAAAGAGCGAGTTCCGAAGCCAACGCCAGCGACTCCTCCAGTCGTTCCCTTGGACGAGCATGTCGTTGAAGGGGGTGACTTGAATGAAACTTTTGTACCAACAACTTGCACTCGAATTCGTCCACCGCGTGATGTGGTGAAACTGGAGGACCGGCTTTACTATCTCCTGCAGCCTCCGCTGGAGCAGGTTTTTGCTACTGCAACTTTGGAGTTTCCTTTTCGTCCTTTCAAATATCAATTCGATGGCGTAGCATTCTTGTACCCACGGAATGAAGCGGTGCTGGCCGACGAGATGGGACTTGGCAAGACGATGCAAACAATCGTTACGATGCGGCTGATGGTGCAGCAGGGCCATATTCGTCGAGCCCTCTTGGTGTGTCCCAAGCCGCTCGTCACCAATTGGCAGCGGGAATTTTCCTTGTGGGCACCGGAGCTTCCCATCACAGTGATCGAGGGGAAGCAGTCCCGTCGGGAATGGCTTTGGGAGAACGCCCGCGAAGGAGTGTTGCTGGCCAACTACGAATCACTCGTGCGTGATCGCTCTTGCCTCGATGCCATTGAGGAACCCTTCGACTTGGCCGTGATCGACGAATCGCAGCGGATCAAGAACATATCAGGGACCACAAATGAAGTCGTGTGCAGTATCCCCCGCAAGCGGAGCTGGGCACTAACTGGCACACCAATCGAGAATAGTATTGACGATCTGTTAGGTATCTTTCAATTCGTCTCACCAGGTTGTTTACGACCGCAGATGAAGATTCCCTCGATTCGTGAGGCTGTGGGGGATTACATCATTCGCCGTACCAAGGATCAAGTCCTCACCGATTTGCCGCCTAAAATGTTCCGCGATGCCGACGTCGAACTCACGCCCGAGCAGCAGTTGTCGTACGAAATGGCTGAGAAGGAAGGGGTTATTCACCTTCAAGAGCTTGAGACTTCGCTGACGATTCAGCATGTATTTGAGCTGGTGATCCGGCTCAAACAGATATGCAATTTTGATCCTATTACCGGCGCCAGTGCGAAGTTCGATCGCCTAAAAGTAGATCTCGAAGAGTGCCGAGCGAGTGGCCGCAAGGCAATCATCTTCAGCCAATGGACGAAGACCCTGTTTGAATTGCGCGACCGGCTGCAAGAATTTGGGCCACTGGAGTACCACGGCAAGATTCCTTCTCGACAACGAGACGGCGTGATCGAGACGTTTCGCAACGACCCTTCGAAGCATGTGATCCTAATGAGCTATGGCGCGGGGAGCGTCGGCCTCAATTTGCAATTCGCTGGCTACGTGTTCCTCTTCGACCGTTGGTGGAACCCGGCAGTGGAAGACCAGGCGATCAATCGGGCACATCGCATTGGTGCTACTGGGCCAGTCACGGTGACTCGTTTTCTGGCAGCTGGCACTATCGAGGAACGCATCAACGCCGTACTTGAAGAGAAGCGTCAGCTTTTCAATGCCGTATTCGACGGTTCCACGGTTCGCAAACAAGGGCTTTCGCGTCAAGAAATCTTTGGGCTCTTTGATCTGCGGTTTCCCGAGCCTAGCGGCTTAGAAGAAGCGGCGTAGGAGTGAATCGAGAGTCTGCTCGATTTCTGCTAGTTCATCTTGTGTAAGTTCTCGTGACTCGCGATCCGTCTTCGGCTCAAAACCGAACCAGGTCAAATGCACTGGCCAATGTCTGAGCTCTCCGGTTTCATTCACGCGCTGCATGATCCGCAATCCCCAGAATGCTCCGTAGGCATTGCGGAAGCTGAGCCAGCGTTGCGTGAGTTGGTTGATTGATCTGTCCTCTGGGACTTTAGTCCTTCTTAACATCACCAATACCGAGGCAACGAGAAGACTTCCCAGGGCGATTGAGAAACGCCAGGGTGAGGATAGCTCGTGTTCCAGGTATTCGCCTAGTAACAATCCTTGCCCCGCTGCCGTAAATAATGCAGCCAACCAGTGGCGAGTTGGCAGATAGTTCAGCAGTCCCAGGACGATGAGCGCAAGGAGGAATAACCTCCAGGCGGCGAACAACTCCAGACGTGGGCCAGCCGGTAAAGCGAGCGCCTGAAGTGCGGGCCAGACCAGAATCAGCCAAAGCGTCGCTACGACCCATTGCCAACCGAGGTTCTGCGGACGCTTGGCTCCAAGCACGGCCATGAGGGGGCAAAACGTGCTGCAACCGACAATATACCAGATCGCTGCTTGAAGTAGCTTGTTTTGTATTAGTGAGTCTTCTCCCAAGTAGAACGAAGCTATCAGGAGCAATAAGGCCGACAGCGTTGCCCAATTCAGGGGGGCTGTGAGAGTGGTCCCTTTGGCTGTCGTACGATCGACGAGCAAGACCCCCAGCAGGAAGGTGGCCAACACAACCTCAACTAATTGTGGCTGATTCGGAATCCCTCCAATCGTCATGACTGGTTCTCTCGTCCAAGCGATGCTGCTCTGAAATCACAAAACACGGTGTATGCCGATTATAACGTCCGGGTAAGGCTTTGGGATCAGAAAAAATGTGCTTGTTGCGTTTGCTCAACACGGTTGAGTAACGCATGCTTCGACAGTGAAACGTTGTGCTTCAGAGTAAAACATTCGCTAAGGAATAAAAATCAAACAGGCACGAAAAATAGTGTGCCTGACTCAACCGTTCGTCCGTGCCGGCATCCGCCGTGAGCCTACTGGGGAGTATGGCTCGCGACAGCGAAGTCGGTTGACTGTGGGCAGGCTCTCGCTTCGAGAGCCTGCCCGATTTTTTTTTGATTCTCCAAGGGCTCACCCTAAAACGCCTGCTCACTCTTTCCAGAGGTGGCGAACCCTATTCGATACGGTAGAGATGAGTGAAGCTCCGCAGAATGAGTGCATCATCTATGACCGCTGGCGAGGCATTGAAACCGGCGGGAAACTGTTTTTCTGCGACCAGTTGATATTCATCCCCCGCTGCAATCACCAAAACTAATCCCTCTTTGCTTAAGAAGTAGAGGTTTTCGCCGGCTAGTAGAGGTGATGCCCAGTATTCTCCAGTCGAACGCTTGACCCAGATGGATTCGCCAGTTAACGCATCAAGACACGATATCACGCCACTATCATTGATCATGAAAAGTCGGTCATTGGCGACTATCTGCGAAGAACGGTGAGGAACAGCTTTTCCCGTACTCCATGCGACACGCGACTCGGTGATGTCGCCGGTACCCTCGGGGGCCACAGCCAGAAGGCTCATGTCACCCTCGCCTGCCGCAATGTAGACCAGTCCGTTCTCGTAAATCGGTCGAGCAGCGGCATTCATTCCTTCGTGATGAACTCGCCAGAGTTCGCTGCCGTCTTCAGGGTTGTAAGCGATTGTCTCGATTGCTGCAGGACAGATCAGTTGCTGCTGACCTTCGACTTCGATCAAAGTCGGTGTACAGTACGCTTTCTTAAGATCGCCCTCTTCGGTCCCATAATCGATGTCTCGATTAGTTTTCCACAGTGTCTTGCCTGTGTGTTTATCGAGTGCGACGACGTATTGGTTGTCAATGCCGTCGAACAGGAGGAACAGTCGATCTCCAGCCACAACAGGTGATGAGGCAGGTCCACGAAAATCCTCGCAGACAAAATCGCGACGTTCCCAGAGCTTCTCACCAGTGGCCGTATCGAGGCAGGCCGTACCATACTCACCGAAATGGACGTAGATGCGACCTTCTTCAATAAAAGGCGTACAAGAGGCGTAGCTATTGGTAGGGTGGCAGTATCTCGGCTCAGCCACCTCAAGCACCAAAATATCATGCTCGATGACACCCGTGTCAGCCTTCACGCATACGGCATAGAGTTTCTTGCCATCCTCCGTGGCCGTGGTGAGCCAGATTTGCTTCCCCCAGACGACGGGAGAGGACCAACCCTTATCGTGAATCGCAGCCTTCCAGGTGACTTTCTCAGTGTCGCTGAATTCGGTGGGGAGCGTAGCCGAGGTTTCGCCGTCGCCATTTGGACCACGGAACTGATTCCAAAAAGGCTCAGCGCACGTACTTTCCACCACGGTCAAAGAAGTCACTGCAAATAGCAAGTAGTAGACGATAACGCGTGATGAGAGCGAACTCAATAAAGTCGACATAGTGACATTCCTGAGGCAAATCGCAGCATTCAATTTGCTGGTGAGCTTCAGGATGTCTGAAGTCATGGATTGCGTCAAGCCGCACCGTTTCTTAATTGAGTACAGTTAAGCGATTGTTCCTTCCACTTCATGCACAACCACAATGTCGTGCACACCGCTTGACATTTTCTTATTGCCCTGGCCTGCCGTGAGATGAGAACCTCCGACAATCACAATGCGGTCTCCCTTGGCAGCCAGGCCCACCCGACAGGCCCATTCGTCGGTGTACTTGATGAGTTGCTCGATGTTTTCTGCAGGTGCGTTGCGAAGCGGTGTGACGCCCCAGTAGAGGCACATGAGTCGCAGAGTGGATTCCTTGCTACTCACTCCAATCGTGGGACTAAAATTTCGCTGCTGGGACAATGCCAGGGCAGTACGTCCGGAGTGACTTGCCACGACGACAAGTTTGGCGTTCAGGCTTTGAGCCATCGTGCCTGCTCCTCGAACGACTGCAGCCGTGACTTCGTGCAAACCCCCTGCGTTTTTCTTGGCAGACTGCCTGATGGGAAGACCTTCCAAGCTTTTTTCGGTTACTTGGGCGATCCGGTTCATCATCTCAACCGCTAGGCGGGGGTGTTTCCCAATTGCGGTTTCACCGGAGAGCATACAGGCATCCGCTCCATCGAGCACGGCGTTGGCCACGTCGGTAGCTTCTGCGCGGGTTGGCCGCTGTGATTCATGCATGCTGTCGAGCATCTGCGTGGCGATGATAACAGGTTTGTGATATTCGTGACAAACTCGAATGATGCGTTTCTGTGCCAGGGGCATTTCGGCCACGTCGATTTCCACACCGAGATCACCACGGGCGACCATGATGCCATCCGCTTCTGCGACGATTTCCTCAAGTCGCTCCAGGGCCTCTCGCTTTTCAATCTTGGCTATCACTCGCGCGGTAGAACTGTTCGAACGGATGATGTCCTTGAGTGTCCGGACTTCATCGGGAGAGCGCACGAAGCTCAGGCTTACAAAATCGACCCCTGTCTTCGCGGCCCAGATTGCATGCTGATGGTCTTCCACGCTAATGGCCGGTGCACTGAGTTTTACTCCCGGCAGATTGATGCCCTGACGACTACGGATAATGCCATGCTGCTGGACACGTAAGCGAGCCCGATCTGGAAACAACTCTTCGACCAACATACTGACGGTGCCATCGGCAAACATCACGAGATCGCCAAGAGAAAGTTCGTCGACCAGTGCTTGATAGCTGGTAACCAGTTCATTGGCAGCCGAAGGGTTCTGTTTGACCAAGAAGAACGTCTCGTCTCGACCACAGAAAATTCCTTCGTCAGGCAATTCGCCCAGGCGAAACTTGGGGCCAGCTAAGTCTACCAAGATCGCTAAAGGTTCATTGATATCTTCGCTCACCTGTCGGATGTGATCTACATGAGGCTGTTGTTGCTCCGGACCAGCATGTGCCATGTTGAGACGAAAGACACTAACCCCACTTCGTGCGAGAATCGCGAGTTGCGAGGGTTCGCAGCAAGAAGGCCCTACCGTGGCAACGATCTTGGTGCGTGCCTTTTCGACACGGTTGAGGGGAAGATTGTACTCATCCATAAGTTTTCCTAATTCGCTCGAACGATCGCTAGGCGCAGCAGGCGGGACAATAGATTGGGAGGTTGGCAGGAAGTCGGTGCAAAGAATCGTCATCTCTATTGTGCCTTAATGTCCAGATAATGGAATACGGTGTAAAGTTGAGGCTGGTCGCAAAAAGCGTGCTAGAGCAATAGGAACTGCCTGCTTGCTTGGATTCAACTGTTAAACCATACTTCCATGACTTAGAGAATGTGTCGTTTGCTGGTGTTCTAGGGTGAAGTATAGGGAGATCAGCACATAGAATAAGCATTACAGATACTACCAGACCCTCTCGACCGGGGGTTAATAGCTACCCCAAGTGCAATGTCGAATTACTGGCAAAACAAAACCTGCCTGGTAACCGGTGCTTCCTCCGGATTGGGGTTGGCGATTGCGCGTAGCCTCGCGACCCATGGAGCGACGGTCCTACTCAATGCGCGTACTAAAGCACCACTTGAGCAAGCAGTCGAAATATTGGCGGCAACGGGAAGCAATGCAATTGCCTTGCCAGGTGATGTGACCGATCAGTCGGATGTCGAGGCGCTAGCGAGTGAGGTCCAAGAGCGATTTGGTGGACTGGACTTGCTTTGCAATTGCGCTGGTCGATCCGCACGGGGAGAAGCAATCGACACAACCCCCGAGAACTTTCAGGACTTGTGGGAGATAAACTTCCTTTCAGTTGTCCGCATGACCCGTTCATTTGCGCCTCTGCTGATCGACGCAGATGGGCATTTGGTGAATATTGGCTCACTGGCAGGCAAGGTGGCACCTAGATATTTAGGTGCCTATCCGGCCAGTAAATTTGCTTTGAGCGCCTATTCGCAGCAACTTCGCATTGAGCTTGGACCTGAAGGTTTGCACGTATTGTTGGTCTGCCCAGGGCCCATTAAACGAGATGATGCTGGGCAGCGGTATGCTGACACTTCTACTGTCATCCCTGACGCGGCACAGAAGCCGGGGGCAGGTGCGAAGCTTCGCGGGATTGAACCAGCTTGGCTCGCCGAAAGGATTCTTGCCGCCTGCGAGAAGAAGCAGCTTGAATTGGTGGTACCTGGAAAAGTCCGCTTGTTGATGGCAGTGTCCCAACTTTCCCCGAAGCTAGGGGACTGGATTTTGAAGAAATCGACCTCTGGTTAAATTGGCCGATTTTCTTTTTTTGCATTTTTCTCTGTTGCCAAAATCGGAGTTCGTGTTCAGAATACAGACATGCAGGCAACTTACGGTTACTTTTGGTTTAGTTCCACTCGCTCCTTCTTTTTTACAAGAGGTGGCGGGGCCGGAGGTAATGCGTAGCTGCTAAGCAAAGATACGTAGACAACACTCAAAAGCCCCGAGCACCTCAACGGTTCTCGGGGCTTTTTTTGTTGGAAGAGTGAATAAGTGAGTAAGTGAGTAGGTGATTTAAGATGGCTTACGAGAGTCGGTTTCGTCTGGATGATTTTGAGCTGTACAAGCAGGCACGTGATTTTCGCAAACGGCTTTACGTACTTATCAACTCACTTCCTTCAAATGAGAGGTTTGCCCTGGCTGATCAAATGCGGAGAGCTGCTATCTCAATTTCCAATAATATCGCGGAAGGACATGGCAGATGGTACTACCAACAAAACATCCGATTTTGCCGAATATCGCGCGGTTCCATAGAGGAAGTCATTGATGACTTAAACATTTGTTTCGACGAAAACCATGCGAGCGAAGATCAACTAAACAGCCTCAAAGAAAACGCTCTACAACTAATTGCCCGCATCAATAGCTATATTGCCTACCTTCGAAAATCCAAACAGGGCATACCCGACGAACCATAGTATCGCCCCAACTTACTCACTTACTCACTTACTCACTTACTCACTTACTCACTTACTCACTTACTCACTTACTCACTTACTCACTCCCCCCCCACCGGAGCCCCCCATGATTATCGTAATGAAACGTAGTGCCTCTCAGGAGGATATTGACACCATGATTGCAAATGTTGAAGGTCTTGGCCTCAAGGCCAATGTCATCCAAGGAACTGAGCGAACCGTAATTGCAGCGGTTGGCGAAGAACGCGTCGCTGGGATCAGTTCCCTGGAGAGTGGTCCAGGGGTAGACGAAGTGCTGCCCATTCTTGCACCGTACAAGCTAGCCAGTCGTGAGCTCAAGCCAGAAAGCAGTACCGTCACTGCCGGCAGCCTGTCGGTAGGAAACGGCACAATCGGCGTGATGGCTGGTCCTTGCTCCGTGGAAACGAGTGAGCAAATCCTTGCCTGCGCCCGAGCCGTCAAAGCATCTGGGGCCTCAGCCTTGCGTGGTGGAGCATTCAAGCCCCGCACCAGTCCCTACAGTTTCCAGGGCCTTAAGGAAGATGGCCTCAAAATGTTGGCGGCCGCTCGCGACGAAACCGGCCTGGCTATCGTCACAGAGGTTGTATCTCCCGATGACGTCGACCTGGTCAGTGAATACTCGGACGTCTTGCAGATCGGTGCGCGAAACATGCAGAATTACCGCTTGTTGGAAGCCGTCGGTAAATCTCCCCGGGCAGTGCTCTTGAAGCGCGGACCGAGTGCCACGATCGACGAATTCCTACTTGCCGCGGAGTACATTCTTGACGGCGGCAACCTCAACGTGATGCTCTGCGAACGTGGAGTGCGCACCTTCGAAAGCCACACACGGTTCACACTTCCCTTGGCGACGGTCCCCTACGTACAACAGCGCACCCACTTGCCAATCGTCGTAGATCCCAGTCATGGAACGGGCCACACAAGCCTTGTCACAGCCATGTCCAAGGCCGCAATCGCTGCCGGTGCCGACGGCCTGATCGTCGAAGTCCATCCGAACCCCGACAAGGCAATGAGTGATGGCTATCAATCGATGAACTTCGCCCAGTTCGAGCAGATGATGACCGAATGCCGACGAATCGCCGAGGCGGTGGATCGTGAGCTAGGAGCGATGGTGGCGGTATAGCCGCTGATTCGTCGTCGGCTACGACGAGGATGTGCCGCGCAATTGAATCGATTCCAGCTTCCGGTACTTAGTGACGTAGCGTGGGACCCTGTCCCGCGTAATTGATCTTCACTCCACTCGCGTCAGGGTCCCAAGCTACGTTCCCGATCAAAATCCCATCCCGCTGCTTGCCACGCAGGATTGATCCAGCGGTGCCACGCACTGCGTGCAATTCCCGCCCGTTGAGGATTGGCCCCGATGTATTGGACGACGCGATACAAATGCTCAGTGTCGCGAATGATCCGATCGTAGAACTCGGCTTGCCATAAACTACCTGTCGTCTTGTGACGCTTGTTCACAAACTTCGCGGACAGGCGTTTCATGGAGCCTACTTCGTCTTCCAATTCGTAGGAAGCGAAAGGACGAATGACCATGTGACAGTGATTGGCCATGATCACAAAGCAACCCAGTTCATAGCGTTCTCCGTGGAAGTTTAGAATAGTCCGGCGGAATTCGACAGCGTACTCTGGCTGAGCAAGCCAACACTCGCCATAGCCGGCGTCCATCCACTTTTCAACCTTACGAAAGACTGTCCGCGCGTAGTCGTTCCACGCCGCTTCATCGCGCGGGGGTGGATTCCGCGCCTCCCATTCTCGCCGCATCGCGGCCAGTTCGTTTCGCTTAGCGGTCGGCAAGGCATCGGCCAGATTGAAGGTAACGAAGTAGGTCGCCCCCTCTTGCCGCCAGTGCGGCAGGTTCCGCGTATAAACCCGCACCGGCAAAGCCGGATGAAGACCTCGAAACCCCGGAGGCGGATCCAAGTTGAAGGACATAGAGAACACCCCCGTAGAGTGGGACCCCGTCCAGCGTTCCAACAACGTACCTACGTTTCTACATTAACTCGGGACAGGGTCCCAAGCTACGCTCTATCAAGTAGCGTTGGTCCCCGACCCGCGTTTCTTCCCTCCAATTTCACTCGGGTCGGTGACCCAAGCTACCCTATGCCACTCGGGTCGGGACCCAAGCTACCATTTGGTAAAATAGGTTCACTCCGTGGCACAAAAATCGTTGTAGAACTCGCCCACCCAATCGCGATAATAGAGCTCGCAGCATTGTCTGATAGGTCTTTGAAAACTGAACCGCAGGAAGAATGCCAAGCAATTTTCTTAGCAGGCACCTACCTGAACGCAGCCGTTCCCTCTTTGCACCGTAGCAGGGACGCCGCTAGCGATCCGTCTGTTGTCGCCAAGTCCTGGAGGGCTTGAAGCACCAGGTATTTTGTCCCTCACGAGGGTGGGTTATGTTTACAAAACTATTCGAGAATCTCGCTAGAACACGGGAAAGAGAACGATTCCGATTTAGTTTTATATTTTTGTTTTGAGTTTCGATAAGAATGGCCAGGACAAAATTCCCCGGCACGGTGCGCAAGAGCAAGCAAAAATTCGTGAGTTTTCACTAGCCGCTGCTTGCGGCTTGGCGGTCTATCACTTGGCGATGCACGGCAGCGGGAGCGCGAATATAGACCAGTTCATTGCCCGAATCGTGAATCACGATGGCATTGCCGTCAGTTTCCTTCGGCCAAAGTTTGGCAGGATAGATATCCAGCAAGGGTTCGCTATTCACAACATCCTGCGAAGTGATTTGGACCGTCCCGCCGGGGCCAGCGCGCCAGCCCAGTTCTAATGGAGTGAGTACGGCTTCAAGAGCCGCACGCCAGGGCTGATTGGTGATCTGGCAGGTGATCCGCGAATCGGGCCACAGATTCACTGTCGCCAGTGCAGGCCAGTCTACAAACACGGGCAGACCCATTTCGCTTTGCCAATAGCGAAAGACTTCGGCAAGGGGAGTCTCATGGGAAAAAGTGAACGTTGTGGGTGCAGATACTCGCTCTGCTATCTGCAAGCCATGGGGCTTGCCGCCAAGTAGCCGGGCCGGATAGCGACTTCGAAGTGGTAATTGCTTCGCCAGGCGAATCCGTTCCAAGAAAAATAGAATATGGAAGTGAACGCCCTGAGCCTGATTGATTTCAAGCTCGTTGGTAGTCGCAGAAATCGTGCCGATACCCCCTGCCCCGTCCCAGCTTTCAGGAGCAATCAGTTCTTCAATCCACTTGGCAAAGTCTTCTGAAGTGGTTTGGGGACCTATCAGATCGTCAATGGGATAATCGATCTTGCGGACCCTCTCAGCATCTTCTCGCACAATCACTACTTGAGGCCCGTCGGTGGTAAATTCAAGATGCAGGGGCTTCAGAACTTGGGAGAGGGCCTCCTCAAGATGTATCTCGTAGACATCGATCGAGACTTTTTTATTGGGGGATACGCCCGCCATCTGCAACTCGACGGGAGCCACACTGAGAGGTACACCAGAGAGACTGCTCATCAAATCCATAAAGTCCGTGAGGGTCACATCTTTCGCTACTAGTGAGGGGATCTTGTGTTGAAGTTGCTCCTCCGCCGAGCGATCGAAAATGAGTCCGGGGCTATTCTCGCTCAAGCGAACTACTGTGGGCTTCCCGATGGGACGCGGCTTCTCGAAGTTGTTTTCTGGTTCGACAGCAGTCTCAGAAGGCGAGGCAGTTGTTGCGGTTGCAGTCTCTTCGCTAGTCCCAAGATCCTCCAGGTCCATTTGCTCTAGGTCGAAGCGGAGAGGGTCAAATTTGCGAGCGATGCGGGGTTCGTCGGGCGGTTCCACGACGAGCTTGGGTGTGGCAGTGTCCTGCGTTAGATTTTCGGTCGGGGCAACCCTAGTGTCGACAGTATTTTCGCCAGCGGGATGCGGTTTCGCAGGGGGTATGCTTGGGGGTGGAGTGGCTGCCGTTTCAGCGAGGGGCTCCTCAGGAGAAGTTATGACTGGACTCTGGCGATCCTGAATCGCCCCGGGTTCCTGCTTTTCGCTGGGTACAGACGGAGTAGGTTCTTCTGCTGTCCTGGTGGGAACTTCGGCGAATTGAGGATTCTCGGAATCAACCACGATGGCAGGTTCGGAGAACTCTTGATGACGCAAAACAAGGAACGCACTGGTGACACTCGCACCAATGACGAAGCTGGCGATCCACCACAGGATCGTCTTGTGGCCCGCTGCCGCTGTATTTACGGCAAGGCTTGCCATCTCGTCCAGCGGTGGACTCTCTGCTGTAGGAACATCAGCCGATGGCGTCTCGTAGTCGTAGCTATCGGGAACAACTGGAGCTGGCTGTTCGACTGGCTCGGGCAATTGCGCTGCGGGAGCCTGACTCAGGGCCGAAGATGGCGTTTCAGCCTCTGGCGCAGCGACGAGAACCATACTCTCGCATTTGGGACAAGCTACGATCTGTCCGATCAAGGCAGCATTGCGCACCGATAGCTTGGACTGGCAAGTGACACACGTAACTTTGAATAGTTCCACGGTACTCAGTTTCTCTGTTCACCGAGAAGGGCGAGTTGCAGGCAGGTTGAACAAGATCAAATTGCAGCAGATTGATCTCAGACAAGACTGCTCATTCCGACTTGTTCCATTATAGTCGATCTCTAAGTAGGAAGGGAAACTTTGGCAGCAAATACAAGTCGTGCAATCGAGCCGGTACTCGGCCCCATCTCAGGAGTGCACCCGACAATTGTAGGTCACAACGTGGCCTTTCCATGAGCAAAATGCCATCGAAAACGACGTTTGATCCGCACTTTCAAGGGTGTTTTCAGCAGAATTTCCGATTGCAAGCGATGATTGAATTGGTAGAATGTGGAATTGTTACTCAATGAACCCTGCTGTCCTGTGAGGATTGTTACCCTGTGAAACCTGCCCGATCTCCCCGATTTCAGAAGCGTAAAGTCACTAAGAAGGTTGCTAAGAGAGACCCCATCTGCATCGATGGTGAGCGTCCTCGGCCGATGTTTGTCGACTACAAAGACTTGGATATGCTCAGCAAGCTGACCAATCGCCACGGTCGCATTGTTAGCCGTCGCAAGACCGGTTGCCAAGCGACCAGCCAACACGCCGTTTCCAAGGCGGTCAAGCGTGCCCGATTTATGGCATTGATGCCTTACGTCGGTAGCTGAGGCTAGCGCATCTTACTGGTGCGGTGACGATCTAGTGCTTTGTCTTTGCTAAGAATTAGGGTGCGAGACGTCGCAAACTTAAACTTGTAAAAGAGTTGTGACGTCTCGCGCCCTAATTTTAAGAGTTGTCAAAGCACTAGGATCACCTCCTCATGACCGAGCCTTTCCGTACCCAGCGACTCGTGGAGTTCCACGACACGGATATGGCCGGAATCATGCATTTCGCGGCCTTTTTTCAGTACATGGAATCTGCGGAGCATGAATTCGTTCGATCTCTAGGTTTCAGTGTTCACTCTCAAATCGACGGGGAGACGATCAGTTACCCTCGAGTTGCCGCCTCTTGCGATTACCTCTCGCCCGTTCGTTGTGAGGAGGTGCTCGATATTTCCATTCTCGTGGAACGTCTTGGGAAGAAGAGCATCACCTATTCATTCGAGATGGCTTCGAACGGCCGAGAGATCGCTGTAGGAAAAATCACTTGTGTTTGTTGCCGGGTGACACCAGGCAAGGCGATAACTTCGGTTCCACTGCCCACAGAGGTTCGAGAGAAGTTGCTGGCTTTTGTCGCCTAATCTTTGCCCCGCTTGTTCTTTATCAAGGATGCTTGGCCTCATGCCTTGGGCCTGTCAGAATGATGGCATGGTTTCCCTACTAGCAGATTCACTCTCGAAGTCTTACTCGACTCCAGATTCTGAGCTGGATGTTCTTGTCGATGTTTCTTTGAGCCTTGCTGCCAGTGAGAATCTGGCGATCCTGGGCCCTAGCGGTTCGGGAAAAAGTACTCTTCTAGCTATTCTTGGCACTTTGGATCAACCTAGTTCAGGAACGTTGAAAATTGGAGACGCGGATCCCTTTCAATTACCTGAGCCACAATTGGCGGAGTTTCGCAGTCGGCAGATTGGGTTTATATTCCAGGATCATCACCTGCTGCCGCAATGTACGGTACTGGAAAATGTGTTAGTACCATTTCTGGCGAGTGGTTCGGCGGGCGCAGTTGAAATTGATGAAGCGACTCAGCTCATCGGTCGAGTAGGCCTAGCGGATCGACTACTACATCGACCGGCCCAACTCTCTGGCGGCGAAAAACAACGAGTCGCTATCGCCAGGGCTCTTGTACGCAAGCCGATACTTGTGCTGGCCGACGAACCCACGGGAAATCTCGATAGCAGAACCGCTGAGGAGGTTTCCCGATTGCTGCTAGAGTTACAAGTCGAGCAGGAGTCGATGCTCGTCGCGGTGACACACAGCCAGCAATTGGCCGATTCAATGCAACGCCGCTTGCACCTTGATAATGGACAACTCGTGGAGCATGTCTGAGAGTTATTCCGCTACATTGAGCGAAAGAGTGTGAGCCGTCATGGTGCCACTCCCTTCATTGCAGACGACTAACAGTGGTTTGTGGAGTGGATTCTGCGAAGCAGGAATGAAGAGAAGCCCCTCTGGCGCACGATCTCGAAGTTCTGGCTCAGCATTTGGTTGCAAGTAGCCGAGAAAACTTGGGGAACGAGGGTTGGAAACATCATAAAACATTACGCCCCCTGTTCGTTCCAAGCTAATAGCAGCGATGTGTCTTCTATCGAGCGAAATGAGAGTGACGTTTTCAGGTTCAGGGCCACGAGTTGTGCTGCGATTGTCTGGAACACTAGGCAGATAGCTATCGACATTGAACAGATGGGGGGCCTCACGTGCGACGGTTTGCTCAAATCCGTTGCCACTGTCGAAAACGAGTTCCAGTTCATCAGGGGTTCGTCGCCAAATAGAAAACGACCTGGTGCCAAAGCAGACGAATTCGTCAAGATCGCCGTCGCCGTCCAGATCCCCTGCCGATCGAGAAATCTCTAACCGAGCCAGATCGGGATGGTTCGTCAAATGACGTGCAGGGTTGTTGCGATCCACGAGTATACCATTATCTGCGATTGAGCCGATTAGAATCGGTTCGCAAAAATTGGCATAGTAACGTGGATCGCCCTCGTTGGCCGTTACGAGATAGGATTCATCTTTGTGCTCAAAAGTCGCAATGCCGTCAGGCTGAAATAATCCAGCTACAGGCCAGTGTCGAATTCGGACTCCACCGTCCTGGTCACTTACATCGAGCCCTGTACCCGCTGAGGCAGAAACGAGTCTTGTTACTGAATTATTACCTCGTACTCGAAAATCCTTCAGTCCTAGTGGATAGATCGTAGTGATCTCAGCATGTTCGATGTCCAATTCTGCGATTGCATTATTCTCTTGCAGCGTAATCCAAGCTTTCTTGGAGTCGGCACTGACGGCAATGTATTCTGGTTCTAGGTCCTGGGCGACACTTGCGATTCCATCGTCGTTGCCCTGATTGGGGCCAAAGACACGAACTCCATCAGCGATCAGTTGCTTTTTCTGCGAATCGAACTTTGTGAAGCGGACTTCTCGCGCGGAGGCATCTTGCCAATCATCACCAGGAGTGATGATTGTGACTGAACCTTCGGGATCAAAGGAGTAGTCGTCATTCGGCTCCCCTTCGTTGGCGACTAATAAACTCTTGCCATCTGGTGTGAAAGTGACCATGTCAGGTAGAAAGCCTGCTGAAGAAGTTGCCAATTCGACCAATTGATTCGAATCGTAGATCGTGATGATCCCTTTTTCGTGCTTATCATCCGCAGCCCAAGCAACAGCCAGCATTCCCCCTGAACAAGTAACACTGGTCGGGTGATACCCAGCAGGATGCTCTATGCTACCTGTTTGCTGTCCCGTGGAGACATCGACCACATCGATCCCGACTCCTGTAGTTACGAATAGCTTGTGAGTCTCCGAGCAATGCGCAGCAATCTCGCAAGATTCACTAGGGGCTGCGTATCGCCAGCCGAGTTCAGCGACGAGATCACTTGCCTGTGATTTAGGTAGTAGGAATTGCGTAGCGCAAACTGCAATAAAGCAAACTTTACTTAAAGTTATCACGCGAAGGTCCCGTTGTTTCGACTCACCAGATGGTGGGTTCCTGTGCAAACTTGATCATTTCACTCGCCCGACGTTCTGTCGATGGGTCTAGTTTGTTAAAGGATTGTTAAGACTGTATGCAGGGAATGTTATTGAATTGTGAAGAAGTGATGATTTTTGAAGGATGTCGAGCCTAGGGCGTTGTGACGCATGCAAGCGACGATACGATGAGCGCATATCACCAACCCTGGTGACCTTGCGCACGAAGGACGTGTGAATCATGAAAACTTTGGAACAAAGAAATGCATTTAATGAGGACGTTGCGGCAATCAGGTTTTGCTTGCTTTTTGCTTTGCACTGTGAATTCGCAGGCCAGTATTGGCCAGATGTTCATCAATGAAATCTATCTCGATCCCCCCGGTAGTTCTGGTGATCTAGTGTTCGAGTATGTCGAACTGCGTGGGCTGCCAAATGCATCTTTGGCTGATCACTATCTGATCGTGCTAGAAAATGAAACCAGTGCTACTGCCAATCCAGGCGAGATCGAAGCGATATTCGACCTGGGTAGTTTGAGTACTCCATTTCTGGGAGCAAACGGTTTTCTAACACTGCGCCAAGCGGGAGGAAATTATTCAGCCTTCGATTCGCAGGCTACTAATCTGGACAATACTCTGAGTAGCTTTACCTGGGGGTCGGGGCCTACGACTAGCTCCGTTGGATTCTCTGACGAAGGTAACAATGGCGTTCTAGAGAACAGCGGCGGCACGTTTATGCTGGTGAAGAACAACGGAGGCTCAGCAACAATCCCATTTATCCCCGCTTTGCCTGATCCCTTGATCGATCTAGATGTCGATGATGACAACGAGCTTGATGCAGGAACAATTCTCGATAGCTGGACAGTTTTCGATTCCATTGGAATCAATGGAGAAGCCAGCGATATCAATGGGCTCCTATACGCACCCATCAACTTTAGCGCTGGGACGCCTGATGGTGGCGGCAATGTCCCTGCAGGTGCCACCTTTATCGATGCAGGATTCGAAATCGAGTATTTCGGCCGCTGGGGCAACAGCACAGGATCGTCCGCCGACGACTGGCATGTCAGCAATCTGACCAACGACAATGCATCTGGATATCAAAGCACCGGTGACTTTCGACAATCTGCTGAGCCGCACGGAGTTGATGCAGTTGGACAATTCGTAGAGACCAGTCAGGGAGTCCCCTATAGCATGAACCTTACAGGAACTATGGGGTCAGCCAATCTCTATATCGAAGATGGCGATTTCGATGCAATCTACAATGGTGACCAATATGTCTTCGACGGTGATGTCGACGGCAGCGATTTTCTCACTTGGCAGCGAAATTTTGGATTCGGTGATGGTCAACATGCTACCCGCCGGCATGGTGACGCGAATGGAGACCGTACCGTTGAGGGTGCAGATTTAGCACTTTGGCGTACCAACTACGGGACAGGGGCAGGTGCTTTGGTTGGCATTGTAGTAGCCGTCCCTGAACCGTCCTCCCTTGTTCTCTTGGTTTTGGGAAGTGTCGCCTTATGGCGGAAGCGCCGCGAATAAAATTTCGATCCTGTGGAATCTGATACGAGTAAATCATTGCTTGGAGGCATCTATGTTTCGTACTAAAAAGCGCCGACCGTGTGGCTCGCTCAAAGCGTTCACCTTGGTCGAGTTGTTGGTTGTTATCGCCATTATTGGAGTGCTAGTTGCTCTCTTGTTACCGGCAATTCAGTCTGCTCGTGAGGCAGCCCGCAGGGCCCAGTGCATGAGCAACCTGAAGCAGATAGGATTGGGCATGCTCAACTACGAGAGTTCACGCAAGAGCTTTCCACCCGGGCAATTTAAGCCTGCCGGACTTACGGAAAAGCGTGCCCTCTCCTGGTCGGTTTGGCATCTGCCCTACATCGAGCAGCAAAGCGTATTCAATCAATTCGATCTAAAGTTTGGTGTAACCGAATTACCAAACAACCGCCCAGATCTCACGGGGCCGTCCAATACGGTGATCGATGTCTATCGTTGCCCTAGTACAGGTCGCATACAGAATTTTCGAGGAAACGATGGTCGACTCACTGGCCTGCCAGAGGCCTCAGGCTCCTCCGGTCATACGGGCAATGGACTTGGTACCATTGATTATATGGGAATCCGTGGACCTGATTGGGATGTCATAAACAAAGTCTCAGGAATTACGTACGGGACTGAAGGAGGGAGCAATTTCACGAGCCTTAAACTGGATCGGGGAATTCTGATGTATTTGCAATCGGGGGGGCTCTGTTTAAACAAGAATGAAACATGCTCATCCGCAGTAGTTCGGTTCAAAGAGATTACCGATGGTGCCACTTACACTATCCTGATTGGCGAATCGAGCGGTCGCGGTGCTGAGGAAGGTCTCAAATGCAACGGCGAGAATACGTTGTCAACGGACGAGTTTTCAGGCGCCTGGGCTAGTGATAAGAATATTAGCCGAGTGAAGCTAGATCCTGAGAGTCCTGTTTGTGGGGAAAAGATCTCGGCGATTAATCCCGCTGCCAAGTATCAATTTGCTTATGAGGAATTCTTCTCTGACCATCCTGGCGGCGTTCAGACGCTTCGCTGCGATGGCTCGGTGCAATTCCTGCGGGACGACACTGAGCGTGACGTCTATTTCGCTCTATGTACGCGGAATGGCGAAGAATTGATTTCGGAATGATTTGCACTACCGCCTGGGTGTCGCCACATCGTCAAACCTCCGCAGCTAAGCAGGAACAGCAGGACACTTGTTGGCTCGGGGATCGAGGTCACTACGATGCCCTGGAGTCGCGATCCGTCTCCCACGTCATTGGGAAATTGAGGAAAACGTGGATTGGTCCTGTAGTTCGGCACATCGGCATAGTTGCCTTCGCCATAGGTGAGTGTAAATACCTCATCCGCAAGGTATGGATAGTTGATCCCTGTTAAATCATCGTCCTCGAATTGACACTCGATAGGGTTTGGCACGTTCAAGTCGGTCAGATGATATCCTTGTAGATCGAGTCGGTATTCGGCCTGGGAGTCAAAGATAGTGATCTGATATCCATTGGGAAAGGTCAATATGAAGTATTCGAGTGTCTCGTCTTTAACGCCATCAAACAAGATGTCGTTGAGTACACCTGCCTGATTGAATGAGAAAGTGAGAGACTCACCAAGGCTGGTCGAATTGTGGCTTCCTTCGAGAAGATTGAATTTAGTTCTGTCACCTGTTGCAGTCCCATCGATTGCATCTGATAGACTTCTTGAATCGATACCTAGTCCTTGTGCGTCGCTATCGTCTAACAAGGTGCCTATAGGTGCAGCCATGAAAGTTGCTGTAGTGCCCTCAGAGACAATATTCGCCATGGGTTGTCCCACGTAAGCATTGTTCTCGCCCCCAATGTCGGTACCAAAGTGAAAGCTAATAGCGAAGGTATTGGACTGAGAAGATAGTCCCGCAATTAAGACCAGTACGCAGCGTAATATTGGGTTAGTCATAGGAATTGTCCTTGAATTCGTATAAAAACAATCCCCGTTCTGAAAGGGTTCAGAACGGGGTATCTAATGGTCACATTGAAGATCGAAGTGTAATTACCGGCGTCGCAGGCTAAAGACAACCAAACTCATGCCAACCAATGCCAAGCTAGCTGGTTCTGGGACTCCAACCGAGCCGGGTGAGCCAATAGCAGGTTCGCCGATATCGTTGACGGCAGTTGCCACAGCACCTGCGGCATTGCCTACTGTGCTGAATGATCCGAGAACGAGGTCGTAAGAACCTCCAAGGGAGCCATTGCCGTCGGGATAGGAACCAGTGATGTCAGGTGACCCTGTTGGTGCCACTGAAGTTATCCACAATCCGATTGCATCCCCACCTTGACCAAGTCCGGACCCCTCGTAGGAGCCAACTTGAGGAAGTGGGCTAACCAAAGTGCCCCAAGTATCGGCCCATAAAAAGGTGTTGATCCCCCCTGTTCCTGCGTTTCCATCGACAAAGATGACAGACTCGCCGGGAGCAATAGTATCCACGCCAAACAAAAGGTCTGCTGTAGTGGCATCGAAAGAATCGTCGTCAAAATAGAGATTACCGTCGGTCGCTTCCACCCAGGCCATATCACCATAATTGGTTACTTCAAACCAATCATCGGTCAGATTCTCGCCATCGGTATTTCCGGGCCAAATTTCGGTAATTCGCAAGTCAAAGGCAGCCATCGCCTGGCTGCTTAACAAAGCGGCCAAAGCCGCCGCACACAGTAAGATTCTCATTAAATCCACTCCATCTGTCGTAAGTTTAAGAAACTGAAAACCACGGACTGGGACTACAAGCCCAATCCCATGGCTGGAGTTTAGCGCGACAGGGTGAAGGATCTATGAAGAATTTGTGAGCATTGTCTAAATAGAGCGATTGTTAATGAGTCATTAAGATTCCATGAAGCTGCCGAGAGTTGCTCCTGTCCGGACTACCTCAGTGGTTCTCAACTAACCCGGAGATGCTTTGTGGTAGGGCCCTTCGGCTCAGGTCGGGGGAGCATTGCCTAGGTGCGTAGATTGAGTCGTCGGGTTATTCCGGTCTTGATGCCCCCTCGAAGGATTAATGTGAAATGATTGGCAACTCCTCAGCGCTATAATTAATGAACGACGTTATCGTAGTTCGATGCAGTTAGTATCCGTTCGATTTTGCCCTTCATGGAAGAAAGCAAATGTCTTTGCATCGCCAATTCTGCTGTGCCGCTCTCTTGGCACTAATGTTGGCGGGCACTTCATCTGCCCAATCAATAGGCTACTGGCACTTGCCCAGTACCCATGCACAATACTGTGGCTTTGGTTGCGGGCCAGGGCACCACGTACCGATGATTCGGACTCATGGCTGTGCGCCGCTTCGAGTCCCTCGCTGTGTGCATACTCGGGGATGTCTCTCTAGTGGCTTGGCCTACTGCGAATCCTTCCGTGGCGGATTTGAGAGCCCCGGTTGCCATGCTGAGCTTGATGCTCTGGTCACTCCAGATCACTCTGGCACCGAAGACAGTGTTTTACTACCGGAACCCGGGGATTCTTTATTTTCTTTCCCCGGCGAGTCCGACCACCAAGTGCTCCCTGCGCCACAATCTCGTCCGCAGAGATCGCCTCAAAACTGACGCTTACTGCTCGGGTTTTATGCAACTTCGCACCATATGGAAGCAGCATTGCCTGTCAAACAGCACACTTTTCTCTTACACTTGCTAGTAGTGTGACCCCCAGATCCTCAATTTGAAGTTGCTGCATGCGATTTTTCGTCGTTTGTTTAATTGGCTTAGGAATTGCTATAGTCTCTGGTGCACTGTGGAGAAGGTGGCGAAAAGCTCAAATCGAGGCTACTCGCAGAGATGCGATTCAATCGTTCGAAGAGCAACGTCCAGTTCTGACAGAGAAATTCTTGGCCGCAGCAGATGCCACCGGCAAGCCTCGGGGGCTGACCTGGAAAAACTGCGAACTCTCCGGCGAACCGCTGTTTGCGACCGATCAGCTAACTGGCGAATTGTATGCACTTGTAACCGCCTCGATCAGCTTCGAAGCCATCGCAGGGGGAGACATGGAAGATGTCGAAGCAGTGAGCAATCTGCGATGTGCCACGGCTATCTTTGCTTATCGAGACCACTCTTGGACCACCAATGGGCGGGCTGTCTTTAACCTTGAACCAGCGCAGTCGTTAGAGCGCTACCAGGATTCGCTGACTCCTTTTGAATTGAGACGTTGAATAGAGACGTAAATTTACTCGTATTTACATCATCCACGGTGCGCTAGCATCCGGTTGTTATGCTTTGCCAGAGGAACGAGTCGCTAGCGTGATGCGGCTGATAGTCGACAACTGTGTGCTAAAAAAACATCCGCATAATCTGCCCAATCACTACCCCCACGGTAAAGTGTTTCTGTTATCATGCTAGGTTTGGTTAGCATGTTGTCTGTGAGTGATTGTCGCGTCTCTGCCCTGAAGGAGCCACTGTTTTGCCGAAGCCCATCCTTTTTGATCCCAGTCACTACAGCAATCTTACCGCAGAGGACCAAGCTCTCTTGCAGTTGGGCTATGGCCGGGCTGTCGATGCCCTGGAGCGGAACATCACGCCCAAGGGTTTCTCAGCCTGTTCGCTCAATGACAACCAAGTTTGTGGAACAGACGCAAACTATCGCTCCGTATGGGCCCGCGACGGAGCCAAAACGATCATTTGGACGCTTGATCTGGATGACGAGCATATCCGAAATTGCCAATTCCAAACCCTTCGTACGATTCTCTCCCATCAGGCACCTGCTGGGCAACTTCCGGCGCATGTGCTGATTGATTCGGACGAGCCCGAGTACGGTGGCGTAGGGGGAATCACTTCGATCGACAGTGCCTTGTGGACGATCATCGCCGTCCACCACCTTTGCCGACATCTCGGGGATTGGTCGCTGGCGGAGGAGTTTCGAGACACTTTGCAGAAAGCCGTGGATTGGCTCGGTGCCCTCGACGCTAACAATTGTGGCCTGCTGGAGATCCCAGAAGCGGGAGATTGGACCGACCTATTCGCCCGTAGCTATCATGTGCTTTATGACGAGGTGCTCTGGCACCGTTGTCTTCAATGCCATGCCGACATGCTTGATCACCATGGCGAGAATGATCGAGCCGAAGATTATCGCAATTGGTCTGAGCATGTGAAGAGTATGATCTTGCGCCGGTTTTGGCCATCAACGATCCACGATGAGTCCCAAAGTGGTCCTAGTTTTGCCGATGTGCAATATCAGCTGGGTGACGCTCGCTATTTGGTCGCGCAAGTATCGCCATTCAATTACAGCTGGCGATGCGATGTCTACGGCAACCTCCTGGCGTATCTGACAAAGCTGGTTGACAAGGATCGGGCGATGATGACGTTCCGGTTCTTGTGGGGAGTTGGCGTCAACGAGCCAGGGCCAGTGCGCAACATGTACCCGCCGATTCACGCTGGCGATCCGGAGTGGCGTGACTATTTTGCGGTCAACGTCCTCAATCTGCCCAATCATTACCACAACGGTGGCATCTGGCCCTTCATCGGCGGTTTGTGGGTTCGTTACATTCACAAGCTGGGGATGCCCGAGGTTGCTCGTCGCGAATTAGTCAAATTGGCGAGTCTCTGTTCGCAGGGAGTGAAGAACGAGTGGGAGTTTAACGAATGGCATCACGCCGAAACTGGTCGGCCGATGGGCAAGGCGTATCAAGCGTGGAGTGCAGCCAGTTTCGTGAAAGCCTGCCACGATCTGCATCTGGAGCCAGAACCGGATGGGCAGTTTTGAGCCCGGGAACACGCTCTGCCTCGAGGAACCTGGCAGCCACGACGCGGCTAACGAAGACTTGCCTCCAGCCAATAGCGAATTCCCTCTTCAACTCCTGCGGCGTAGTGTCCTTGGGCGTGGTAGATATGCAAGGACTTAAGCGATTTGAGTTCAGGAAGTGCATTGCCGACGACCACACCTAGCAAGTCTTGCTAGAACATAGAGCGGTCATTGCCTGTGTCGCCGCAGACGAGCACCCGCTCGGCTCGAATATTCTAATGCTCGGCCAAATCTGCGCAGGCTGTTCCTTTGTTGACGCCGACGGGAAGAATATCGAGGTCGCTCACTGAGTTGTAGACAATCTGGACACACTGCCCGTTTTTTTCGAGCAGGGACATCCAAAGGGCCAGATCATTTTCGCTGGCAACGTAAGCGTAGTAACTGAGTTTGTGCTCTGAGAGAAACTCGTCGGGCTGCAAGTCGAGTCCCTCGCAAGCGGCGAGGGTATCGCGGATGACCAGGAGATTCCAATTCGCCCCAGATACCGGCCAATCGTCGAGCGTTTGGCGATTTACAAAGAACTCGATTTGCGTTCCCACGCCACCAATCAAGGCATCGGGTTCAGGCAACAGCGTCGTCTCAACCGATTGCCGAATAGAAGCGGATAAGCGTCCCGAATTGTAGGCCAGATAAAACTGTTCACGACGCGAGGACAGCCATGCAGCAAATCGTTCCAGTGCGTCGTCATCTCCCAGCATGGTTCCGTCGACATCGCTGACAATCAGGAACCGGTCGTCCACGACTTTTCTCCTGCTAGACTATGGATCGGTGCTTCTTCGAACACAAGATTGGGTTCTTGCGGAGTACGCGGAATATCGTCCACCGACGCTAGCAATTGTTGAGCGATGCCAGTCCAGGTGAAATGGGCACGCGCTTTCTGGCAACCGTATTTCGCCAGTTGGTCGTAGATTTCATCATATTGCAGCACCGAGGCGATCGCATGGCCAAATGCGGGAGGATCAAATGGATTGGCATAAATCGCATCGCGGCCCCACATGACTTGTTCCCATAAGCCACCTTCGGTAGTCACAACTGTGGGTGTCCCACAGGCCATGGCTTCGACGGCAGTCATGCCGAATGGTTCGTAGCGACTGCTGAGGGCAAAGACGTCAGCGGCACGATAATAATCGGGCAGTTCTTCATCAGGGATATAGTCGTGGTAGATCACGCGATCTTCTATCCCTAACTCTCGTGATAGATTCTTGAAGCCGTCAACCATTTCCGCTTCTTGAGGATTTGGAGAGGTCGAGCCGATCGCCAATACCAGTTTTGCCTCTGGGACACGATCAAAGACTTCTTTCATCGAACGGATCAAGAGGTCGTAACCCTTGTTGTTGGCGATCCGCCCCAGAGCCAGCACGATGCGGCCATCGAGTCCAAACTGTTGTTTGAGACTGCGGCGTGAAGCTCGCGAGACAGGGAAGAAACGGCGGTCGTCATAGCCAGGAGGAATGACTCGGATTTTGTTCCGCGTGCAATCGTATTCTCCATCGGGACGGAGGAGAAAATCTCGCTGGACGGGAGTCGTGGCGATCAATAAATCGCACTCGTCGAACACCACCTTCTCTTCGCGGATACGACGCCGGAAGTTGTATTTCTGTTCCAATTCGTCAGGATTGCCGTCCATGTTGTCCCGTTTCCAGGCACCGATCGAATGCGGCGTATGGATATGGGGAATGGATAAGCGATTGGCCAGTGCCTGTCCGGCTAGGCCTGCATCCCAATAATGGCTGTTGATAAAGTTGTAGTCGAGGCTTTCATCCCGAATGAAAGTGGCGACGCGCTGGACCCATTCAGGGATGGCCTCGCACAATGTCTCCTTAGGAATGAAATGCCTTCCCCCACATGGAAATCGTAGAACCCGCACGCGGTCGTCGACCGGTTCAACTGCAGGCTGGTCTTCAAATTGGCGGGTGAGAATGTCGACCTCATAGCCGAGACGCGCCAAGCATCGAGATAGTTCGATTACGAAGACTACTTGGCCACCGGTATCTGGTTTGCCAAATTCCGGTTCGGCCGCAACATAACCATGGGTAGAAATCATCATGATCCGCTGCGACGATTGGGACATCATTCGATCCTCCTCTGGGAATTCTGATACTCTCAATTCGAGCAAGCATTCTAGCAGAAATTAAGTTCAAGCATAAGTATGCTCTGCAGTCACTATGTTCACGCGTGTTTTGATCTATCAGAGAAGTGTAAAACAAATATCGAGGAAGCTTAATTACGCATTTGACGGTGACGGCAACCACTCGCGCGGATCCTGACCGAAGAGACGTTCGAGGGCTGCAAAGAGTTCGCCATGCTCAACTGCCATCAGGTGGGGTCGAGTAAAGAAGCATTCTGAAGCGACCGCGAAAAACTCTGCATGGTTCGTGGCTCCGTATCTGTCGAGCAAAGTACGTTCCCCTCGTTGGCTGCTTTGCACCAGGCGAGTGAATTCGGCCGAAGTAACCCGAAACCACTGTTTCTCGAATTTGTAATCCGTCATCGGAGGTGACCCGTCGGTTGTACCGTCGAGGCTATCCATGTGGTGGGCAAATTCGTGGATCACAACGGATCGTCCACACTTGGGTCGGCGACCTTCACTCAGCACAGCCTGCCAGGCCAGTACGATAGGCCCCCCCTGCCAAGATTCGCCCGATCGCACATCGGGGAACGATTGGGGCGATTCGAGATGTCCCAGCAGCAGCTCGGAGGACTCAGCTGGGCGGGATTGATAGACTCCTGGATAGACAATAATCGTCTGCAATCGGTCAAAGTAATAGGACTTCTCGAAACCGAGCGTAAGGAGGGCCGCCTGCCCGGCGATAGATACACGCATCTCGTCGGTAACGATCAGACGATTTCCCCCTGCCCAATCTTTTTCTTGGAGCATGACATGGACAAAATCACGAACTCTCTGTTGGCGAGTCGTATCCAAGAGTGAGTACTGCCAGACATTGTCGCAGAGGTGCGACTCCCACTCGCTCGGCCAGGGCTCGGCCAGCAGTCGGCGACGTCGTCGTTCCCTCAACCAGCCGAAAAACATCTTGTAGCTTCCTCATAGAGGTATTGTAGAGAACAGTCTTGCCAAAGAAAATTACGGGTTTCCGCTTGTCGTAGAGTTCATGGCATGAGATGCTAATGTAGCACACGCTTGTCGTCTTTGACTTACTTGGCACTGTAGAAGGGTAACCAACGATGCCGATTCAAACTACCTCGAAGGATGGAATTCTCACGATCCATATATTGGACGATCGGCTTGTCGAACCAGTCGTCTTGGAGCGACTCTTTGAAGATCTGAACACGGAGGTGAATAAATCCACCGAAGACCGTGTAATTATTGATTTCTCTCCGGTTCTGTTCATGGCATCCTCGGCCTTGAGCAAACTGGTGCAGCTCAATAAGAAGTCGAAGGAATACAATGCCAAACTCAAGTTGAGTGGCATCTGTCCGGAAATAATGGAAGTCTTCAAGATTACCAAGCTGAATAAGGTGTTCGATATCGCCGCCAACGAGGATGCCGCCCGCAAGGCCTTCAACAAGACGGGCTTGTTTCGCTAGCTTGCCCTATAGTTTTCCCTGCCCAGGTCGGGATGATATTTTGGGCCCTACCCCACGGATTTCCATTCTTGGCTCTGGCTCATGTTTCGGGTATCTTAGTGGCGCGTCGGATTGAATGCGGCAAAACAATCCTCCTTTCCCTGATGAACGTGAGCAAGGAGAACACCATGGCCAAGAAGAAGGCAACTTCGTCTGCTGTAGCAAAGACTTCTACTCCCAAGAAACAATCCATTAGCAAGTCGTCCTCCAACGGTGTCGCCTCCAAGACACAGGGTGCGTTGGGAAACGAGCAAATTGGGATAACTGCCGGCGATATTTGGAGCGTGCTCTCCCAAAATGGAGAATTGACGATAACCGCATTGAAGAAGGAAATCGATGCTCCGAGTGATCTAGTGCTGGCAGGAGTTGGTTGGCTTGCACGTGAAGAGAAACTTCAATTCACGACCAGTGGACGCAGCGCAAAGGTGTCGCTGAAGTAGACGCTTTTTTGAAGTGGTGAGCGAATCCAGGAGGATTTGTCATCCCGATGGGAGCTTCACGACCAGAGGGATCTGCGTTGTATAACCAGTACACCTAGGGAGCCAGTGATGGTTCGAACTAGATTCCTTAAGTCGTGAAACTCCTCTCGGAATGACAGAAAAATCTATTTCTTATTTGGCATGCCGACGATCGAAAGCTGCTTGTCGTACTCGATTTTCATCGTGTAGGTCAGTACCTTTTCTTTGGGACCTACTGCTTGAGCAGGGACTTCCAGGTCCCAACGGAGGATGCCTTCCTTGCGGTCGGTCATTAAGTAGGTTTCGTTGGTACTGATCGCTTCATCGGATTTGACAAGTGTTACCTTGATGTCGTTCTCACCCACCGTCGGGAGCCGATCGAGCAGACGGACGGAAGCCGCCTTTTCGCCGAAGTTTTCCAGCGTGAGTTCATAGGTGAAATCGACGACCCGGTTTCCGCCTTGAATCTGTTCCTCCTTGTTGACCAATTCTCGATGAGTTCGGAGAGAAGGGTCGATGCCAAGCCCCACGGTAAAGCTTTCGCCGACGGAGACGGTGGGCAGTTCGCCACGCCCTACGAATTGGCCACCTAAGAATGTGGCGGCCGGACCTGCCAAGAACACGCGGTCACTGGTATTGGAAACTCGGGCTTCTTCGTAGACATAACTGGTCAATACAGGGGTTGCCAGTCGGTAAAAATCTCCCTCAAGCGGAACCGAGGCAATCTGGATCAGTTGCCGATCGGAACGGCTGGGGAGGCTTGTGCGGTTGGCGAGCTGGTAGCTGACGCTCACCCCTTCGGCAGGTGTTTGTGTTGAATCTTTTTCTCGCTTGAGTTCGCTGAGCGAATTATTAAAGTCCATGAGTTGCAACTGATCGGCAGTTTGATTCAAAACAGCGTCGGCACTAGCCGTATCGCTCATTGCTAATCCCCAGCCACCGACACCGCCACCCATACCGCCACCCATACCGCCACCTTCCCCACCGAATCCTCCACGGCCACGTCCCGCTCTCCGGGCTTCCAATTGTGGACTCGACGCAACAACGTCACCGAAAGGCCCGGATGCATCGGCATTGATCTGACCGCGCATTTTGCCAAGTTTCGCAAGGTTCTGCTGGGCCTGCTTGTAGTTCTCTGCGGCCGACATCGGTTGTTGCTGTTGTTGCGGTGCAGGATTACCCAGCTTGATTGCGAGGGCTTCGAGTTGTGGTGCTTTGGCAACGAGCGAGGGAGTCGCCGTGGAGAGGATCATCTCCACGTCGTTCCAGTCTTCGCCACTCATTTGCTCGATCGAGGCGTTGTACTCGACCGTGATCTGGTCACGCTCATCGGTGGCTCGGATATTATAGGAGGGAGACCAATTAGCATTTCCCACCAGGTAGCTAAGCTGCAATTGGGAAGCTGTGCGTTTTGGCACATCGATGAAGACGACTGCTTCTCGTACATTGCGGGCGGAACCTGCGGCAATAGTTTCTCGTTTGCGAACGAGCAAGGTTTTATCCTTGTTTAGACTCCGTTCTTCTTGGGCCAGTTCCAATTCGCGCTTGGCGATCTCATCTCGCTCAGAAAATTGAAATTGCGTGAGTTCCTTAAGTGTGTCTGCGTTGAGGACGCCGTTCTTGAGTTCTTGTTGGGAAGTGACTGCGGCAAATTGAGCGAGCTGAGTGAGATATTGACTCCGTTGGGCTAGCAAGCCGCGTTCTTGGGCTACGGCGGCTAGCTTATCATCGACGGCCTGGATTTGTTCGTCGAGTTCGCGAACCTCCTGCCGCACGTCGGCTTCAATAGGGCGGGTTCGATAGCGGACCGAGCGGATCTGAATTCCGTCACCCGGCTCGGCGAACAGGCTGCCCGCAAGGACTGACTCGGGGAGATTGGTCACGACCAATTCGAGGAGGCCCTCTGTCTCTTCGATATCGATCTTGCGGGTAACCAGGGCCTGGCCTTGATAGACGGTAACGGCCGAGACGTGCCCTTCGGTTGATACCGGCTCAGCGGCTTGGACAGAAAATGAGTTGACCGAAAGTACGACAAGCAGTGCAGCAAAAGCGTGGCGAATCATGGTTGTTCTCCGTGGTGATGAGTCTAATCGATACTCCCGAATTCTACCAAAAGGGAGTCCCTGCGTGGTTGGACGCAGCTTAGAGCGAAAAGATTCCCGGAAATTGATGATTCTCAGAAGAAATTAGTCGCTAATGAACGCGGATCGGGCAGATATGCGCGGATAGGAATGAATGATTTCCTAAAAAATCCGCGATAATCCGCTCAGCCCGTGTTTGTCCGCGGCCTATTTCTTTCCTAGGAAGTCGGCACCCGAGTGCGGGGAGCATTCGTCTTGAGATTCGACGCTTCTGGGTCTTTCTGAGGGACCTTTAGTTCGCTGCGCAGACGTTTGAGTTCTCCCTCAAGCCGTTTTCGCACTCCCGCGTAGGCTTTGTTGTCGTAAACGTTTTGTAATTCATTCTTGTCGAGCAGCAGATCGTAGAGTTCCCATTCGTCGACATCCGGCTCGTAGAAATAGATGAGTTTGAAGCGACCATCTGTCACACCATAGTGCCGACGGACATGGTGCCAACCTGGATACTCATAATAGTGATAATAGAAAGTCGTGCGCCAGTCAGCAGGAGTTTCGCCCTCTAAGAGTGGGACGAGCGAACGGCCTTGCATGTCGGAGGGGATCTCCAGGCCGGCGACATCCAGAAACGTTTCGGCAAAATCCACCGGCGAGACAATCGCATCGTTCAAGGAGCCCGCCTTGGTGTGTCCCGGCCAGCGGACTAAGAATGGTGTGCGGAGCGATTCTTCGTACATCCACCGCTTGTCAAACCAGCCATGCTCTCCCAGGTAAAAACCCTGGTCAGAGCAATAAACGACCATGGTGTTTTCGGCGAGACCTGATTCTTCGAGCCAATCCAAGACGCGTCCTAATTGCTCATCCACGGAGGCAACACACCGCAGGTAATCCTTTATGTAGCGCTGATATTTCCATCGCACCAGCGCATCGCCAGTCAGGTTCGCTTCGCGGAATGCCTTATTTCGAGCCTCGTACGCGGCATTCCATTTCGCCAGTTGTTCTTCGTTCAATTCTCGCGGTGGAATGAGCTTCAAGTCGCGTTTGTCCATTGTCTCCGCAATGGTCATATCTTGATGCTGGGCAGCTGGGCCGCGGAGAGAATAATCCTCGAACAGCGTCGGTGGTTCGGGTATGGTCTCGTCTTCGTAGAGGTCGAGTTGCTTCGGACCGGGATCCCACGGCCGGTGCGGGGCTTTCTGCTGGTACATCAGCATGAAGGGCTTTTCCTGATCACGGCCATTCTTGAGCCAATCGAGAGCCTTGTCGGTAATGAGTTCGGTCGTGTAGCCAACATTCTTCGTCGGCTTGCCATCGCGGATCATGTTCGGATTGTAATAGGTCCCCTGCCCTACGAGGACATCCCAATGGTCGAATCCTGTGGGTTCGCTTTCTAAGTGCCATTTTCCAATCATTGCGGTTGCATACCCTGCTTTTTGGAGAAGCTTGGGAAACGTTTGCTGGGCACCATCAAACCTGTTGCCGTTCACAAGGAATCCATTAAGGTGGCTATATTTACCTGTAAGAATCACCGCTCGGCAAGGACCGCAAATGGAATTGGTGGCATAGCAATTGTCGAACCGCATCCCCTCATGGGCGAGTCGGTCGATGTTAGGCGTCTCGTTGATCCGCGAACCGTAGGCGCTGATCGCTTGATACGCATGGTCATCGGTAAAGACGAAGAGGATGTTGGGACGCGGGGTGGCTTGGGCAGTCGTGAGGAAAAGCAGCCAAGATGAGAGAGTGATCAAACAGAGAGGAATCTTCATGGTATTGCCTTGAGGAGCTAGAGATAGGTTTTTTCCTCCTACTAGCGGAGGATCTTAAGTTGGTAGCAGAACAGTAGAAGAAACGCTTGAGACAACCCCTACCCCTTCATCAATTTCCGC
The DNA here is from genome assembly GCF_008065115.1 of Bythopirellula goksoeyrii. Taxonomy (NCBI): domain Bacteria; kingdom Pseudomonadati; phylum Planctomycetota; class Planctomycetia; order Pirellulales; family Lacipirellulaceae; genus Bythopirellula; species Bythopirellula goksoeyrii. The sequence goes on along the minus strand of NZ_CP042913.1, from coordinate 140,981 downwards.
AGCACAGTCTGCAGGATGCCACCATTGCGGTAGTAGTCGAGTTCGACGGGGGTGTCGATGCGGACCGTGGCGGTGAATTCGATGGGGTCGGCGTCGGCTCGGCGGGCGATGACTTTGAGTTGCTGACGGGGTTTGAGGTTATCGCCTAGTTCAGGAAAATCGAACGTCTCTTCACCGGTGAGACCTAAGCGCTCCCAGGTTTGTCCACCGGGGAATTCCAGAGGCAAGACGCCCATCATCACGAGATTGCTACGGTGGATGCGTTCGTAGCTGGCCGCCAGCACGGCTTTCACACCGAGCAAAAATGCCCCTTTCGCTGCCCAATCGCGGCTGGATCCGGTGCCATATTCGCTGCCAGCAAGTACCACCAGGGGAATGTCTTCGTCGCGGTATTTCATCGCGGCATCGTAGATACTCATCACTTCACCATCGGGAAGATGGCGAGTGACTCCTCCTTCGGTGCCAGGAGCGAGCTGGTTGCGGATGCGGATATTGGCAAACGTGCCACGGGTCATAACGCGATCGTTGCCACGGCGAGAACCATAGCTGTTGAAGTCGCGCGGCTCGACACCATTGGCCTGCAAAAACTTGCCAGCTGGGCTATCTTTGGCAATCGCACCAGCGGGTGAAATGTGATCGGTAGTGACCGAGTCGCCAAGTAAGGCTAGACAACGGGCTCCCTTGATTGATTTGATCGGATCCACCTCTGGTTTGAGATCCTCAAGAAAAGGTGGTTCCTGTATGTATGTGCTTTCTGGGTCCCATTCGTACAGCTCGCCTCCTGTGACTTCGATCTCATTCCACTTGGGATTCTTTGCCCAAACATTGTCGTACTGGGCCTGGAACATTTCTGGCAACACACTGCTCTCCACCGCCGACTGGACCTCATCATGAGTTGGCCAAATGTCGGCGAGCATGACTGGTTTGCCATCCTTACCAGTCCCGATGGCGTCCTTAGTAAGATCGATGTCAGTTGTGCCTGCAAGACCGTATGCAACAACTAGTGGTGGGCTCGCCAGATAGTTGGCCTTCACATGCGGATTGATGCGGCCTTCGAAATTCCGATTACCTGAGAGTACGCCAGAAACCACGAGATCGTATTCGCCCACGGCATTGGCGATTGGTTCGGGGAGTGGGCCGCTGTTGCCGATACAGGTCGTGCAACCATAGCCGACAGTGTTAAAACCGATCTGGTCGAGATACTTGTCGAGCCCTGACTTGGCGAAGTAGTCAGTCACCACTCGTGAGCCTGGAGCGAGACTTGTCTTCACATGGGGTGGAACGGTGAGACCTTTTTCGACCGCTTTCTTGGCGACAAGTCCGGCGGCGACCATGACAGAAGGATTCGACGTGTTCGTGCAACTCGTGATCGCGGCGATGACGACGCTGCCGTGTTGAATGGGAAATTTCTCGCCGTTATTTTCAACTTCAATGCCATCGAATCCAGGATCAGCTATCGCGACTGCTTCTTCTACCTCAGCAGTTGCAGCGGCTTCTGCTGGCTGTCCCCCCTCCCCTTCCCACCGACCTTGCGGACTCCCATTGTTGGGGCGTTTACCATAGACTTCTTCCAGATCGCGATGCCAGGTGGACTTCATTGCCGTTAAGGGGATTCGATCTTGAGGTCGCTTGGGGCCTGCCAAGCTTGGTACGACGGTTGAGAGATCGAGCTTGACGGTTTTGGTAAAGGTCGGGATGGGTGCGTCGTCAGTACGAAACAGGCCCTGAGCTTTGGTATAGCTCTCGACGAGCTCTACCTCTGCCTCGGTGCGGCCCGTGCGGCGCAAGTACCGAAGTGTCTCTTCATCGATAGGAAAGAAACCCATTGTGGCCCCGTATTCGGGTGACATGTTGGCAATCGTGGCCCGATCGGCTAGCGACATTGTCGAGACACCTTCGCCAAAGAACTCGACGAACTTGCCGACGACTTTTTCTTTACGCAACTGTTCGGTGACGGTTAGCACGAGATCAGTTGCTGTGGCCCCGGCGGGGAGCCTGCCGGTGAGCTGCATGCCGACGACTTCAGGCATAAGCATGTAGATCGGCTGGCCTAGCATAACCCCCTCTGCTTCGATTCCTCCCACGCCCCAACCGACAACACCGAGGCCATCGATCATGGTGGTGTGGCTATCGGTTCCGACAAGCGAATCAGGGACGGCCACTTTACCGGCGTGATCGTCCAAGAGGAACACACATTTGGCAAGATATTCGAGATTTACCTGATGGACGATTCCAGTACCCGGGGGTACGACCCGAAAATTGTCAAATGCCTCCTGGCCCCAGCGCAAGAATTCGTAGCGTTCTCGGTTTCGCGAGAATTCCAGTTCGATGTTCAAATCAAGCGCCGTATCGGATGCATAGTAGTCCACCTGCACCGAGTGGTCGATCACCAGATCGACGGGGACCAGGGGATTAATCTTCTCCGGATCACCTCCGAGTCGCTCCATGGCGGATCGCATGGCAGCGAGGTCGACGACGCAGGGGACGCCCGTGAAATCCTGGAGGACCACTCGGGCGGGCTTGAAAGGAACTTCGACGCCAGAATCACCGGGGGCGAGGACGCCCCGGCTCTTTGTCCAGGCCGCAAGCTTCTTGACGTCATCTTCGGAGACCGTGTAGCCATCACAGTTTCGAAGACACGATTCCAGTAGCACGCGGATCGAGTAGGGTAGTTCCGCTACTTTGGTTAGACCCAGCTCTTCGAGTTTGGCGAGCCGATAGATTCCGGCTAGGCCGTTCCCAGTCTCAAACGTGTCTCGGGCTGCAAAGGGATCAATTTGTAAGGTGGGAGCGGCCATCGTAGCGATCCTTCGTATTTCATTGCTGTTAGTGCTGTTCTATTTGGGATTTCCAAGCATTGGAAATGGACTTTCTACGTCCAATTTGCTTGGAACATCATTTTAGCGTTTTTCGATTGGCTTGTCTGGACCCTGTATCCCATCAATTTCAGCCCTTCAAACACTTCCGCTCACTTCTCCTGCACCGTACACTTTCAACAGTAAATTCGTGCTTCTCTTCTTGTTTATTGGTGACAAACACTCTTGCCCCCACGCGATCCCTACGTTCTCGATCCGGCATCTATTCAGGAGCCTCCCACAAGGTTTCTTGATCAATTGAAATATTGCGGCCCCGGATTTGTGCTCTCAGCGTCGATCGTTGGGTCGGGGGAATTGATCGCCACAACCACGCTTGGTGCTAAGGCGGGATTCACTGCCTTGTGGGTCATCCTCGTGAGCTGTCTCGTGAAGGTCGTGCTGCAACTGGAGTTTGGCCGACACACGATCCATCATGGCGAGACGGCTCTCGTGGCGATCAATAAGCTTCCCGGCTGGCGAATCGGCCGTGTGCATTGGACGATCTGGTTTTGGTTGGCTTTATTACCAATCAAGATTCTACAAGTCGGCGGGATCGTGGGGGGGCTTGCGATTCTCTTAAATCTCATCATGCCGACGTTCTCGATACCTGCATGGTGTGCTGTCGTAGCAATCACAGTCGCGGCATTGGTGTTCAGCGAACGATACAAGCTGATTGAGATGATGTCGCTGAGCATGACCTGTGTCTTTACGATTCTAACACTCGTATCAGTTGCCGCTCTTCAATGGACGGATTACGGACTCAATGGGAATGAGATTCTCGATGGGTTGCGAGGCCAAGTGCCGCCTGGAGCATTGCTCTTCGTGTTCGCCGCGTTTGGGCTTACTGGTGTCGGTGGCGATGAGATTATGCAGTATACCTATTGGTTGCTCGAAAAGGGTTATGCCTCGCGAGTTGGGTCCTATCAGCGCGGAGATGCCGACTGGTTGCGCCGGGCAAAAGGTTGGACTCGTGTGATGGTATTCGATGCCCTTCTGTCGATGCTCGCCTACACCACTGTTACGGCGGCTTTCTACATATTAGGTGCTGCCGTACTACACGCACGAGATGAAATCCCAGCCGGAAATGAGATGGTAGCCACTCTCGCCAACATGTACACCGAGTCACTCGGACCCTGGGCACGAGATGTCTTTCTAGCAGGTGCCTTCTTCGTACTCTTTTCGACGACCTTCTCCGCCCTAGCTGCTTGGACACGCATCTACAGCGACACATTTAGTCAGTTCGGCTGGATCGATTTCACGAAGCAAGTTTCTCGAGTGCGGACGATTAAGATACTCGCTTGGGTGTTTCCCACGTTGTGGACGATCACGTTCCTGTGGATCGAGCAACCGGTGTTGATGGTCATGTTAGGGGGTCTAGCTACGGCGGCGATTTTGTTGATTGTCGTCGTCGCAGCCTTCGACTTCCGTTATCGTCGGTCGCTGCCTGAGCTCAATCCTGGAATCTTGTACGACGTTGTGTTCTGGATCAGCACGGTTTCAATTGTTTCTCTAGCGTGTTATGGCATCTGGACGGCCGTTGCTTCCTGGCTTGCTGAAACAGTTTAGCAACCAGGTTAGCCGCCACGCGGCTGTCGAGCCATTCTCGTCTAAGCGGAGCGTTTGGAGATTTCAGCATTCAACGGATGCCGATAAGCGGTTTCGCTAAGATAGAAGCCCAGCAGAACGACTCGCAGAGTCGCCCTGCAGATGGCCTCTCATTTCCAGAATTTCGATTTCATCGAGTTTCAAGTTCGTCGGAATGCTTAGCCAATGCCAGCATCATCTCCTGCATAGGAAATCTCGATACCGCTAAAATTTCGTTTGCGTAAGATCCATCGGCCCGCTTCAAGACATTCGTCGAAATTCTTTCCAGGAATTCCTTACAGAATTGCTCATAGGCGACTTCAACACTTTCAAGCGGATGTTCCGATTCGTGTTCATTGATCTGCTTAGTCAGGCCTGTGATTGCCAAAGGAATGAGTTTCTCGATCGCTTCGCTCACCGACTCGGCGGATTGCTCGTCTTCAGAAATCAAGCTGAACTTCAAGCCGACATTTCCGGTTTCTTCTTCCAGGTCCAATCCGATGGAAATCTTTCGCGTGTGCTGGAGGATTGCACGACAAGCCATTTCCGCCGGTTCGGTTGAAGTAGATTCGGCAGATTCGATTGACTTGTCTGTTGCCACGATCGTTAGAAGCCCCCTGTCTGCGGCCTGCCACTCGGTTGCCAGAGTATCGCTCGTTTGATGCACACTTTTGTTGTCCGCCATTTCTTTAAGCCTCTCCAAGGAGTGTGCCAAGATTACCGTGCGACTGTCGCGAGCGACAATCAGCAAAGGCTGGGGACCAAACGCCATTAAACTGTACTCAAAATAAACCACATCCCCTTCGCTCTTCTCTTCAGCGTTTGGAAGATTGCGTCGGATCCATGATTGCCATTGAACATCTTCACGGAAGCGAAGCACTACTTCAGACGAGCCAAACATCAACTTATTCTTATGCTGTGCATCGCTGGGTTTCTCGATCGGCTTAATTGTCAGATCAAGTAGACCGATGATATAGTCGATCGATTCAAAGTGAACGTCAGCCGCTATATCTTTTCCAAGGTTCTCCTGTATGACTTCGCAGAGAAGGTTGTTGAACAAGTTCATTGTGGGTCGATACGCGGGATGATGCGATAGCTCACCCAAGCGAATAGCAAACACCCCAGATTCATTGTCCCCAACTAGGGAGATATCAATCGGCGCCCTATTGAATGCCTCGAATTCTTTGGGTGGTTCAGCCGCCGTGACCGATCGTGTTTTCTCTGCCTGTGTCGCGTTCAATGGTTCAGCCGAACTTCTCAAAACCATCGTGACGACACCGAGAGTAACAATAACGCCAGCGGAAAGACCTCGTAGGCCACGCTGCGCGCTTCGTTCCTGTTCGCAATCCTTTGCTCGTAACATGTTGATCCTCCTGATCAAGTTAGTCGACAAGGCAGGCAAAACGATTGGCTCCGTGCGAAGCCATACAGAATCGTCTCTGCTGATTGCCAACTGTGACAACGCCTTCAAATATCTAGTTCGTCCCCCAACGGTAGCAGCAGCTAATTGATCGGCTGCCAATTCTTGCGACAGAGCTAATCTTTTCACTAGAGAGTGAATCAAGGGATGGTAGAAATGGATGGCACCAGCAAGACTGCTCAGCAAACGCCATATGAAATCCTTGTGCTTAATATGTGCCAACTCATGCGCAAGCACCGCCAGCAGTTGATCGTTGGTCCACTGGCGCCAATCGAGCGGAAGGATGATCCTCGGTTTTCGCCAACCGACGACTGTCGCGCTAGCAACTTCCGCCGATTCACAAAGTATTATTGTCCTTTGAACTTCAATATGCTCTGCGAGTTGAAGAATTCTGTGAAGAACATGGCGGTCCTCTATCGGCACGCTCGCTCGGATCAGTTTAACGATGTATCTTAGGGAAACAATGAATCGCAGCATCCCCCAGACCATGAATGCTACAGCAAGAGTTACCAGACTGGTGAGAATCCATCCGAGCGTTGTTCTTGATGTAGTATTGCCGATTGAAAGAGGTCCAACATCCGACAACAATGCCATTGCATTGAAGAAGACCGGAGATCCTTGGCCGTGAGAGCGATCCTCCACAGATTTGAAGTTGGTAGTTTCTTCTGAGCCGGTCGAGTCTGCAGTCATTTCCACATTGGATTGTGGAGTGAAGATTCTTGGGAGCGAGATCGGTATAAGGATGGTTATCACGAGGATTGTCGCCGTCGCTGTGCTTGCTACTTGGGCACCTATCCCAGGGTAGCGGCGACATAGACTACATGTTAAACCTAGCCCGGTCGCCGATATCAAGGTGACCTGCATGACACACCATAGGTAGGATGTAGTCATTTCTCTTGCTCCCGTAAAACTTCTTTGAGAAGCGTTCTTTCCTGTTTGGTGAGTTTCTTTTCACTCCCGAGCAGGTTGACCAGCAACTGTTTACGAGACCCTTGAAACACGCGTTGAACCAGATCTCCCACCAAGCTTTGAGACACCTCTTCAAAGGTGCGCATAGGACGATAACGAAACGGGCGTTCCTCATTGGTGGGTTTCAGAAATCCTTTGTCCACCAATATTCTGACCAGGTTGGCGACCGTAACATAGGCTCGATCCACCCCGCTTTTGGCAAGGTTTGCACGTGCCTCGCTCGCAGTGATATCACTTCGCTTCCAGAAGACATGCATCACCTCCAACTCTCGTTCAGTAAGTTCATTCTTTGGCGGACGACCCATAATTACCTCAATATTTGTTTAACCAAATTTGGTTTGTCAAAATATAGACCCAGACATGGGGCTATCGCAATACCAATGGAGTTGGTCAATAAAACTGCGACTTCCTGCTAGCATCGACCGCAAGGTAACGGGCTGAAACGAGGTGTATAGCAGTACTTTTCCGTCCCCTCCGCCTCGCGTCTTCGAGGGGCCAAGCATCAACCGATTGCTACAGCGCGGAAAGTACTCGTCCGGCGAGGTATCGCTGAGGAGTGCGTAGGCGGTGAGAAAGTCTTGCATGGCAATCCGGCTCTTGGGAATGCCCGTCGTGCCACCGATCTCAAGCACATTCACCGGATTGTCGGCATGCCCCTTGGGAACCCACAGCTCCACTGGGCCACGTCGCACGCTCTGGCAAGGTACTCACCACCGCTTGAGCCGCGACGCAGAACTGAGCAGCTCTCCACACATTTGCCTGATCTATCTCAGATCTCCCAACCCGGTCGGCAGTCGCGCTGTACAAACTGATTGACTTCTGAAACATTGGGGCTTTTGAGTTGCGCAGCATCCCATTCAATTCGGGTACCTTCGGGCATACGCAGCGCCAGATTCCCAATCAAGATAGTTTCAGTCAGGCGGCCTCCGTAGCCAAAGTTGGACATCGTTCCGGGAGCATAATCTCCCTTGATCGCATTGACGAACTCCCACTTCTGGCGTTGGTCGCCCCCTGAATTGTAGGGAATTCTGGGCAAGGTTGGCTCTGGCGGATGATAGTCAACGAAGTCTTCCTTTGGGAGCAGATAGTACTTTGCTCCGTAATCATCTGGGGAAAAGAGGGTCCCCTTGCTACCAATCAGTACAGAGCCGCTTGTCTTGTTGCCACCCTCTCTTTGCTGTTGGACACGCTTTTGAAACGAAGCAGGCAATTGTCTTACTACTTCGTCGCCTGGCAGTTCTCCTCCATCGTACCAGTAGAATTTACATGGGGCTAAACCATCGCGCTCAGAAAATTCAAACAGTAATGCTGAACTGGCCGGGTAAGTTTCACCTTCGGTCAGGCCTGGGTTCTTGAGGGGAGTTACAGCCATCGCGTCGAACAGGTTCAGCGCCATCACTGGCATGTTGGTCGTGTGGCATGCCATATCACCCAGAGCACCAGTCCCGAAATCGGTCCACCCTCGCCAATTAAAAGCATGGTAAATCCCCTTCTTGAACGGACGCATTGGAGATGGTCCGATCCAGGCTTCCCAGTTCAAATCTTCCGGAATGGGATCCTCCCCTTCCGGGCGACCCTGACCTTGTGGCCAAATCGGTCGATTCGACCAGATGTGAACTTCAGATACATCACCGATGGCTCCACTGCGAACAACTTCAACTGCCTCGCGGAGCCCATCTTCACTGGTTCCTTGATTACCCATTTGAGTAACAACACCCGTCTCTTCGGCAACCTCACGCATCTTTCGCGCTTCGGCGATTGACCATGTCAGAGGCTTCTGGCAGTAGACGTGTTTCTTCATTCGCATCGCGCGTACTGCCGCAGCGGCGTGAGTATGATCCGGAGTACTGACAGTAACAATGTCAGCTTTGTCTCCCAGCCGATCCAGCATCTCTCTGAAATCTGAGAACTTTGCTGCATCGGGAAACTCTCGACCCTTCTTATTTAGCGTCCCTTGGTCGACATCACAGAGGCCAACTATTGCAACTCCTTGCTCCGCGATATGACTGGTATCGCTACTTCCCTTTCCCCCCACACCGATGCAGGCCGCACTTAATCCTTGGAGGGCAGAAGTGTCAGCACGCAATAATGAACTACCACTGGACCAAACACCCAGGCTTGCGCCAAAGGTTGCAGCTTGCCCGATAAAATCCCTGCGAGTCGATTTTCTAGACATTTGTATTCCAAGAGAGAAAGGACGGCAAAAAAGGTCACAACCTGATTGTTGGCCACGGAAGTAATGCGCGATCAATCCCCAGCTTAGCAAACTCTATGCCCGCAGATCGCCGCAACACCCAAACTTATCAAATCGTTGTCATTGCTTCAAGTAATAAGTAAACTACCAGTCTCGCACTGCACCATTACTGAAGTTACCCTCCGAAACCCACTGGCATAAAAGTGTACCAATTCCGCTCTATTCGAACATTTTCTTTTTCGATCGCCTTGATACTACTGGCTGGGTACCACATATGTACCCACAGAACTCAAGCAAAAGCTAGCGAATCAACTTTTCCGGCTGATGAAAAGCTGCCAGTAGAAAGTTTCGATTCCAAGGCCTCTCTAGCCGATCAAGACTCGGTTGACATTCTCTTGAAGGCCGGATTCAAACTCAAGCGAGCCGCCAATGGCGAGGTCTCTGAAGTGGACCTCACCGATGCTCAAATCGACTCGCAAATCGTCGATGCACTAGCCGAGCTTGAGAATCTTGGGATACTCCGACTACGCCGCACGAATATCAGTGATGAAGACCTTGGTAAGTTGGAAGGACTCACAAGGCTGAGAATGATCGACTTGCGCAACACCAATATTACGGATGAAGGTTTGAGTAGCCTGGCAAAACTCAAATCCTTGGTCGACATTCAACTTGAGAAATCAAAGATAACGGACTCTGGAGTAGCCAAACTGGCTGACTTGAAATTGAAATCTATCAATTTTAATTACTGTACGACCATCAGTAATGAATCTCTCAGAGTAATTGGTGCCATTCCCACGATCGAGCAGATTCAGTTGGACTATACAAAGATCGACGATAAAGGAATGGCCGCATTGGCCAATGCAAAACGACTTAAGCGACTCCGCATCCGGGGCACCGACGTCACCGGTGAGGGGCTTGCTCACCTCTCCAACCTGACTGAAATTGCGAGGTTGAACCTGCGCGACTCTTCGGTGGACGACGCTGGACTGGAGGTGATTTCTGCCATGCCAAAGATCAATTACTTAGACATCAGTGAATGTCGCTTAGCGACTCCAGAGGGGATCGCAAAAATTGGCAAACTTCCGGGACTAGAATATCTTTCACTTTGGGAAACCAAGACAAACGACGCAACGATGGAATCATTGGGTAACTTACGCAATCTCCAAACACTCATTCTCAAGGCAACCAATATCAGCGACCAGTCGTTGCCCGCACTGCTGAAAATGACGAATCTAGTCGATCTTGACGTCGCCGGCACTCAACTTAGCGACGACAGCTTTCTTGCACTCGGGAAACTCCCGAGATTAAAAAAGATGAACGTCGCGAATACGCGGATCGGGTTCGATGTGATCGACGAACTATCTGATTCCCGAGAAGATCTACAGGTCATCGAGTTCGAGAACTGACACAGAGAATCTTATAAATGGCACAAAGATCGGTGTGGATTCTACCAGCTCAATCCTGATAATGGAGCTTGCGACACATTAGGCAAGCTCTTTGATAGTTTGATATATGGAGTGCCGTTTCGTGATTTCGGAGAGTAGAATCGGCGAGTTGTGCGCGCCCATGATTCGGCAAGGTGCTATTTGCAAGTGCTTTGCCAAGACATATTGATTTGAAGCAGACTTCAATTCTGCAAGAAAATGCCCATTCTACCGGTCACAATACGTCTATCTTGACCCGCAACTTGGACTCCTCAGCCCAAGGGTCAAAGAGAGACCGCCCTAACGGTGAGACCAGAGAAAAATCCGTGGCCAACAAAGCCAAGTTATCCAAGATGGAATCAGGGAGGTTTCGCATCGGTTGTTCTGGTTCGGCAATTGGCATCAACTCATTCATGGTGCTGCATCTTAGAGACCCGGTCGTGATAGGCGCCAATCACGTCATGTCGGCTTAACATGCCGATGACATGGCGCGGGGCTTCTGTTTCCACGATTGGGAGGTAGTCGACATTTTTTTGGGTGAAGCGGCGTAGGGCAGTATGTAGGTCGTCTTCCGCTTTGACCGTCAGCACGGGTTGGGTAGCAATGTCGGCCGCTACGATGAGTGGGCCAGAGCCGTTGCCGGTGAGGACTGCCCGCAGATCTCGCAGGGAAAAAATGCCGGCCAATTGTTTCTCCTGGTCGACTACTGGGTAGTAACTGTTGTTGGAGTAGGAAGCAAGTCGGAGAATCTCGGTGAGCGGCATGTCTTCTGGGATCAAATCGACTTTGCGATCCAGATGCATCACGTCACGAACAAACATTTGTTCTAGCACATCGACCACAAAGTCCCCTTGGTGGGCAGGGCTATCGACCAAACCGGGTACTTGTTCTTCATAGAGGCTCCATCGTGATGAAAGGACCGCGACGTTTATGATGCAGACCAACATCAGCGGGATGAGCAGATTGTAAGTCCCGCTCATTTCACAAACCATCAGCATGGCTGTGAGGGGAACCCGGGCGACGCCAGCAAAGAATCCTCCCATTCCCACGAGAATGAATGCTTCAGGATGGGTGATCAGATTTGGGAACAATTGCTGGCAGGCCATGCCAAAAGCCCCACCAAGCATCGCACCGATGAAAAGTGATGGAGCAAACACGCCACCGCTACCGCCAGATGAAATCGTGAATGACGTGGCGAAGATTTTCCCAAAGCAGAGGACGACCATGATCCAGATGGTCAACTTGCCATCAATGGCTCTTTGAATCCAGCCGTACCCACCCGACATTAAGTGGGGCAGCCAGATCGCCAGGACGCCAAGCATCAGCCCTCCGACAGCAGGTTTCACAAAATTGGGAATGGGTAGCCGACGAAAAACGCGATCGCGCATGCAATAGAACACCAACACATAGATGTAGCCGACGATTGCGCAAAGTATGGCAAAAACCAGATACAGGGGGATCTCTTCAGCCCCGCCAAACTCCAAGCCAGGGGTCGTCTTGAATGCCAAACCGGGGCCATAGATGGTCGCGAAGACGGTGTAGGCCGTAATCGAGGCGATGAAACAGGGAATTACTGCCGCGGTTTCTAAGGCCGTAGAGCTGTAGAGTACCTCGCTCACGAATAAAGCCCCGCCTAAAGGGGCGCGAAAAATTGCCCCAATTCCTCCGGCAGCACCAGCAAGCATGAGCAATCTTCGGTCGCGTTCGCTCAAACTCAGCTTGGTGGCCAGAAACGAGCCGAATCCGGCACCAATCTGAGCAATTGGCCCTTCACGGCCCGCCGAGCCTCCGGTTCCGATAGTGATGATCGAGGCCACAGTCTTCACAAAGGGGACTCGCCCTCGGATTCGGCCGCTGAGTCGATGAAATGCTCGCACAAGGGCATCGGTACCATGGCCTTCCGCCTCGGGTGCGAGACCATAGACTATCATTCCACAAACCAAGCCACCTATAGTTGGTACCAACAGAACCACCCACCACTGCGAAGGATTCTGAGGCACATGCTCTATCGCTTCACTCCCGGCTGCCGGGGGATAATAGCCTGCGATACCTCCCAGCACGGCCCCTTGGAACCACATCAGGAGGAAGAAGAATAGAACAGCGCCAAGACCGGCAACAATCCCCACTAAGGGGCTGAAAAAGACAAGCCTTCCAGAAGACTCGGTATCGAAAATGGAAGTAAAATACCGCCGAATATGCTGAAACACACCCACCCTCAATTCCAAACGGAGACTCTCTGCGATATTTCAGTCTACTTCTCCCCAGGGGTTGCCACAAGTTGTGGACCGCGCAATAGCAATTTGAGTATCAGGTGAACTATTGTCCCCCGGATGAGTCGTTTTAGTGTGAAGTTGACCCATCGCCAAGTATGGGAGGAGTCACTAAAATGGCCCCTTTTGAGGAGCGGATTTTAGAGTCAATTGCCGCTCACGACGTGTGGGCGTCCCTCTCGCAGTTACAAAGGATTACTCAAATAAGATGACCCAACGGGCTTACAATTTTGCAGCAGGACCGGCAACGCTACCTGAGACAGTATTAGAACAGGTACAGCGTGAGATGATGGCATTGCCAGGACCGAAGGCCTCGATTTTAGAGATCAGCCATCGGTCACCGACCTTCAAAGAAATCATCGAGGCTGCCGAGAAAAACATCCGCACACTGCTGGGCATCTCGGACGACTATTCTGTATTGTTTCTACAAGGAGGCGGACGGCTGTTGTTCTCGATGATTCCCATGAATCTGCTTACTGAATCGCAACCGAGCGCCGACTATATTCTCACGGGTTCGTGGGGCAAGGCCGCTATCAAAGAAGCTAAGAAGCTGGGTTCGATGAATGTAGCTTGGGATGGGGCCGACGACAAATATACTTACACGCCCTCCGATACAGATTTGAAACTCGACCCCAACGCAGCTTACGTGCACTACACCTGCAATGAAACTATCGAAGGGGTGCAATTTGCTGCCGAACCCCAAGCGGGCCAAGTGCCACTAGTTTGCGATGCTTCAAGTGACTTCATGCACAAGCCACTCCCTATAGATCGCTACGGCATGATCTACGCTTGTGCCCAGAAAAACATGGGCCCTGCGGGTGTGTCGATCGTTGTCGTCCGCAAGAACCTCTTGGAGCGATCCAGCGATGAACTCGGCAGCTATCTCGATTTCAAGCTGCATGCGGACCAGGGCTCTCTGATGAACACGGCACCCACGTTTGCTATCTATGTCGTAAGGCTTGTAACGGATTGGCTGCTCAATGATATTGGCGGGTTGGATAAGATGTATTCCATCAACCAAGCCAAAGCCAAAATGCTCTACGATACAATCGACTCTAGCAATGGATTCTATGATGGGCATGCACGGAAGGATTCGCGGTCGCTGATGAACGTTTCGTTCCGTCTGCCCAGCGAGGAACTTACGACCCAGTTTATTGATCAGGCCGACGCGGCGGACCTTACTGCATTGGCTGGTCACCGTTCGGTCGGCGGCGTTCGAGCTTCGATCTACAACGCGATGCCAGTCGCGGGAGTCGAGGCACTGCGAGATTTCATGATCGATTTTAGAGATAAGCACGCAAAGTAATAATTCGAAGGACTGGCGATGCATTGCATCGCGGTTATGATCACCTCTGACTACTATCCACTGACCACTGCTCAACACACATGCACAAAGTAATAGTTCTCGACGATTTGTCTCAAGAAGGTCTCGATCTATTGAAAGCCGCACCGGGTTTCGAATACGAAGTCCGTACGGGGCTCAAAGGCGACGATCTTCGCGAAGCCCTGGGGCAATTCGATGGTGCAATCTGTCGAAGTGGTGTGAAGCTCACGCCTGAAGTGCTGGAGGGTTCGCGGCGACTAAAGGCCGTCGTGCGGGCTGGAGTCGGGACCGATAATATCGACAAAGCAGCTGCCACTCGAGCCGGAGTCGTAGTGATGAACACGCCGGCTGGCAACACACTTAGCACTGCCGAACACACGATCACTTTGATGCTGGCGATGTCGCGAAACGTGGCCCCGGCGTACCAAAGTCTTTGTGAAGGACGATGGGACCGCAAGCTCTACATGGGTTCGCAGGTTGCCGGCAAGACGCTTGGTATTGTCGGATTGGGGCGCATCGGTCTGGCAGTTGCCGAACGGGCAATTGCTTTGGAGATGAAGGTGATCGGCTACGATCCGTTTTTATCCAAGGAGCGAGCGCAAGAATTGGGCATCGAACTGGTGGATACCGTGGCAGCGATGCTCCCAAGAGTTGACTATCTTACAGTACATACTCCGCTTACAGATGAGACACGGAATCTAATCGATGTGCCTCAACTGGAAATTATGAAGCAAGGGGTGCGGTTGGTGAACTGTGCTCGGGGCGGGATTTACAACGAGGCGGCACTCCTGCAAGGATTAGATTCGGGAAAAATTGCCGGAGTAGCACTCGACGTCTATGTCGACGAGCCTTGTACGGACAGCCCTTTGTTCGGAAAACCCGGCGTGATTTGCACACCACACCTGGGAGCCAGTACGGAAGAAGCTCAGACACAGGTCGCCGTGGAAGCGGTCGGCCTGCTGACAGATTACTTGGCCAACGGCACGATTCGACATGCGGTGAATGTTGCACCGCTTGATGCCAAAACGATCGAATCGCTACGGGGTTATTTGGATGTCGCATACCGGTTGGGCATGTTACTGGCCGGCTTGCAGGAAGGTGTGGCTCGGCAGTGCCGACTCGTTTATCGTGGTGAGATAGCTGATCGGGATATCAAGGTACTCAATGCCACATTCGCCGCCGGTTTGCTTAAGCACGCCCTCGACCAAGAGATAAATCTGGTGAATGCTGAGTTGATGCTCCGCGAGCGGGGGATTGAACTCACGACCGAATCGCATAGCGAAATGGGATCGTTCCGCTCTTCGATGTCGGCTGAGTTGGAAACCGACGCCGGGAAACACAAAGTTGCTGGAACCGTTTTCGGCCAGTCGATGCCACGGCTGGTCGCAATTGATGGATATCGGCTTGAAGCTTATCTCGACGGCTGTTTGCTGGTATTCACTCATGAGGATGTACCAGGCATCATTGGTGGCGTGGGGACTGTCTTCGGCCAACATGGAGTCAACATTGGCCAGATGGCAGTCGGTCGGGCTGGTGACACGGCGGGAGGTGATGCTATCGGCATCTTAAATCTCGACGCCCCCCCCTCTGGCGAGGCGCTGGAAGGGGTCCGCCAGTTGACTGCCATCGGCAGTGCCAAAGTGATTCACCTCCCACCTGCTGGAGAATTGCCTTCCTGGCTTCAGGGTTGAGAATGTTCACAGTTTGGATCTCGCGGACTGGATTTGGTGCGTGAAATAGTTCTCAGACTGCATGAATTTGACCTCTCGCTATCTGCATCCAAACGGTAGACTCCGCACGACCCGACGCGTTTTTCCGCAAACCGGATGCGGATTCCCTCAGATTTTCATCCTAGACCAAATTTATGACCCATATTCTTTCGGGCCATGATCTTGCCGGAGTTCAAAGCCCTCCCGCCGTATCCCCCTCCAATCAGGTCTATGCAAGCAGGCAAGCCATGGCAACTCTATGTCCACTCTTTGAGCAAGTTCAGGGCGCTCTGACGGGTAATCCCTACTTTGCAGTCAAGCAATTTCGCGTCGAAACCAATGACGGCATGGTCCGGTTGGAAGGGACCGTTGGTTCCTTCTACCAAAAGCAAATGGCTCAAGAGGTGGTCCGCCGTTTGGATGGCGTGCAGGGAATAGAGAATCAGCTGCAGGTGAGCTGGTCATAAGAAGCTGTTAGCCGATTGCTATTAGCTGGTAGCCAGAGGGGATTGCTTTCTGAACTGTTGGCTTGCCGCTTAGCGAGAAAACTTCTTTCCAGCAGAAAAAATCTACTCTCTGAGATGGGCTACTCCCCCAGCTCCATCAGCTCCACATTCCGAAACTCTACCGGATGTCCTTCTGATTGCAACGAGATCGTTCCCTCGGTAAGCATCTTTTCTGCTCCGGCGTCGAGCAGTCGTTTCGCGTCAGGGTCAGAACCGTCGAGTTGGGGATCGCTGTATTCAAGTACGACCTGACCGTTGATTCTGTGGCGAATAAGTTTGTCGCCGTGGACTTCTATCTCGGCGGTTACCCATTGGTCACCGTGATAAGTGGGGCTGCTGCTGTTTGTACAATGTTGGCTGATTAGTTTACCATCCATCACGACATGAGTACCAGGAGTGCAGAGGTTGCCGGTGTGGCGTGGATGTGTACCGTCGCCACCGAGTAGTTGCACTTCGATCGACACGGGAAAGTCTTGATCGAGAATCATTGACTCGGGCGTTTGGCCATGGATCATGATCCCACTATTGCGAAACGCCCAGGCAGGGGCATTAGGAGATTGCTCGCCAACGACTCGGTACTCAAGTCGCAAGATGTAGTTGGAAAACGGTTTCTCGTAAAAAAGATGACCAAAGCGGTCGTTGAAATCGCCAACATATTTATCGTAAGCCACCTTCAATACACCATCTTCGACTCGAAACGTGTCCGCAAAGTTATCTCCTGAACCGTGGCCTTTAATCTTGGGCGTCCAGCCTGTGAGGTCCTGACCGTTGAAGAGTCTGATCCATTCTTCGTCGTTTGTAGAGGGCTCGGCTGCTGGGGAGTAAGATGCCAACAAAAACAGGATAAAGAGTGGGGTAGTGAATGTTTTTCGGTTGTAATGCATCATGGATGGGCCTCATTGAGAAAATGAAAAGTGACCATTCAGTATAGAGGGACAACGCAAGCGGAATAGGGGACCTTGCGTGACCAGCGGCCATGACTTCTTGCAGTCGATGCTAGCTGGTAGGTGCTGCGGAATCGTTAAACTTTGCCAACGTTCTCGCCGAACATGGATAGAGAGTCTTCTCTTTTCCTGCGCGCTTCGACGTCGAGATTGCCATGCGATTCGCTGCTAATGTCTATCTTCTTCTAATTTGGGGGTGTTCCTGCTGCTATTGCGCGGCGGAAGATACTCAGTTTACGCTCGACCAATACTATGAAACTTCCCTGGAAGAGCCAATGATCGAGGATTCGGCTGTCCAACCCGCTGGGTATGGTGGCCAAACATGCATGGATTGCTACTCCTGCATGGATTGCAATTCGTATGCACCTTGCCCACAGACCGTCGGCTGGCTCTCGGGTCCATATTTCAAGCTGGGGTTAACTTCCGTGTTGGGGACGGGCCTCTTGGAGGAGAATCGAGGTACCAGCTACACCATTTCTATGGGTGGTCGGCAACCCCTTGGCCCAGGGATGGGAGGGCGACGGTTGTTTTTCGATGTTGGCGGTTCTTATCTGTCGGCGGAAGGGGAAACTACACGCGATGTAAGTGGCAAACAGACCAACACGGCTACAAATACATCCATGATTGTTGATGATGCATTCAGTGTGACACTTAACGAAGTACGTCGCGCGGGTGCCCATGCGGGGGTCGGGTGCTATTTTGGTTCGCTTCTAGACGACCGCACCGAGGATCCTCAAGCCCGACTTGGCCTGGTCTTTGGAGGAAGGCTCTCTCACATGCATGGCGTGTTTCGATCCCAGCGACTGGTGACTCCACCAGCAGGTAGTACTCTCACACCGATCAATGAACGATCAGACATGGCAGGAGGACTCTACTTAGATGTGGAAGCGCTCATATTGAAGCGTAATTCCCCTCTGGGAGACTTGCAGTGGACAATCGATGGCGAATTTGCCCAGGACTGGATCGAGTATTCGAACTTCGCAGAGGGTGGTTTAGGTACGGCATCGTTGCTGTTCGGGTTCATGTTAGTTCGCTAAGAGACGAGCAGATCAATCCCGCCCGATGCATACCAGACACATATCGTCGCTCTGGGGGTAGTCCCCTGCGAATCCACGCACGTCGTCCAGCAGACGGTTGCCGAGATCGGTGTTGATGATGGTCTTGTCGCTGATGAGTTCGATCATACGTTCCACGCCGTAAAGGTCACGCTCGGAATTCATCGCCTCGCTGAAGCCGTCGGTGTAGATGGTTACAAAGTCGCCCGGCTCGAGAACACGCTCGTAGGCCTCGAATTCGAAGTCGTCGATGACACCTACCGGCAATCCGGCTTCTTCGCCGCCGATCTCGAGAATCTCGCCCTTGGCGTTCCGCAGAATGGGAGGCATGTGTCCGGCATTGACCAAGATGAGTTTATTCGTCGCAGGGTCTACCACGGCAACCACCATCGTAACGAACCGGTCGTCCCAGCCATATCCAGAGAAGATCGAATTGATCTTACCCAAAGCCTTGGCCGGATCGGGTTCAATCGCCAACCATAGTCGTACGTCACTCGACAACTTTGCCATCAGAATAGCGGCGGGGACTCCCTTGCCGGCAACGTCTCCCAGCACAACGGCAAACCGATTGTCGGGGAGTGATACGTAGTCATAGTAGTCTCCACCCACCTGAAAGGCCGACTCGTAGTAAGCAAAGAAATGATAGCCGGTCACTTCTGGAGAGTGATGCGGCAACAGGGCACGCTGCATCAGTTTGGCGGCTTCCATGTCTCGCTGCAGTGCCATTTGGCTCATCGCTTCTTGATGCAATCGGGCGTTGTCGAGTGCGATTGAGGCCTGGTTAGCAATTCCTGCCAACAATTGCAAATCTTGGTCGGTGAATCGGCTTCTCTGATTGTTCGTGTCGATCTGAACAACACCCAGCGATTCACCTGCGCTGGAGATCATCGGGGCGCAGATGAGCGAGCGGATTTGAAAGTCGGCAATGCTTTCGGCCATGCCAAATCGCTCGTCGGAAGAGGCGTCAGCAGAAAGGATCGCACGTTTGCCTTCCATCGCCTGTCGGACGATGGTGCGGCTGAAACGCATGTTTTCCTCGTCGCTCGTTTTTCGCGCCTTGGAGGCTACAGCCACCAAGGGTGCGGTTGGTTGCGGACGCATGACGATGAATCCACGATCGGCCTGCACAAAAATCTTGAACAAACTGTCAAGAATCTTGGGAAGTATCTCTTTGACAGTGAGTGTGCTGCCCAAATTGTTAGAGATTTCCACCAAGGCTTGCAGCTGAGTCTCGGGCCGGGCTGAAAGATTCCAAACTGAAGCTGAGCCTTTACTGACATCTAAAGTTGCCATAATTTCCGAGGTGGCGTTCGGATCTTCCTCGGATTCTTCAGCAAGTGTTTGCAGTAGCGACGAGTTCGTGGGGCCAGCACCTCCTAAGGATTTCGACGGTGAGCCATCCTCGAAGACAAACAAGATATCGCAGATAAGCATCTGGTCGCCGTTCTTGAGTTCTCCTCGATCCTCGACCCGGACGTTGTTGATGTACGTGCCGTTACGACTTCCCAGGTCTTTGACAAAGATGTGTCCATTTTCTTTAGTGAGAATGATATGCCGGCGACTGACCGCAGCCACGTCGAGCACCAGGTCGCACTCGGGGCTCCGCCCCATGACCCAGTGTTCGCCCTCGTCTAAATCATAGACACGGCCAATTTCGCCACCCTGCACGATTTTCAATCCAGCCATGATTGCCCCGCAGGCTCGCCTGCAGCCTGTTTACTCAGAAAGGCGAAGTGCCGTTCGATGCTCAAGGAACCTTCCTTGGCTATCGAATCAGCATGTAGTGTGAACTGATGATTTTAAGGGGGGGGATTGGGGGGCGTCAAGCAATGCGAGCGAATCAGCAAATTGACCCAATGGTACTACCGATGCAGCTTGTATAGAGAACGTGCCGTAGGCAGTTCTGGGGGCATGACTTTCAAAGCCGGAGAATGAGACCTAGAATTTAGCTACCTCTTACTTGTCTCCGCGACTGAAAGTTGGCTCACAAAAAATTCATGACTCGCAAAAAGAAGATAATTTGCAGTTTGTTCGTCACTCTCGTGGTTTTAGCCGTCATTTTGTATGTAGCTGCCAACGTAGCGTTGGATCGCGTATCTCGTCGACTTATGACAGATGTAGCTGCGAAAGCAGAAAAAAAGGGGCTTGGTGTTGCGCAGCCTTCCTTCGATTCGGTTCGGCTTTCTGGTACTCTTTCGCCAGCCTGGTCAGGTTTACGCGCAATAGTATCTGGCAGTCCCCACGAACGAGGTCCCGAGTGGGATCTGCAGGTAGAACGGGCAACTCTTGGCTGGGGGTTCGACAGTCGAGCTAACTTGATAGTTTGGGGAATGACACTTTCCGAGATTTCAGAAGTTCCTGAAGATCGAAAGTTTACTGATCGCAAGATTGTGATAGATCGCATTAACTGCCAGTTGCCCTTCAACGTATTTCACCCCAATGCGGTGATTTTAGAAGTGTTACAAGAGGGTGAACGTATTGTCTCGGACGGGACTACGATTTGGCCTCTGGAGATCGACGGAAAAATCATCTGCAGCGTTAAGAACAAGCCTGTCGAATTGCGGTTGAATGTCGTGCCAAAAGGAGATGAGAACTCGCTGGCCCTCATAGAGGAGGATGTGGTCGCGTTGTCGCCGCTGTTTGGGGAGAAACTTACACAAGCAGAAGTCAAACTCATTTCATCACATCCCTTGCGTGCCTCGCGGCTGTTGCAACTCAAAGACGAAGCGGAAACGAAATCGTCTAGATCTAGTGAAAAAGACCCTTCAGTCCCTCAAGACGCTTATCGGCACATTCTCTGGAGCTATCTCCTGAAGGAGGCTTATGGTGTCGAGTTCGCCGAACAAGTAGGAAGTGCACACGAAATGGGTGACACAGGAAATACTGAGGCCGAGCGCGAAATGGATCTGCACAACAACGCAATTGGAAGAAAGTATGCCGAAGAAGGAATCCGCGAGAATGAAGTCTTGCAGCACTTGATGAGTGACCCTGAAGTTCGACGTGAACCGTAATCAATGGTGAAGGTATAAGTGTACGGCTTATAGCCGAGCAATCCAGCTGTCTAAGTCCAACACTTCGCTGAGCAGCATCTGTTGGGCGCACAGAATGGAGCGGTGCAGCTCTTCGGCAGTCACCTTGCCGGCGGAGTTCTCCAGGGCCAGCGTCCCGGTGGCATCTTGCAGAAACTCGACGGTCAATCCGCGGTGGACTGCTTGGCGGGCCGTGGTGTCGCAACACATGTGGGTCATGTAACCGGCGATGGTGACCGTGTTCACATCGTGTTCACGGAGCCAGTTTTCTAGATTCGTGTTGGTAAAACTCCCTGGCAGCGTTTTCTCAACTAGCAGATCGCGAGGTCGGTCGGCCACCTCTGGGTGGAGTTCCCAGCCAAGCGTTCCTTTTTGAAAAAAAGGCATTGCAGGATCGGGAAAGTGGTGCTGCACGACAAGTGTGGGCACGCGACCCTCCGCGGCGTCCATCGCCTTGAGTATCTGGCCTAGGTGCCCCGCCGGATGCGTGATGGGGAGCGCTCCCCCGGGAAAGTATTCATTCTGGACGTCGATTACCAGCAGTGCCCGACTCATAGCGTTTTCCTTATTGTTCTTGACCATGCTTTCCTTTCGGCACTGGTAAGTGTAACGCAATTGTGTCCCGGTGAATGCCTGGAGCCCCAAATATATGGCAGGCTTGTATAGTATACTTATGTACATTATTCTTGGAGGGCGAAGCCTGAAGTTTGGCTCTGGACTCTCGACCCCTTAGCTCTTGACTATCCTCCCACACCATGATTGGTCACGTTGACGCCGATTGTTTTTATGTCTCAGCCGAACGGGTGCGCTATCCACACCTGCAGGGGATGCCTGTTGGTGTGTTGGGCAACCACGGGGCCTGCATCATCGCCAAGAGCTACGAAATGAAGGCCGCCGGGGTGCCCACCGGGATGCCGATTTGGGAAGCGACGCCGATTTGCCCCAAGGGGGTGTTTGTGAAGCGGGACTTCCGCTGGTACGAGGCGCTGTCGCGCAAGATGCTGGCCATCGTTCAAGAGGCCAGCCCCCGTGTGGAGTTTTATTCCATCGACGAACAATTCTTCACCACGACCGAACACACACAAGAGTTTGCCGGGCGACTCCAAGGAGAAATTCTCCAGCGGGTCGGCGTGCCGGTGTCGATTGGCATTGCCCCCACCAAAACGCTGGCTAAATTGATCTCCGATTCCTCCAAACCGTTTGGCTGCGGAGTGATCCACAACGATCGCGAACGCCTCGCCTTGCTTCGTGATCGCCCCGTCACGGATATTACCGGCATCGCTCGGCGTAGCGCCAAGCGACTGGCCGAGCACGGCATTCATACTTGCGAAGATTTTGCCAACGCCGACCGGGCATTTGTCCGCTGGCTGCTCACCAAGCGGGGCGAGGATTTATGGTGGGAATTGAATGGGACACCGGTGATCCCGATCCTGATAGCTCGCCCTCGACACAAGTTTGTCTCTCGAGGGGGGAGCATCGGCAAGGCGAGTTGCGATCCCCAGCGGGTGCACGCTTTTGTCGTGCGGAATGTCGAACGGCTGGTTGAAGCACTCACCCACTACCGTATTTGCTGCGACTCACTGATCCTCACGCTACTATTTACCAACGAACCAGAGCGGTCGCTCCGCAGCAGCCTGTTGGGAAGCCGAGCCGACTTCGAGGCCCTACTTGAAGCCGCCATGTACCTGCTCCCTCGGGTTTGGCAGCCCCGCTCAGCCTATGTTCACTATATGCATGTGATCGCCGACGGCCTCCGCCCACTCGCCAACCGGCAGCGGAGCCTTTTTGAGCAATCGCAACTGGTAGATATCAAGCACAGGATCAATAATGAGATGGGCCGGTTTGTTCTGCGCAGTGGGGCCACCCTCCCCCTGGTCGACGTCTATGGCGATGCAGCGAACGAGTACGACATTTGTGATATTTATGGAAAGAGTTGTTTTTGAAGAGAAGCGAATTCTTTAGCCACGGATTGACACGGATGAAACACAGATGCCGAGCGAGTATGTTTCTCAACAAACCCAATCGCTTCTCAATTTGAGGCAGTGAAAGAACATGAATTTGCAGCATAAAGATATAACCGAGGAAATCATCGGGGCGGCGTTCGAAGTGTACAATGTACTGGGCTACGGATTTCTTGAGAAAGTGTATCAGAAAGCAATGCAGGTCGAATTGCAGTTGCGAGGTCTAAAATCCGAACTTGAGAGCAAGATCAAGGTCCGATACAAGGATGCACTCGTCGGAGACTATTCAGCGGATCTCTTTGTAGAAGAATGCGTCCTCGTAGAACTAAAGATCGCCAAAACATATCACCCAGAGGACGAGCCCCAGCTATTAAACGAACTCAAAGCAACTGGAATCAAAGTCGGCATCATATTCAACTTTGGAAGGAGTAAAGTTGAATTCAAACGAATGGTGTATTGAAAGATTGGTATGAATTAGCCACGGATTGAACGCAGATTAGGTTTCGACATCAATATTTTCCGTGTTTCATCCGTGTCAATCTGTGGCTAAAAAACATCTCAGGTTGGACTCATTCAATGTGCAAAGGCATCTCGATACTTAAGGCTCGGTTGAAGCAAGAGTTGTTTGACCAATACGAACTGGAACAGCGGATCACTTCGCGGGGCGCCGGTGCCCAGCCGGAATTGCATTTCATGTACACCGACCCGGTGGTGCAGCTCCCGGTGATCCACGACGGCCAATTGGTGATCTACGAATGGGGCAATCGAGGCAACAAGGAATCAAAACTCCCTCGCACCGGCTGGTGTCGTCTGGAGAGTTTGAAGGCCGGCAAGTGGCGCTGGCTCTCACCAGAGAAAATCATCATCCCCGCCAATTTCGGCCTGGAGAAATCTGTGTGGTTTCAAATCAACGAGGGAATGCAAGGCGTGGTGGTCCACGATGAACAGGAACGCCCCCACGCCTACATGCTCACCCAACCTGCCAGCCATTACTACCAGACGATGACCCGCCACGAGCGCATGCCGATTTTGATTGACCAGGAAATCTAGAAGGTTAGCCGACTCTCCGAGTCGGATTGGATATCCCGACTTGGAGAGTCGAGCAGCAGTAAATAGAGGGCCTCAGAGTTTCAACTTGACGATTCACCCGCCTAATCGTACGGTATTGAAGAGGAGAGGTGGTCAATTCAAGGCCTGCTAAAGCCTGGAGAAAACATCTATACTCGACATTTTGGGGAATAGTGTAACGGTAGCACTCCGGACTCTGACTCCGTCAGTCTAGGTTCAAATCCTAGTTCCCCAGCTTTACTTGGCTGACCTGCTTTTCCGACTAGCGGCAATTGCGCTGGCAGCGGGGGCATTTGCAGTGGTGACGGCTGTTCCCCTGTCTCGTGCAGACGCATTTTACTTCCCATTCGTAGCCGCAGGTGTCGCACTCGTATTTGTGTTCTTCCAAAACGTTTACACAACGTACCCAGCCACAAACGGGGCCACAGCATTTTTCCCAGGGGAAGCGAAAGCCGGGGACGCACACATATTCGCAGGCCACTTTCCAACAAGATTTCTCTTCTTTATCTTCCACCCGTTTCGGGCAGCATACCGGCTCGCAGCAAGTGCAGGGTATGGTGCGACAATGGCGACAGCCGACAGGATTTACCAGATTGTCTTGGATGGTGGCTGAGGGTTTGCCGGGAACGAGTCGCGTCGCTGTATCAGTTGCTTTGCCTTGATTCATCAAGCCTATGCTGCTCAAGAGTATTGCGATGGCAAGCATAAATGCGGTTGGATGGTTCGTGTGTTTCATGTTATTGATTCCAATGTCTTGAGAATCGGTTTAGGTAGAAAGGAAAGCGCAGAGCTGCGTTGCGGCTCGGCTGATAGGAACTACCAGACTAAAAATCCACCATGAAGCGGGTTCCAAGGATTGTGTAATGGCCAGCAGTCAAGCCAGCAATGGGGAAATGATCGTCGATTTCTCCATAGATGGCGTTGAATTGCATACGAGCGTAAGCGTTCCAGTACCAATTTAACCCCAGAGTGTGGCTTGTACCAACTCCGCCAAGGACGTCTTGATCGGAAAAGTCGGCGTGGGACCAGCGATAAGCGATCTGCCAGGCCCCCCATCCACCACGGACTCCATCGTTGCAGGTGTCGACAAGAAAGAAATTCTCAAGTGGTTTTATGCGGTCGAGCGTTCCCGACTCACGATCCCAGGGCATGTAGTCCCCAGTGAGAAAATAAGCGATGTACGCGTAGCCGCCGTGGAAACGAACATCTTCAAACCCATCCCGATCAACCCAATTGTGTTGATACTCACCCACAAGTTGCACAGGCCCAAAATTCCAGACGTTTTCCAACCCAATCAATTGATAATTGTCTGCGCCAGCGATCTGCCCCGTGTCAAGCCAACGCCTCGTTGATCGTGCTTCAGGGCGAGTCCTGAACTGGGCCTCGTTCGGCCCACGACCTGGAGTACCGGAGCCATCCGGGTTTGCCAGTGTACCGGCAACAGCAAAATGGCCATAGCCTCGACCATCGGAAGGCTCGTCGTACCAGAAGGTGGTTGCCAATCTTCCTGCACCTTCGCCTTGGAAATGGTCGCCCACATAAACTCCTTCATCTTGGATTAGTCGTTGGTTAAACACACCATAACGCCAGTTCCAAACGAGATCGTCAGAGTATCCATAAGCACAGACGCCCAATCGACGAGCATCTTGGTTGAAGCCTTCGATAACAAAAGGCCGTTCCAAGAAGACGTTGTAGCGACTACTGTTCAAGTGATCCAAGCCATAGGGTCTTTTCTGGTTGCCGACCAGTAGCGTTTGTACCATTGGGATGTCATTCCATCCGAGATAGACGTCTCGAAACTCGGAGTCGTTACCCGCAGCGAACTCCATCTCGATCTTGTACTCCATCGTCTTCCACAAGCTGCCCGCGACTCCGAATCGAACACGGCGAAATCCTAACCGATCCTGTGGTGTAAGATTGGGGTCCCCTGTTTCGAACGCGTTCGTCCCGGGAGAGTTCCCTGGAAAACTCCACTGATCCACATGGATTCGACCACTGAGTTTCATGCTCTCTTCACCGTGGCCCATGACGACGTAACTCTTCAGCTTCTCTTTTACACCAGAATAATTTTCCTCGAGCTCTTCGTAGTTTTCATTCAATTCAGTAAAGTTTTTCTCGAGCTTCGCAAACCGTTCTTCGAGCGATAGTTCTTTGGGAGGTTCGTCGAGGAGGAAAGAATCAAACGCAGATGGTTGAACAACTGCTTCGTCTTCTCCGGAAGAAAGCGGGTCTAATCTAGAATCTTCAATTGCCACTGAAGAGGAAAGCATCAGACTACTGGCAAACAAGATCACGAAGAGACACGACTGCACTCTTCGAAGAATCTGCCCAGACGTTCTATTGATGTTTCTCATGTTTCAACGACTTGTTTGATCGGGACTGAGAAGTGAGGGCACACTTGCCCCAGCAAGCGACATAGATCCCCTACAAAGGGAATAATCGGTACGACCGTTCCCGGCAAAACGGTTAAGACTCCTACAATTAACACAATCT
Organism: Bythopirellula goksoeyrii; assembly: GCF_008065115.1. Classification (NCBI taxonomy): domain Bacteria; kingdom Pseudomonadati; phylum Planctomycetota; class Planctomycetia; order Pirellulales; family Lacipirellulaceae; genus Bythopirellula; species Bythopirellula goksoeyrii. The sequence continues at coordinate 114,176 of NZ_CP042913.1, read as the reverse complement.
TCACAATTGACATGGAAATACCCGAAAAACCGTAACCTCTTACCTCAGCTGTAATATTTACCTGGCCCGCAAAGTTTGCCAGAAAAGCGGTTGTGGGCCCATTGGGCGTATTGGCAGCCAGAATAGTAACCTCTCGTTATAATCAAGTATTCCATCGCACATTACGCTGAATTCCCGAACTCGAAGGCTGATCTATGGCTTCTGTTACCCTAGAAAATGTTTCCAAGATCTTTCCCGGCGATGTGTATGGAGTCCGGGATTTCGACCTACAGATTCGGGATGGTGAATTCCTCGTATTGGTTGGCCCCTCGGGGTGTGGCAAGAGCACGACCCTCCGGATGATAGCAGGGCTGGAGACGATTTCAGCAGGCACTTTGAAGATCGGCGATCGTGTGGTCAACGACGTTCATCCCCGCAGCCGAGACATCGCGATGGTGTTTCAAAATTATGCACTTTATCCCCACATGACTGTATTCGATAACATGGCATTTGCCCTCAAAATGCGTAAGACGCCCAAAGCGGAGATCAAAGAGCGAGTTGCCTGGGCAGCAGGTTTGCTGGGCTTGGAACCTCTCATGGCCCGCAAACCCAAGGCGCTTTCAGGCGGACAGCGTCAAAGGGTGGCGCTGGGAAGAGCTATCGTGCGGAAGCCAGCAGTATTTCTTTTCGATGAACCCCTGTCGAATCTCGATGCGAAACTACGTATTGAAACACGGGCGGAAATCAAACGGCTACACCGTGAACTCGGTACGACTACCATCTATGTAACCCATGATCAGGAAGAAGCGATGACGCTGGGTGATCGGGTCTGTGTCATGTGCGACGGCTTGCAACGTCAATGTGCTCCTCCGTTAGAGATCTATCGCAATCCTGCAGACCGATTCGTGGCTGGTTTCCTTGGTATGCCTTCGATGAATTTTTTTGAGGGGCATCTTGAACGGACGGACGGGCAAATTTGGTTCGACAATGTTGATGTCCGACTACGCACGGAGGGTGCGCTGAGTGAGTGGCTTGGGAGCGAAAATCGGCGTGATATCGTAGCGGGAATCCGTCCCGAAAGTTTTCAATTTAATGGATCGGAAGCGGCCTCCGAGGGCAAGTCGATTTCTGCGACTGTCCAAATTGTCGAACCATTGGGGAGCCAGATGGATGTGTATCTGGTGCTCAAATCAGGGGCTCGAATAGTGTGCCGGGTTCCTGCTCAATCCCTTGCCGAGGGGAAATCGGTTGCATTGCGGGTGGACCCTGAGGAAATTCATCTCTTCGAGCCGAGAACTGCCGAAGAACCGTATGGCCGGAGTTTGCGGGTTGAGGAGGAGTTGGTGTGAATAGGTCTCAAAACTATGAACATCCTCGCTAGTTAAAACGCCATGTGTTGAGGGAATCACGAATGCAGATGTGCATTCGCCCAGGAAAACGATCTTGACTTGGCAGATTGACTCTAAATCACGCCCGCCAATTCCTGCAGCACGTGCCAATTTTCGAGGCGGTCTTGTTTGGCGCGGAGCAGGGTCTCCGACGGATTGCCTTTGGCATCGAAATGCTTGACAAAGCGGCCTTCGCTGCGGGCGAAGTCGAGAAAGTCGACCGTTTCTCCTGTCTTGGGATTGGTGAACCAATCATCTTTCATCGAGGGATTGCCTTGAAGAGAAAGTCTTTCCTTGATTTTTGTGCCCTTGTTGGGATCGTACACCAAGAGAGGGAATGCTCTGGTGTCGACTGCTAGCCGGGCCTGCTCGCCGGCCATGTTGTCTCCCACGCCGTGCTCGGGCTGACAGGTGGTGTAGCAATTGACGATTGCTGGGCCATCGAATTCCAAGGCCCCTAACACTGCTTTGTAGAAGTGATTCGAGTGTGCAGCAGTTGTCTGAGCCACAAACGTGTGAGGATGCATCATCGCGATCTGAGCGATCTCTTTGCGCCTTTCTTGTTTGCCATCAAGCATCTTACCGTGATTGCTCATCTTGGTGTTCTGTCCGGTGAAACTGCTCGTCGAAGCCTGGCCTCCCGTGTTCGAGTAGACCTGCGTATCAAGTACAAACACTTTCACATGCAGACCTGAAGCGAGCAAGCGAGAAAGGGATTGGAAGCCAATGTCGAACATCGCCCCATCGCCCCCGATGCACCAGAGCGGTCTATCTTGCCATCCCATCTGATTCCAGCGAAGGCGAACACCCATTGCATCGGCCGGAGCATTTTCAAAGAGTGAGTTGGTCCAGGGAACTAGATAAGGGTTATATGGATAGGTAGAGGTATAGACTGTGTTGCAGCCCGTAGCCGCAACGATTCCCCATTGGTCTTTGTACTTCGCACCGGTGGCAGCACACAGCATCCGCAGCGCAGTCCCTTCGCCGCAACCAGCACAGGAGCCTGCCCCGCCCACATAGATGTGGGTTTGCTCGCGGAGCATCATGTCGATTAGTAGGTTGTCGTTGATATAAGTTTCATCTGAGGGACCGACTTCCTTGAAGTAGCGATGACTTCGGCGGATTTGTTCCATTACGGGTTCGGTCTTGGGAATCATCTCCAGAGCCAGATCATCGCAGACTTTCACACATTCAGCGCAGCCCTTGCACTTACTGGGATCGATGATGATAGCAAAACGCCCTCCTTCTTTTCCTTTCTTTTTGGGGCCGTCGTAGTACTTGCGCGGACGGGACCACTGCGACTCGAACATCGTGCGGTCCTCTTCGTCAGAGAAGTGTCCTAGTTTTTCCTCTAGATCGGGTTCAGCGATCACCTTAGCCAGAATTGCCGTATCGGGGCACTGCGTCACGCAATCCATACAGCCCGTGCAGTTGTCGGGGATATACTCAGGGATCTCAGGAGAAACATAGCTGAAATCACGTAGTGTCGCCGTACCAGCGGGAACTAGTGAACGAGCCAGTGATAGATCGGCAGGTAGTTGTGTTGCCCCATTCCCTTCTTCATAACCGCGGATCACTCGCTCGTTGAACTCGCGCGCATCCAGGACTGGCAATTCGACATCGATATAACTCTTGTCGACTAACGTGCCGTAGCAATTGTTATTGTGCGGATCGCGGGGATGAGCCTCGTTCATCGAGCTAGGATGGTTGACAGTAGCCATGAAATATCCCTTTCTCTTGCCGACAGAGTCGGCAGTATAATTCACTATTGAAGCTTAACCTGTCCGTTCGTTTCTGAACGTATGTATTCAGATGGCACTTCCTGGATTTCGCTGTACCCACGTTTGACGCAGGTGAGATTGTCCTGGACAACTTGCTCGCCCCGCTTGCCAAAGTATTTGCGCAGTGCCTTTTCCACGCCTGCGTAGACTGCTTGATCGTCCATGCCACTCATTTCACGATATGGAGTGAGTTTCAGGAATGCACCGAGCAAAACGATACCTTGCATACGCATCTGCAGGTCAGAGGCGGTCGCCACCTCCCGTGCGATTGAGACCATATCGATGTAGTAGATGTGGATTCGTTTCTCGCGAATGGTGTTTTTGTGCGCCTCTGGGATGCGCGCCCACACGTCGGCTGGATTGTTGTAGGTGCTCTGCATGAAGATCGCTCCACCATCGACCATCCCCTTGAGTGGGTTGCCGTTGAAGAGGGCGTTCGTGTCATTGAGTACCGCGAGGTTGACATATTCCAGCTCGCTGTGCGAGTAGATATGGCTATCGGCAATCGTGAGATAGTACGTCGTTGGGAGCCCTTTTTTCTCGGAGCCATACTTCGGGTAAGCCTGCACGTCTTTGCCAAAGACTTGGCCGGCTATTGTGGCGATCACTTTGTTGGTGGTGACCGATCCAAACCCGCCGACCGAATGGCCTCGCATAGAAAAAGCATGCGGCGGCCGCAGATCGGGATCGTCATCGGAAGTGATCGCCAGGGGATGCTTGATGCCGACGCAGAAGTAATCTTGGCCTTCCTCGATCATATTGTCGAAGATAGCGTTGATATCACCAGGACGTACATCGCGACTTCCCAGTCCGGCAGAGCCGGAATAGATCATCGGAACTCGATCAATTTCCTCCTGACCATTCTGTCCGGTGACCGCATCACAGAACGCCGCTTTGATTTCACGGGTCAGATGATTCCCAGTGGTAGAAAGCGGATCGTCCATCCGCTCCAGGACCGCAAACGCCTTGCAGTTTTTCAAGGATTCGACGATTTGTCTCGCGGGGAAGGGACGGAAACAGTGAATATTCAGACACCCTGCCTTGATTCCGCGCTTCTCACGCAGATAGTCGATTGTTATCTGGGCGGTTTCCATGTAGGAACCGATACCTACCAGGATGTACTCGGCATCTTCACAACGGTACGGGATCACCATGTCGTAATACCGGCCAGTGTTGCGATAGAACTCAGCAAATGCGTCCATGAGTGCCGGTGCGACCTGGTCGTAGTACCACCGCTGGGCGATCTTGCCTTTCATGTATGAATCCTGATTCTGCACGACTCCTGACATAAGCGGACTGGAGGGGTCCATCAGGTTCATCAGTTTGTCTTCAGGGCGACCGATGAATTCTTTCATGAATTCCGGTTCAATGAGTCGCGCACTTTCGACCGTGTGGGTCGTAAGAAACCCGTCCTGCACATTGAAGAACGGAGTCTGAGAAGCCTCTGCTGCACGACGGGCAATCAGACACAGGTCACCTGCCTCCTGGGCATTTCGGCCAAATAAGACACCCCAACCACAATCGGCCACGCTCATCACATCGTCGTGACCTGCATGGACATTCAAACTGTGGCTAGTGAGTGCCCGTGCACCGATATTGAACACCACGGGCAAACGCTTGCCTGATATGGTGTAGAGCACTTCTTTCATCAGAACGAGGCCCTGTCCCGAGGTGAAATTGGTAACGCGTCCCCCGGCTACTGCAAAGCCTTCGCAGAACGTGGCCGCCGAGTGCTCGCTCTCCGGTTCGAAGAACAAGAGCGGGTCACCCCACAGGTTGGTCTCTCCATTTGTGACCGCTTGGTTGAACCCGCCTCCCATTGTGGTGGAGCTAGTGATCGGGTAGGCCCCTGATCCCTGGCTGATATGGATCTCGACCCAGACGACGGCCTCAGCTCCGTCGCAAGTTGTGGGAATTCCTGGGTAGGGAAAGCCTTTCGCTTCATCCAGCGTGAAGTCTGTGGCACGATCAACAGAATCCGTCGCCATACAAATTCCTCCGCAAGAGTTTCGCCCAGAGTTTCTTCCCCCCTCCCCCGATCAACTTATTACGGTGGGGAATCCCAAGCGAACCGAGCGCCGATTGCGCTGGCCAGCGTGGGGAAGATTCTATTGGCTGTGAGCCGGTTGCCCGGCGGAACTATTGGTTGCGGCAGGTATTGCAGGAACCGAGTTGCGAAGTTTGAAAAGAAGACTGCAAGACTGCCGATCAAGATCGCGAAACTTACGAGTCAAAGAAAACAAATCTAGATGAATAGAGGAAAAGTCCAACCACCCCTCATCGTACACAAGGCTGCGGTCATTGCAAGCAGATGGAGGGTCGTGGATCTCACATCCCGTGTTGTAAAGTCTTTGGCTGCTTGATTTAACGGCGCTTCAATAAGGAATGCTGGATGGCCCTGCACAGAGAGAAATAGGGATCCAACGCGACAAATTGTCTACTCTTGTAAAGACAATTGGAACGCTCATGCGACGATTTCTTGAGGATTTGCCTCAGTCCCACAGATTCTCTAGCAATTCTTAAATCTACTGTCGGGAGGAGTTCCGTAGTTTCAAGCATACGGAACGGTTTGCAGCTGAATCTGTCGTACTGCTGAGTCGAGAGATCAAAGTGCGAACCGTGTAACAAGAGCCCACCAAAAAGACTAGAGGATGCCTACTGTGATGAGATCCACAATTTATATGCTTGCCATTGTAATGGGTTTCGTAAGCCTATCTTCTCAATCGTCCGCTGAAATGATCTATGGGATTGCCGAATTGGGCTCCCAGAATCTTGTGAGGTATGACTCTACCTCGCCTGGAAGTATTATTTCGAGCATTGCAATTTCTGGATTGCAGGCCAATGAGTCAATCAAAGGAATAGACTTCCGTCCCGCGACGAATCAACTCTACGCCCTGGGAAGCTCAAGTCGCTTGTATCAGGTGAATACCAACACAGGCCAGGTATTTGCCGTGGGTACTCCATTCACTCCCACGCTGAATGGGACAAGCTTTGGTTTCGATTTCAACCCTGCAATCGACCGTATAAGGGTCGTTGCGGAAACAAATACGAATACCGTGTTGAATCCGAACGATGGCACAGGAACCGGCGTTACCAATTTGTTTTATGGTGCTGGTGATCCAAATTTCGGAGTTGATCCTAACGTTGTTGACTCAGCCTATACCAACAGTTTTTCTGGCCCACCCAACCCCCAGACTCCAGCTAGGACGACGCAGCTCTATGGCATCGATACGGGGCTGGATATTCTCGTGACCCAAGCCAACTCGGCGGGAACTTTGGGGACAGTAGGAGGACTCGGTTTGGATGTAGTTTCTGTAGGGGGATTCGATATCTCTCCGATTGGTAACCAAATCGCGTACGCAGCACTCTTGCCTGCGAATGCCACGAATTCACGACTCTACACGATTAATCTAGGGACAGGTCTAGCTACGCAAGTCGGTGAGATCGATGGTGGTCTATTCATCTCGTCGTTGGCTGTCGCTCCAGACAGGATTGTGCAGCCCGATATTCCGGAACCGACTTCTATGGTTCTCGTTCTCACAGGATTAGTTGGAGTGATTTCATTACGACAGAGGAGAGCCTAGGCTATACCAGATAGCCTGAAGCAAACGATACCGAGCCCAGCAATTGTTGGGCTCGGTGTTTTACTAGCGAATCCTACTATTGCCGAACGCGAAGGTAGTGGGGAAACCGAGTTGCTCAAGGGTGTCGACGCTGTCCGGAGCATAGGAAAGTCCTAGGGACAAAATAGGCGTGCTCCAACACCTTCGAAAAGTAGTCCACTGCCTCCTTGGGAGTTTCCAGAGAGCAAAGTTGACGCTGCCCTTCCACTCGTCGGTAAGCACATTTCCTGCCACCCGAATCTCAAAGAGACTGTTGGCTCGTTGGTTGCAGTAAAAGCTTGAAGTTTTCAGAGGACAGGTTATCCATAACGTCTTCCAAGTATGGGGAAATCGGTGGTGCGCCTCTGTATACTAAGGTGCGGAGTTGGCTTGCAAATAGGGCTCAACAGATTCGAGTTGTATGTTTGAGCAGAGTGCTCCGGTATCAGTTCTCGAGTCAGCTCACTGGAAAAACCACAGAAAGGGTGACCATCAAGCATCCACTTCATGCGCATAGATTAAACAGGGAGACTACTCTCAGATGGTCGTTGTCTCTTCTGCCCCCTGGATATAGGTTTTTCCTTTATAGAAGTTTGACCAAGCGACATAGATGAGTGCAGTTACTATCATGACCCAGGTAAAGAACCAGAAATAATCCGCACCAACTAGAATGTCATTTCCACTGTCTCTTTGACTCTTAATGAACGAGTTGACGCCTGAGGTAAAAACATTTCCAAGGGTGATCGACAAGAAATAGACTCCCATGATAAAGGATTTCATTTTCTTGGGTGCTTGGGTGTAAGAAAATTCTAGCGCAGTAATTGAGACCATAATCTCGGCAGCCGTCATTAAGACATAAGCGAGCAACTGCCAGCTCAAATGGGGTGTCTCTCCCGCATCAATTCGCATTTGAGTCCAGGCAACAACGGCGAAAGCAGGTCCGGTGAGCAGCAGGCCCAAGCCAATTTTCCTTAATGGGGTTAATCGCCAAACCTTGTTTATTGCAGGGTAAATGACATACGCAAAAAGAGGGATAAAAAGCATTACCAAGATGGGGTTCGCCGCCTGAATCTGAGCGGGCAAGACTTCATATCCTAGCATGTTGCAATTCAGATCGCGTGCCTGGTGAACCCAGGAAGATTGCGTTTGGTCGAACAGGGCCCAGAAAGGTGCAAGCATTAAATACAGGGGAGCAAGATTCGCAATGGCCAACAGACCATCCTTGCTGATTGTTTCGGTGAAAAACTTTCTGCCACCTGCCGGAATATGAACAAACTTGTTCCTACCTAGCCAAAACGTAAATGTTGCGATAGCCATCAAGACGCCTGGCACTCCAAAAGCGACTCCAGGTCCGTAATGTACCAAGAGCCAGGGGGTGAGTAGCGTAGAAAAGGTGGAGCCAAAATTGATCGCGAAGTAGAACCAACTGTACACATTCGAGAGCAGGTGTTGATTCTTTGCGCCAAATTGATCGCCAACGTGGGCAGAGACACACGGTTTTATTCCGCCCGCTCCGAAAGCAATCAGCCCCAACGCGACGGCCATGGTTGCTTTGGGACTAATACCAGTCATGGCCGGGTAATCAGCAAGGGCCATAACCGCATGGCCTAAGCAATAAAACATAGACAGCCACAGTATTGTGCGATACTTGCCCAGGAGCCAGTCGGAGAGAATTGCTCCAATCAAGGGCAAGAAGTAGACGGCAGCCACAAAATTATGTTGCCACACATTTGCTGTGTTGTCGTCCATAGGATCCAGATTGCCACTGGAATCGAGCAGATGAGTGGTCAAGAAGACTGCCAAGATAGCCCTCATCCCGTAAAAGCTAAATCTCTCTGCAATTTCGTTGCCCACGATATAGGGAATGCCGCTTGGCATCTTGTCAGAGAGTAAGGGCTCTATGAGATATTTGCTGGTAGGTGTGGGCACGGGAGGGATTTCTTTGCTCATCGAAAATCCAGAGTGTCAGGATGATAGAATTGGGGGCCGAGACGGCAAGTGTAATCAAAATCGGCAATAGGGGCAGCAGCAATATTGGCAAGCGAAAAGTCGAGAGCAGTCAGCTGAGTGTCCAGAACCACTCTGCTGACGCTAGGCTCTCAATTAGAATGTCCAATACCTCTGTCGCTGGGCTCCCTCGGAGTTGCTAGATCAACCGACTTCTTGCAGCAATATGGGCATTGCTCGCCGATGATGTAGTCGGGCGACTGCTGATCTTCCTTTGAGAGCAGTTCCTGACATACGAAGCACATCTCAGTGTCCGTCTCCTGGAGATTGGCGTCTAGGGCCACGCGTTTGTCGAAGACGAAGCATTCACCGTTGTAGTGTTCGTTGCCACATTCTTCGAAATATTTGAGGATTCCGCCGGATAGCTGGTACACTTCACGGAAGCCGGCCTGCTGCATGAAAGGTCCCGCCTTTTCGCAGCGGATGCCACCCGTACAGAACATGACGATCGGCTGGGCTTTCGTTTCGGGTGGCAATTTCTCCACAGCGGTGGGGAAGTTCCGAAAGTGGTCAACGCCGATTGGCTTGGCATTCTCAAACGTACCGAGTCCGACTTCGTAATCATTCCGCACATCAAGAAGCAGGCATGGTTTGCCCTCGTCGAGCCAAGACTTGAGTTCGGTCGGTGATATCTTTTTGGCCGGAGCATTCACGGGATCAATATCCGGCATGCCGAAGGCAATGATCTCTTTCTTGACCTTCACCAACATCCGGCTGAACGGTTGTGTGTCGCTGGTGCTTTCTTTTACTTCGAGCGAACCGATTTCCTTGTCGCTCGTTAGGGTGTCGAGCAACTGCCGAACGTCGGCTGACAGCCCTGCTACGAAGAGGTTGATCCCTTCCGGGCTGAGCAGAATTGTCCCTTTTAGGCCAAGTCTGCGCGCCAGCTCCCGCAATTGCTCCCGTCGCTCGAATAAATCCGTAAGCGGGACAAACTTGTAGGCAGCCACATTGAGAAACTGCGATTGTGGAGTACCTCCGCAAAATTCTGCTTGATCCGAGTTCATCTACGTTCTATTTCTTCCTCAATGACGGTAGGATTCAGGCTTTCAGCATATACAATTGGGTGACAATTTTCATCTCCTTTTTCAAGCATCGAGGGACCTATGCAACTTGTCCGCTGGGGAATACTGAGTACCGCCAAGATTGGCACCCAAAAAGTGATTCCAGCCATGCAGCAAAGCGATTTGTGCGAGGTGCTGGCGATTGCATCGCGGAATCAAGCTACTGCCGACGAAGCAGCCACGAAATTGGGAGTTCCCCGGGCCTACGGCAGCTACGAGGCCTTGCTGGCCGATCCGGATATCGACGCCGTCTACAATCCCCTGCCAAATCATCTGCATGTACCGTGGTCCATCCGTGCCCTCGACGCGGGGAAGCACGTGCTATGTGAAAAACCCATCGGACTATCGGCGGCTGAAGGGGAGAAATTGCTCGCTACGGCTTCCCGGCATCCTGAACTCAAGGTGATGGAAGCCTTCATGTATCGCCACCATCCCCAATGGCAAGCTGCGAAGCGACTTGTCGAGGATGAGGAGATCGGCGCTTTGCGAGCCATCCAAGTGGCGTTTTCCTACTACAACGTGGACCCCAAGAATGTGCGCAACGTCGCGGAGATCGGCGGCGGAGGGTTGATGGACATCGGTTGTTACTGCATTTCGCTTGCGAGATTTCTCTTCGACACCGAACCGAAAAAGGTTTGTGGTCTAGTAGAAAACGATCCGAATTTTGGCACGGACCGGCTAGCTTCTGCCATTCTGGATTTTGGAACAGGACAGGCATCGTTCGTTTGCTCGACCCAGATGGTCCCTTACCAGCGTGTAAATGTTTTCGGTACCGAGGGACGCATCGAGATCGAGATTCCATTCAATGCTCCGCCGGATCTACCCTGCAGAATATGGCACGAGAAAGAGGGTGCAACAAATGAGGTCGTGCTCGACGTTTGTGACCAATACACTGTCCAATGTGACTTGTTTTCATCGGCAATTCTGAACGATACCCCAGTGCCGACTCCCTTGAGCGATGCAGTGGCGAATATGCGTGTCATCGAGGCGATTAGGGCCAGTGCAAGTTCTGGCAAATGGGTCTAGGGGTTTCCACGGTGCCTGTTTTCGGTGACAGGCATAGAATGCATTGGTTTCGTTCCCAATTCTAGCTTTTCATTGTAGGGCTCGTATCGTGGCTACCAGCGTTCTCGATTTGTTCACCATTGGCATTGGACCCTCGAGTTCTCACTGCGTTGGGCCGATGCGCGCAGCGCGGTTCTTTGCCGAGCAAATGCAGGACTTTGGGGTATTGGCAAAAGCTCACAAAATTGAAGTCGCCTTGTACGGATCACTAGCACTGACTGGCCTGGGACACGGGACGAACCGGGCCATCCTGCAGGGGCTCGCCGGCGAGACTCCCGAAACGGTGGAACCGGAGAAAATGGAGTCATTTCTCGTCGAGGTGGAATCGACGGGAGAGTTGGCAGTGCTTGGCCACAAGATTCCTTTTTCTCAGCAGGAGCATCTTGAGTACTTGACGAATGAGCAACTCCCCTTACACAGTAACGGGATACGCTTCTCAGCTTTTGACAGCGCTGGCTCCGAGTTGCTGCAGCGAGTTTACTACTCGGTTGGTGGCGGATTTGTTGTCGATGGCGATGGCCAGCCCTTGAAGCAAACCGAGCTGCGCCGTCCGCTGGCCTTCCCTTATCAATCGGCAGCAGAGCTGCTTTCGTTTGCCAGTGAATCAGGTTTGCGGATAAGCGAAATAGCGAGAGAGAATGAGAGATCCTTCCGCAGTCCTGATGAACTCGAGACGCGATTGGATGAAATCTGGATGGTCATGCAGCAATGTGTTGTGCGGGGTTGCCGAAAGCAAGACCAACAGACGAGCTATTTGCCAGGTCCCCTGAGGGTGCGTCGGCGAGCGCCACAACTCTATCAGAAATTGCAGTCAGCTCCACTTGCTTCGAACGGTGATCCCCTGTCTCCTATCGATTGGGTGGATGTGTTTGCCTTGGCCGTGAGTGAGGAAAATGCTTGTGGCGGTCGCGTCGTTACCGCTCCCACCAATGGGGCTGCCGGAATCATCCCGGCTGTGTTGCACTATTTCCATCGTTTTTGTCAGGGGGCCGATCAAGAATCTGTTCGACGTTTCCTGTTAACGGCTGGAGCGATCGGGATTCTCTACAAGCAGAACGCCTCAATCTCAGGCGCAGAGGTAGGTTGCCAGGGTGAGGTGGGGGCTGCTTGTTCGATGGCGGCAGGTGCTTTGGCGGAGGTGCTTGGTGGCAGCCCGGCTCAGGTGGAGCAGGCGGCCGAGATCGCCATGGAGCATCACTTGGGACTTACTTGCGATCCCGTCGGTGGCCTTGTGCAGATTCCTTGTATTGAACGCAATGCGATGGCTGCTTCCCACGCGATTCATGCGGCACGATTGGCATTGCGCGAAGACGGTCAGCACCGTGTATCTCTAGACCATGTCATCGAAATCATGCGTCAGACAGGCGCAGACATGCTTTCAAAGTACAAGGAAACATCGCAGGGCGGGTTATCGGTCAACTCGATCGCATGTTGAATAGGGCGGATGTTTTGAGGGCCCAATCTGCCTACTTAGAACTGGTGATATTGGAAGTGGCACGCTGCTCGCCTTCGACAAGCAGGTTGTCGACCAGGTCCTCGATGACTTTGTCGCTGGTTGCACCCTTCCAGTTCAACTCACCTTGCCACCAGTGGCGAATGTAGCCGTTCTTGTCCACGACATAGACGGTTGGCCACATCGTGTTACCCCAAGCTTTCCAGTTTTTGGACTCCAAGTCGATCAAGATCGGGAATTCGAGTTCTTGATCTTGTGCAGCAGATCTAACCGCAAGTGGATCACGTTCGGAACTTGTTTCGGGGGTCTGAATACCAACCACTACTACGCCCTTGTCGGCCAAATCTTTGTGCCAACGTCGATAGATGTCAAAATTGGCATGACAATTGTGGCATTGAAAGGCGTAAAAATGAACCAATACGACTTTGCCTCGCAGTTCGGCCATCTTCAGTGGTTCTGAATTGAGCCAATGTTTGACATCGACGAATTCGGGAGCCATCGGATAAATGCGTTTGAGTTTCGTCGTATCGAATGCATCGCCGAGAATTTCGCTGAGTTGCTCTTGTTGGGAGGGGGTGAGGTACTTGGTCAGACCTTCTCGCTCTGCTTCCGTAGCTTTTAGCAATTCGGATTGATATGCGGGGATCTCAGGGTCGCCGTATTGGGTGTTTTGCAGTTTCTGTTCGGCAACTTGGACATCACTCGCTAACTTGGCGAGACTTTCCTGTTCGGCGGGTTGCAAACCGATCTGCTTGGCAAGATCAACTCTTAAGAGCATCCGTCCGGCTTGGGAGTAGTATTCAAGTTGCTGGAGCCGCTCCTGTTGGTCAGGCCTGGTATTGGTGCTAAACCAATCCCAGATGCGGCCTTCTAGTTCAGCAACAATTGCAGATTGTTGCTGCCACGGCAGGATCCTCGCGGCAAACCAGCGACTGTCGATTTCCGAGAAGAGTTTCTCTAAATCGGTGACTTGGACATCGGACAATCCCAGTTCCTGGTGAACTTCTGGGGCGTGCACAATGCTCAACAAATGACGCGGAATCAGACTTTCGTATTGCCCAAGTTCAGCCGGAGCCCGAGCCGCCGCGACAAGCGGAACTGCCAACAGCACCAGTGTACCGAAGAGAACACATTGTAACTTCATTGAGGATTTCCTCCAGTTAACCGATAAAAGCGTTCGCCTACTGATGAGTCAGTCGCTTTCAGGGTGCGGAATCTTACCCATATTCTATCCAATCTCGGCCCAAGCTGGCCAGGAAGATACCCATTTCGCAGGAATGAATTGCAGGAAACGAGGTTGCAAGGAATATTCTGGTCTGCCCCCCTCTCTCTACTGGGCAAGAATTTAGGTTCTAGAAGAAGCCGTTACTTTCATTCCGCCGAAATATTCTCATTTTCTCAATGGTAACGGTTGTAGCGGCGGCAGGTGATGATTTTCTGCCACATCTTCGCTCTGGAGCACGTTGCATTTACGCAACGCGTTGTATTGTTTTCCAGACCCGCAGATTTTGCCCAACCTAAATTGCCCCCGTGACGGGCAAGGTCAAGCAGTCCTGCGGTAGTCAGTCTTTCAAATCCCAGTTCGAAGAAGGCACTGAAATGAACACCACTTTCCCCCACGATTTTAGTTTTAGCAAGTTCCTGCGACTTGCTACGGTCGCTTTGCTGTCCTGTGTTGCCATGGCCGCGTTTGCCTCGGCCCAAGTCCAATGCGACGAATGCAGCATGTGCAACAGCTGTCTGAATTGTTGCAATTCGGCCCCTGAATTGTGGGTAATCAACACCCGCCATGTCCCCAAGTGTTCGAACCTCGACCGAGGATTCGAGTGCATCACCTATCAGCGGTACGACCGTTGTCGAGGTTGCTTCGTGAAGGAATCCCGTGAGTCGTTCCTGGCTCAAGAGGCATCGATGCCTACCATGTTCTATCTGCATGGCAATACTCTAAAGCACAAAGGTGCGATGAAAGGGTTTTGGGATCTGTACGACAAAATGAGATGTTGCCCCGGTTGCAAACGGCTAGTCTGCTGGTCATGGCCTGCGCAACGTGTGTATAAAATGAAGGGGTTGCGGTTCCGAGAGATGGTTCAAAAGAATCTTCGGATCAAGTATGTATATTCCGAATATCAAGGATACTACTTGGCAAAGCTCGTTGATCAAATGAGCCTCACTCAACGCGTAACTCTTTCGGGCCATAGTTATGGTGCGATCAGCTGCTCAGTGGCACTGCACTTGATGGGCGGCGGCTGTACCCGCGGCTTGACCCTGGCAGGGGCTGAGCCCGTCGAGCGGCACAACTTACGTGCAGCGATGATTTCCGGTGCGTTTGACTACGACATGCTATTGCCAGGACACCGATACGGTCAGGCATTTGTTGCAGCGGAAAAAATATTCTCCACGTTCAACTGTCACGACAAGACACTCAAGAAATGGCCCGACACTTCATGGCATGGTCGCCAGGCCCTAGGCTTCATAGGAATGCCAGCACGTTGCCTGGGTGAGTATCGTCATAAGCTCTGTCAGATGAATACCTACCCTGAGAATAAAAAATCGCATTATCTGTCAGCTCACTTGAAGAATAACCGCTTTGTTTCAGCTCTCTGCTGCATCGCTTTTGGCGGAAGCAAGCCAATGATCGCTAAGGTAAATGTGGCTACCGAGTTGGCCAATGCGTCTAAAGAAACGGCGAAAGAGGAAGAGCCGCTGCCTGCTATAGATGACTTGGCCATCGAAGCCCAGTCCGCTGCAGACACCGAGGAAGTGGCTGAGGAGAAGCAAGCTCCCTCCAACCGTGTGGCAAGCTCAAAGACTTCGAGATCAGGGAGTCGTTCCAGCCACCGCCGTAATGGGGTGTTTGGTTCCCGAAGGTAGGAAGTACCCATGCTGCAAGAATCGCAGTGTATATTCGCGTACTTGTTCATTCTTCGGCATGAGTTGATGGATCCCTTTTGCCAAAACGAAATCACTGGCACCTGCCAGTTGAGTCGTCTCGACTGATAAGAGTCCATCGTCGTCGCCAGGGATGGCGGCGAGGTAGCCTTCGCCGTCACCGTGACCACCTGCGATGATGCCGAATTCGAAACTGGGCGTCGTGAGTCGCTGCTCCAACGTTTGCCAGCCTTTGCCTGGAGCAAGTTGTTGCAGCGGCTCGCCGGCGAATAGCTGAGCGATCTTGCTTTCAGAAAAATTGTCGGCCATTGAGGCTCCATGATTCGGCGGGGCGATCATGACGAATCGATTGTAGGTAAAGTCTGGCTGCTCTGAGGCAGGCAACGATGCCAAATCGGTCAGCGCCAAACGGATGACGATATTGCCCATGCTGTGGGCGACAAAATTGACCGTCTCCACGCCGTCCAAATGTCGTAAAACGCTGGTAAGAGACTTCGCATGTTGGTCGATATCTCCTACCGTCGAGGGATAGCCAAAATTTACTACATTGAAACCGCCCTCTTCCACAAGATACTCAGCTAGGCCATCCATCATTTGGCGGGCCGCTCCGAGACCATGAACTAACACAACGACTTCCTTAGGGAGTGCCGGAAGTTTCTCGACTTGCTTGGCTCGCTCCAATTCGGCAAGGCAGTTTTCGAAAGTGCCAAAAGTTCGCCGTCGATCATTGGCATCGATCAACCGGTAATGCCCAATACTGGAGTGCCTTTGAATCCGCCAGCCGTCATAGATTACCTCATCAGACCAGACGAATCGGCCGCCGAGAGTCTGGCTGCCAATGCCAAAGAGTGCCGGCTCGGCGTTCGCATATGCTGCCAGAAGAGTTAGAAAGAACAGGCTCTCGATTACAAGAGCGGCGAAGTGGTGGTGTTGGCGGGTACTTTTCATGATTGGCTCCTCTTCCTGGGGATTAGCCGATGTCCCAAAAGCAGATGGTGGGCGGGACAATTAGCTAGCGTGGATTGTACTCCTTCGGGCCCAGCAGCCCAACTACGTTTACGGGACCGCGGGGTCGAGAGTTCGTGAGTGTTGAGGAAATCGTTCCTGACCCTTGGGGAAACAGCATTTCCAATGATTCCCCGCATCTCTCACCTGGATGACTCGCATTCGCCCTGGGACTCCAGTACGCTAGGGAAATGGCAACATGCACCTATGATTTCGATGTAATTGTCGTCGGCGCAGGTCACGCGGGGACCGAGGCGGCGTTGGCCGCTGCACGTATGGGGGCTAAGACGGTTCTTCTCACCACCAACTGCGATACCGTCGGTCAAATGAGTTGTAACCCGGCGATCGGCGGCGTGGGCAAGGGGCAGATTGTCCGCGAGATCGATGCCCTCGGAGGCGCGATGGGATGTGCGATCGATGCGACAGGCATCCAGTTCCGCATGCTCAACCGGCGCAAAGGCCCGGCCATGCACAGCCCACGAGCCCAAGCCGACAAGAAACTCTATCAAGCCGAAATTAAGCGGTTCTGCGAAGAGCAACCAAATCTTTCGCTACGGCAGGAGGTGGTCGAGGATCTTCTGACCGAAAAAAGTGGCGAGGTGCCCCGCATCGTCGGCGTCCAGGTTCGAGGCGACGCGGTCTATCGTGCATGCGCTGTCGTGCTCACCACCGGTACATTCCTCCAAGCCTTAATGCACACCGGTGAGACGAAGACCGCAGGAGGTCGCGCGGGGGAAGGAACCACGGGGGGAATTAGTGGGGCGCTTGACCGATTGGGAATTCGCCTCGAGCGATTCAAGACCGGGACGCCGCCTCGCCTGAATGGCCGCACCATCGACACCAGCCGCACCGAGTTGCAGCCAGGCGACGATGAGCCACAACCGTTTTCGTTTCTCAATGACCGCATCGAGGTCGAGCAACTTCCCTGCTTCATCACCTACACCAACGAGCAGGTGCATGATTTAATCCGCGCAAACCTCGAACGAGCCCCCATGTACAGCGGACAAATCAATTCTTCCGGTCCGCGCTATTGTCCGTCGATCGAAGACAAGGTCGTGCGGTTTGCCGACAAGTCGCAGCATCAATTGTTTCTCGAACCAGAAGGCCGAAACACGCAGGAAGTTTATGTGAATGGTGTCTCGACCAGCCTGCCACGAGATGTGCAAGACGCGATCTTTCGCCTGATACCGGGTTTGGAACACGCCGAGATCATGCGCTATGGCTACGCGGTGGAATACGACTACGCTCCCCCCGATCAGCTACGCGTAAGCCTGGAATCGAAGCTGGTTAAGGGTCTGTACTTTGCTGGGCAGATCAACGGTACTACCGGCTACGAAGAAGCCGCTGCCCAAGGGCTCGTGGCGGGTGCCAATGCAGTGCTGGCATTGCGAGGTGATCCTCCCTTAGTACTCGACCGCGATCAGGCCTACATCGGCGTACTCATTGACGATCTGGTCACATGCGGCGTCGATGAACCCTACCGTATGTTTACCAGTCGGGCTGAGTATCGCCTGCTCCTTCGGCAGGACAATGCAGATCGGCGACTCACGGCGCTGGCCCATGAGCTAGGATTGGTCGATCTCAACCGGTTTGATCACTTTGAACAGAAACGTCTCGAAATTGAGGCCGCGACGGAGTTGATTGAAAACACCCGTTGCGATGGAACGCCGCTGGCTCAAATCGTGCGTCGCCCCGAGATCGCGTGGTCGGACATTGTAGGAAGGCTGCCCCAATTGGCGGGCCTGGGCAAGCAAGTCGCCGAGCAAGTGATGAATGACCTAAAGTATGCTGGCTATATCGCACGACAAACTGTCGAGGTCGACCGGCAGCAGCGACTTGCGGAAAAGCGTATCCCCCAGAGTTTCGACTATGCCCGTCTCACGCAGCTTCGCGCCGAAGCGCGGGAAAAATTCCAAAAGGTGCAACCGGTGAGTCTTGCCCAAGCAAGTCGAATCAGTGGTATTACGCCTGCTGACATTGCTTTGTTGATGGTGCATTTTGAGGGGAAAGCACCTGTGAGGTAGTTGGTTTTCTACCGATCATCCTGAATTGGAAGTCCAGGCAGGCGGGCACCATCATCGGCAGAAAAATACGGCTTTAGCTAGCTTGAGATCATAAGGTGTTATGAGCTAATACGTTACAGAGAATTGATCTCTGTTGACGGGAATTCAAGGGCGGCTATAATTCGTTCAATTGGCAATTCAGGGGATATCGGCAGACACGGAGAACATTGCCGTCTAAATAGCCTTGCTTATTTGAGGCGGCAATCAATGGTTGGGAAGACTACGCACTTCGGTTGTGTGTTGTTGAAAACTAGGTGATTTGGACAGGATACACTTCTATGTCAAATTGTCACACCGAATAGTCCAACCTTAGTTCTTGCTGCTGCCCTAGTTTATCCTGCTTGCCTTTTTAATTCCCTTGAAAGTACTACTGGTCCTTTCACCATCGACTAAGGAGAGAGGTGGTTCGAACTATGAAGACCGTATTCACTACCGGCGAAGCCGCGAAGATTTGCAAGGTCAGCCAGCAAACGATTATCCGCTGCTTCGATTCGGGGCAACTCAAGGGTTTTCGGGTGCCTGGCAGCAGATTCCGGCGGATTCCCCGTGAGCAACTCTATGCCTTTATGCGGGACAATGGGATTCCTACCGATGCCCTCGACAGTGGACGCCGCAAGGTTCTAGTTGTTGACGACGACGAAGATCTGGTCGAATTGATTGTAGACGCCCTTGAACGCGATGGCCGATTCGATGTCCGTAGCGTCAACAACGGCTTCGGCGCTGGCATGTTGATCAAGGAATTTCGCCCCGACATGATCGTGCTGGATGTCATGCTTCCAGACATCAATGGTAAAGAAGTCTGTACGCTAGTTCGCAGCCAGAAGACGATGGACGACGTGCGGATCATCTGCATCTCGGGCATGGTCGAACAAGACAAGATCCAAGAGCTTCGCGATGCAGGTGCCAACGACTTCATGAAGAAGCCGTTTGACGTCGATGATCTGGTCGGTCGGGTCTGCCAATTGCTAGATGTCGAGACCGCTTCAACCTGAGTGCGACTCGCCTAATTTTCGCGGGGGCCGTGCCGGATGGATGAGCTCGAACGGCAAAAGCTCGATGCGATGAAGGAGCTGGCGTACGGCGCAAGTCACGAGATCAACAACCCGTTGGCCAACATTGCCGCGCGTGCGCAGTCGTTGCTGCGCGAAGAATCGCATCCTGATCGCCGACGGTCTCTCGAGGCGATTCATCAGCAGGCGATGCGCGCCCACGAAATGATCTCCGATCTGATGCTATTTGCTCGGCCACCTCAGCTAGTTTGCGAACCATTCGATTTGGTGGAATTGATCTCCGGCGTGATCTCAAACCTAGCTGCTGAGACCAATACTCGCCAGATTCAGTTGAAACTAGAGAGCTCAGAGGAATCGATTCGGATCAAAGCAGATCGACAGCAGTTATCCGTGGCAATAGGTGCGGTCTTGGACAATGCACTGGAGGCGATTGGTCGCGACGGAAATATTTTAGTTGCGCTCAGTTGCTCGGATGAATCAGTAGCAATAGAGGTGACCGATGACGGTCCCGGCATCTCTGCCGAAGTCCGCAAGCACATGTTCGATCCTTTCTACTCAGGTCGAGAAGCGGGACGTGGTCTGGGGTTTGGACTCAGCAAGTGCTGGCGCATCGTTTCCGAACATGGTGGCAGCGTGGTTGTGGAAAGCGCAGGCGAGTCAGGAGCGACGATCACCATGCGTTTGCCGATTGAGTCAGCATCGTAGCCCCCGACTCTGCGAGTCGAAATCATGATTGCTGCACTTACCACTCGGAGAGTGGTGCTACAATCTGCCGGAACTGCGCATGACTTGTTCCGGCCTACTATTGCTCGCCATCTCTCAGCAAATCTTCTCCGTAGCCTGGTGGAAAAGGGTTTGTGAGGTCTGTCTCCACTTCGCGAGTTCTCGGTTTTGTCGGTTCGACAGAGTCGGTAGCCTCTGCCGCCATGCCTTCGGAAAACTTGTCGACCCAATATGCGATCTCTGCCTCTGTAAGCGACCTGACAGGCTTGTCAGGAACTAGAGTACCCGGCTGATTCTCAGCTTCCTGTCTTCTTTGCCAGATTTCACCATACCAGCGATCGCTATCGATATGTGATGCCCGCCGTCGGCGGGCTGCGCGTTGGATGCGGTGATCACTCGATACGACCAGTAAAGACCGTGGAGCTGTCTCTGCGAGAATCAACTCTTCGATCAATGCATCGGCATCGGCATACTCTGCCGCATACCTAACGATGATCCCCTGATACGTCAATGTTCGAGGCAACCCAGGCGGTGCTTCAGCAGCATCGAAGACAATGGTGGTCAGAGAACGTTCTTCATCCGGAATCGAGTTGGCGAGAAAACTCAGAAGCGCTTCTCGTGATCTTTGGAATGAATTGGGTCCGCCTCCCCCTCCAAACCCCGTCACATGCAACAAATTGTAACCATCAATGAGAAGAGGCATGATTGAGATGGGGGAGGAAAGAAGCGGCTAAATTCTTCAAATCGCCGAGGAAGGACTTTCATTATAGTCATGCCATTCGCTGTATTCTTCGTGGAAGAAACGCGAAATTTGGTGATCGACACCGAATACCGATGCCAACAGTGCGGCGCGGATCCACATGCCATTGCGGGCCTGGCGGAAGTAGACGGCCCGCGGGTCATTGTCGATTTCGGGTGGAATTTCGCCGAAATGCTGATCGCGCGGGAAAGGGTGTAAAATGGGAGCATAGCGTTTCATGCGGCTCACAAGTTCGAGATTCAACTTGTAGCGCGACAAATCCAACGCGGCAAACTTCGCATCCTCGTCGGCCGCATTGTGTTCCTTCTGTATGCGTGTCATGTAGAGCGCATCGAGTTGCTCGATGACGGGTACTCCCCCGACCCGTTCGTCAAACGACTGCACTTCTATTGTTCGCACCCCGCGGTCGGCCAGTCGCTGGCGCAAGTCGTCGCGGAGCGAAAGCGTCGGATCGTCGGGCGAGACGAAAATTAGGGTTACTCCCTCGTAATTCCCCAGCAAGCTGGCCAGTGATCGCACGGTCCGACCCCGACCAATGTCTCCACAGAACCCGTAGACCTTGTGCGACAATCCTTTGGTCAGATCTGGATGCTCCCGGCGTAGTTCGTCAAAACGAGTAGCGGCGGGCGAGTCCTGTGGGCGAGAGAATTGAAAAGTGCGTTGCAGCGTGTAAATGTCTAGCAGTGCCTGGGTCGGATGTTCGTCCGATCCGGAACCCGCGTTAATGATCGGTACACTGCGGTTGCCCGAGGCTTCTAGATCGTTCATCAAGTAGGCACACGACTCTGCCAGTCGGGCAAGTTTGCTGCGCATGATAATCAGATCGAAATAGCTGGAGAACATTCGCAGTGAGTCAAATCGGGTCTCACCTTTGGTCTCCGAGGAGGTCGTCGGATCGCGGACTTCGTTACAAGTGATCCCAAGAATCTGGCAAGCAGCCATGAATGAGAGAAACGTGCGGGTCGAGGGCTGTGTGAAATACAACATGGCCCGTTTGTGATTCAAGAGGCGGATCAGGAAATCCTGCCCTTCACGCATCTTGGAAAGGACGCGGATCTTGTCGGCCGTTTCGGCCAAGTCTTCGAGCATCGCAACCGAAAACTGGCCACTGAAAATCACGTGCCGCAGACGCTCGTTCCGCTCGAATTCGGGGAGCTTCATCCGCACTGGCCGCTCAATCCGCGACTCATAATGCAGTAAATCCAACTCGTCTTGCGTTGGAGCGGGACCATCTGGCAGGTCGTGCGACATCAGGGTAAACCTTTAAACTGGGCGGCATAGGATGGCAACGTCCGTTATCGCATAACGAGGAATTGATCGTCAAGCTTCCACTGCTATTCCCGCGCTGCCGTTGCTCGTCTTTTCAACAGAGTGGTTTCTCGTCTTTCCCGCGCAGGGGGGAATCCAGGTTCTTACCGCTGCCGTCTGGGTTCCCGCCTGCGCGGGAATGACAAGTCGTGTGCCGGCTAATTATCTGACACCCGCCAGCGGACCTGGAACAACCACATCACCGTACACAAGAGCGCGGCGTTGTACAGGATGGCAAACACCAAATGACCGAAAAAGAGAGGGAGTGAACCCTGAGGAGGCCCCGGCGAGCTTGCCACCTCGAGCGGCAGATTAAAGATTGCCACAAAGGGACTCGCAATCCCGGCAAGTTGCACGAAGTCCTCGGCAGTTCCGGATTTGCCAAAAAACTGGACGAATCGATCCGCAGCCAGCGGTACCAGAAAGAGGGTAATGATGATCAGATATGTGGCAAGCAAACTGGTCGAAGTTTTCTGGAAAAGGGTCGAACAGAAAAGCGCTGTCATCGCCGTCGTACAGCATGCGAGGAAGACTACGACAAAGTAACCAAACATCGTCGGCAGATTGTACCAAAAGTCCAGCGGCATTATGCAGGCCAGCACGACTGGCCACATCAGGAATGCCGTCAACACACTTGAGACCCGCAACCCAGAAAGCAATTTTCCCCACATCATCTGCCAAGGAGAAATCAGCGTGGTCAGCAACATGTCGAGCGTCTGGCGCTCCCGCTCGCTGGTCACACTTCCAGCAGTAAAAACTGGGCCGACAAGCATATTAAAGAGCAGCACGTAGGCAATATACCAGGGGGCGAGATGCTGTTTGAGAAAAAGTAAAATGCCCATCAACGGTAGCGCCAAACCCATGCTGATCTGGATCACCAGGCGAAGCATGAGGGTCCCCTGGCTGAAAATTTCGCTGCGGATTTCCTTGTCGTAGATCGGATTGGCATCCTCGGGGAGAAACGTAGTCCGCTTCGGAGGTGCGAACAACCGGTCGGGAAATTCTTCGCGCTTGATATACAATCCAACGGCAGATTCGGCTTCGGTGCCAAGATCAATCGCCTGTTGGCCGGCACTTCCCAGATCAGGGGCAGCCAGCAACCGCCGCGAAGTGTCGAAAAGTAACATCGCTGTGACGGAGAGGCAGGCTACTGGCACTACCCCGCAGACGACCACGAGTCGCGCCGGGCCCAACTGCTCAAGCGCCTGCCAGATAAACACCCCTAACATGGCCAAAGGGAGAATCAACAGATACGACACTACTAGCGAAGAAGAGGTCCGCGAGAAATAGCTGCTGCACCACAGGCTGATGGCAGTGAACAGCGCCACGGACGAAATCATCGCTACATACGCCGCGACTACTTCGAAGAACTGCACCCCTCCCAACGGCAAACAAAGCATCACAACTGGCAACGAACCAATCATCAACTCCGCCAGGGGGCACAGCGAAGCCGCCAATTTGCCGAACACAATCGCCCCCGGCTTCACCGGACTGGCCATCAGCATCTCGAAGCTGTCGCGTTCCTTCTCGCCGGTAATTGCCCCCGCAGCAAAGCTGGGAGCCATCAGCGACATGAGCATGTACTGCCCCAGAAACAATAGATTCACCAGCGGCTTGGCCTTGTCGGAGTTCGACATGTCCAACCGCTCCTCTGCAGGCCACGCAGCATAGACCAACAACCCCAGCAGCGCCACATAAGCAAACAACAGCACAAAAGTGCGGTTCATCCGCAAGTTGCTGACGAGTTCCTTCTGGAGCACAGGGTTTTCGAAGAGATACATGGGGGGACTGGGAGCTGGGGGCTTGAGACTGGGGGAAGAAACTAAGTTTCCTTCGATTGCAAAACCCTGGATTTCAAGGAGCTTGTGAGTGATCTCAAGCGTCTTCCTAAAGTCTCACACCTTTCGAGGAGAGAATTCATAATGATTTCGTCAAGATATTGGAGTTCGTTGGACAAGATGAGTTGCGTTCCTAATTCGGCCAGCGAGCCCATCACAAAAGAAATGTGATGAAGATACTCCTTGGTTGAGGTCCGCGCGTGTCCTTCGGCAATATTGGAAGGGATGGAGACGCTGCACCTACGAATCTGGCTGACCAATCCATAAAGTTTCTGTTTGGGGAAGTGCTCCTTAGCTTTATAGACCTCTTTGGCGATAGCCATTCCCTCCTGCCAAACGACCAAGTCTCGATAGCTAAGAATGCTCATTGTTTCTTCCCCCCAGCCCCCGAATCCCAGCCCCCTAATATGCTCTCGGCCGCGCCGCCCCTAGTACCCGACTCGGCAACCCCTGGATCCTCAAAAACCCTTCCGCGTCCGTCTGGTCGTAGCTGCCGCCACCTTCCATGCTGGCGATCTCCTCGTCGTAGAGGCTGTTGGGGCTTTCTCGGCTCTGGATCATCACGTTGCCTTTGTAGAGTCCAAGCGTCACGCTGCCGGTGACCGGTTTCTGCACTTCGCGTATGAAAGCCAACAGGGCGTCCATTTTGGGGACGTACCAGAAACCGTAGTAGACCATCTCTGCCACCTCGGGAGCGATGCGGTCGCGCAGGTGAACTGTCTCGCGGTCTAGCGTGAGTTGCTCCATCGCCAGATGGGCAGCGTACAGGGCCGTCATGCCGGGGGCCTCGTACACGCCGCGGCTCTTCATGCCGACGAAGCGGTTTTCGATGATGTCGATCCGCCCTACCCCATTGCGGCCAGCGATTTCGTTCATCGTCTCGACTATCGCAAGCGGGCTGAGCTTCTTGCCATTCACGCTCGTTGGCACACCGCTCTCAAACTCAATGGTGACCTCTTCCACCTTGTCTGGAGCCTCTTGAGGCGAAACAGACATGCCGAAATCAACGATTGCCACACCATTGACCGTGGGGTCTTCGAGCTTGCCTGCCTCGTAGCTGATGTGCAGGCAATTCTCATCGCTGCTGTAAGGTTTCGCCGCAGAAGCTTTGACGGGGATTTTCTTCGCGTCGCAGTAGTCGATCATCTCGGTACGGCCGGGGAACAAATCGCGGAACTGCTTGATCCGCCACGGGGCGATGATCTGGACATTCGGATCGAGGGCTTCGGCGGCAAGTTGGAAGCGACATTGATCATTACCTTTGCCGGTCGCCCCATGGGCATAGGCCTCGGCACCCACCTCGCGGGCAACCTGCAAGCAGATCTTCGAGATCAACGGCCGCGCGATCGAAGTACCCAGCAAATAAATCCCTTCGTATTTCGCTTGCCATTGGAGCACCGGGAAGGCAAAGTCGCGGCATAACTCCTCACGGGCGTCAATGAGTTGCGAGGATTTTGCTCCGTTGTCGCGAGCCTTCTGTAGAATCGCCTCACGGTCTTCACAAGGTTGCCCCAGATCGACATACACGGCATGCACATCGTAGCCTTCGTCCTGAAGCCAACCGAGAATTACCGAGGTATCTAAACCTCCCGAATAAGCCAACACACAACTGGGCATAATCATTTTCCAAAATAGTTAACAGACAAAGCCTCGATGCAACGCACCGCACGGCGTACAAATATTAGCCGCGACTCTACGAGTCGCAGGAAACCCATTGTGGATGGACACCGCAAGACTGGCAAGCGGTTCACAGGGAGAAATGGGCCAAGGAAGAACACGGATTAAGCGGATGCTCACGGAACTTCTCATCTACGTAAATCCGCAAAATCAGCGTTCATCCGCGGCCTATTTCTTTCCAGGCAACTCCGCGATCCGTAGATTGCGAAACTCTAGATCAGTCGTCGGATCGTGCCCCTGAATCATGAGCGTACCCGCTTCAAGCCTGAGGCCACGGCGAGGGTTTACGTCGGGCTTCCGATCGTCGGTCCAGTCGCTCACTTGATAGCCGTTGACCCACACTGCCACGTGGGGACCGTTGGCGATGATAGTTTTGGCGAACCACTCGTGATCGCTCGCTACGATGCGGCGGGCATTCTGCCGGCGGAAGATGCCGCCCGTGCCGCAGTCGACCGGTTTGGTGGGATCACCATCGACCATCCCGTTGTGAATCTGGCTCTCATAGCCCATCATCTTGTCCCCGGGGATGCAGCGGAAGAAGATGCCCGAGTTGAGTCCGTCACCGTTGACTTTGCATTCGAGTTGCAGGACAAAGTCGCCATAACTGTCGACACTCTCCAAATGACCGGGGCCGTTTTGCACCGTGAGGTCATCTTCTGCGTTCACCGAGAACTCACTTTGGTCCGTTCCTTTTGTGCTCCAACCGGTAAGATCGCGGCCGTTGAAAATCGGTTTCAATCCTAACGGTTTGAGCCGAATGTTGCGAAATGCGATCTTGCCTTCGCGGTGTTGCAAGCCGATGTGGCCGCGGGCGACAGGGTGGGGATCGGTGTACGAAACCGCTTCTGCCCCATCGAGTACGACTCTAACCTGGGGCCCTTCGACGGTGATCTCAAAAACATGCCACGACGGCGGTGCCCACTTCAGTGGGCCTCCAAAACGCCTACGCCCCACGATCGAAGCAGTCGGAAACGGATTCTCCGCTGGAGCGATGTTTACTTCGTAGCAATCCTGTGCTGGGTCCGTCGGATTGAGGGGAGTGCGCAGAAAGACTCCGCTGTTGGTCGTCTTGGGGGCTTGGAACTCAACGTGCAACGCATAGTCCGCAAACTCGCTGGTACTCATCAGCCAGCCCTCATCACCGGAGTCGACCGTAATCGCACCATCTTCGACGCGCCAGTTGGCATCGCTTGTCGCCTCCCAACCAAAGAGCGTCTCGCCATCAAAGAGTGCAATCCAACCGTCGTCTATTTGTTTGGGTGTGAGGACATTCTCCGCTGCATGCGAAATGGAATAGGATAGGAGCAGACATAGTGTGCAAACGATTTTAGTCATGATGTGGTGAGATTGAGAGCTACGAAGGAAGAAATGGAACGCGGAGGAACGCTGATTTGGCGGATGTTCGCAGATCAGACAGGTTTCAATTAGGCATTCGACAGAAACGGAAACCAAGCTACTGACAGCGATAGTTTTGTTTAATGGGAAAATACCTTGCGACGAAACTCAGCCTTCGGTCCAAAGTTTAGTATAAGACCGACTTGATAGCCAGTTGCCTTGAGATAGTTTACGAGTTGAGCTTCATGTTCTTTCGCAATCGATTCAGCTGCCTTCACTTCGATGATTACCGATTCATTTACTAGCAAGTCGGCAAAATACTCTCCAACGATTTCCTCTTCGAACATCACAGCAATCGGCCATTGTTGCTTGACCGTACATCCTGACTTCGAAAGGGTGATACCTAAAGAATTCTCATAAACCTTTTCCAGAAATCCATATCCGAGCGAATTGTAAACATGATAGAAACCATGAATGATTCTATCGGTGAGATCACCGCGAATTAATCCCTCAGGCACAGCCCGGATCCTTTCTTAAAAATCAGCGACAATCCGCCGAATCCGCGTCCCATTTCTTCCTACCCCTCATCGATATCAATCCGCACCGCAAAGGGCAACTCCCCTGCCCTCCCCTGCGGGAGTTCGATCTCCACGCGGTTGGTGAGCCCAATCAGACGCGTAATCTCTAAGCCTTCGCCAAGCGATTGCCCATTGAGTGTCACCCGCGCGTCGGCGGGCAAGGGATCGACAACGATCCACACTTTCTCCCGCGGCGTCAGCCCCGCGGGCCAATTAAAAGAGCGCGACCACCGGACCCCCGATTCACAAGGCTCACATTGCCAAGGTTCGCGAAGTCGAATCGAGTGGATGTCAGGCATTAGGGAATGCGGAATTCGGATTGGGGAATGCGGAATTTGAATGGCTAATAGCTAATGCCTAACAGCTAATAGCTAGTCCGTCATATCCCGCGTGACATTGGCTTCGCGGATAGCGCGGGTATTGGGTTCATAGATCCGCAGTTTGACCTGGACCCCCTTAAGCGGAGTGGGGTAAGGGGGTGAGGTCTCACGTTCCATCGGGTCGTCCGGGCCGTTCACCCCATCGTCATCGAGACCGTTGGTGCCTTGGTCGAGATTATCTATTTGCCAAGGAGCCCACGAGGGTTGGATCGTTAGGTTCGTCGAGACGTAGTAGGGCGAGTTCTCCTGGTTGATCTGATCCGTTTCGTAGTAGTCTGTCCAAGAGTCGTAAACAGATGGACTTTCTCTTGAACTCTCCGGAAATGTCGGATGCCAACCAGCCCCGCGTTCTTGCTGATACAAGGTTCGTGGGGCTCCAGTGATACTCAGATAGTTGTACTCGGGAACATATGTCGAACCAATAAGTAGGCCGTTGTTCCAACCCAAGTCAGCAAAGGCTCCGAAGCCGGTGATCTGAGTTGGCCCGCCGGGATTGGCTATGAAGTCCTGAATGGCGAGCAAGAATGCTCCGTCTCCTCCACTAGTCGAAACTCTGACTGTACTAGGTTGGATGATGTTTCCCTGATAATTGAATAATGGTGCTCCGGGATCAAACACCTGGACATCAAATCCCAAGACATTTGACAGAACAATATCTGCCCCCGCGCGATCTCCACTTAAGGGCTGGAGTGAACTAATGGGATTAAGAGAAGCGTCGGCGACTCCAGCTAGCATACTTATCGATGGATTTCGATTAATTACATTGTATGAGAGAGGATGAGGAAACTTACGGTTACCTCCGATAAGATTGTCTGGCAAGTGAGCAAAGCGATGTTCCCTACGCGAAAGATCAGCCAGAGTATTCGGCACGATGCGGTCATTCTCTAATCGGACTGAAATATCAAAATCATTCTGAAAATTCAGCATTTCTAAGAGTTGCGCATGATATGTATTGGCAATCGGATTTGCTGCATAAAAGAATGGAGGCTCGCTATTTGGATGGAAGTTCGTATTCGTCAAATCATAAATCGGATCATCAACTGTCCCCGAAGGAGTGTCATAGGTCGTGACCCAAGGAGCGATCAACAATACCCGCCGATAGATCGTTCGCATGCCAGGCTCACCACGCGATCCGTCGGCCGGATTTTCTACGGCAAACCAGATAACCTCAGCAAATCGAGATTCAATCGACGTGCCCACCCAATCGTTTGGATTTGCTTGAGTACCGCCTGGAACGAGCGCGCGCCCTCTTCCGCGAAAGGGTGCTCCGCGGCTTTCCACTGTCAGCGCCAAAATGTCGTCATAATCTCCGAGTGAGAGAAAATCGGTGACAGTTGCTGGGTCGATGAGATTACCCTCTGCGTCAGATACCGTGTTGCTTGAGGGAATAAGGGAAACGGCTGGATCCACATTATTAGGAGGATTTATTATCAGGCTGCCGGCCAACGGATTCTCATCCGACGCCTGCCCCTCAACGATTTCAAGATACCCATCCGACGAATCAACCGCGTCGGTCTTCACCGTCGCCCCGGCCAGATCGTTGTACAATCGTTGCCGCGCGATGCGCAGCTCAGAGCTTATCTCCATCGCTCCTTGGCGACGGTTGACGCCGGTGCTGATGTTGGCGAACAGGTTCACTACGGCGGCCATCATCACTAGCGTGATCGCCATGCCGACGAGCATTTCGATCAGGGTGAGCGCGCGGCGTGAAATGGGCGCGGGGTGGAAGGGGCTGGTTTTCGGCATGTTGACTCGTGTTCCGCTCTGGACCGGGTGCCTCTGAATTAGTCGGTCTCAATACTACTATTGCACCGCGCAGAGGCCAAAAAGTCAAGCAGAACCCGTAAGAGAGTGACCAAGGACTAAGGCCCAATGAGCAATGTGCCGGGAGCAAATGCAGCACTATAAAACGTTCTTCAGCCGATTCTGCTCGATTGTGCCTCACTGCCGGGGTGCCTGGTGGCGTGTTACAATACAGGTTGGCATATATTCTTTTATGTAGGTCCATCCAGAAGAGAAGAAATAGAACGCGGATGAACGCAGATTGTACGGATTTTCGCTGATAGGAAATTGGAATTCTTATCTCTCTAAAATCCGCGCCGATCCGCTGAATCCGCGTTCATCCGCGTGCTATTTCTTATCGAGAAACTTAGCCCACACAAAACATGCGCATCAGCTCCATCCCGCAAATTTATCGCAACGTCAATCGCTGGGGCGAGATCTTTTCGATCCTCAGCAAGTATGGCTTGGCAGGTTGGCTGAGCAGGTTTGACTTTTCGTTGGGCAAGTCGCTGTTGAAAAACCGCAACGGGCAGGTGCTGGCTACCGAGAGCCGAGAGACCCGCATTCGGCTCGCCATGGAAGAACTTGGCCCCTCTTTTATCAAGTTCGGCCAGATCATGAGCACCCGACCCGACGTGGTTGGCACAGAGCTTGCCAACGAACTACAAAAACTGCAGACCGACGTGCCTGCTGACTCGCTCGAAGAAGTTGCTGAAATCGTCGAAGAGGAACTAGGCCAGTCGCTCTCCGAGTTGTTCGCGGAATTCTCTGAGAAACCCGTCGCCTCGGCTTCGATCGGGCAAGTCCATCGAGCCCGCTTACACTCCGGCGAAGATGTGGCGGTGAAGGTGCAACATCCACAGATCAAACAACGCATGCGGGTCGACTTGGAGATTCTCACCGGATTGGCGCAACTTGCCGAACGGCTACCGGAACTGCGGCCCTATCGACCGGTCACGATCGTGAGCGAGTTTCAACGGATGCTCCGTCGCGAGTTGGATTTTACCTGCGAGCGGCGACACCTCGATCATTTTGTCCGTGCCTTTGCAGAGAGCGATCAGGTAAAAATACCCAAGTCGTATCCCGAGATGAGTACCGAGCAGGTGCTCGTGATGGAATGGCTCGAAGGCGTGCCAATTTCCGATCTCCAGCAGGTGCGAGCTTCGGGAGTCGATCTGGCTGAAGTGGCTCGCAGCGGGGCCGAAGCGTATCTCGAGATGATATTCCAGCATGGGATCTATCATGCCGATCCGCATCCAGGAAATCTGCTCTTGATGCCCGATGGCAAGATCGGCCTCTTGGATTTCGGCATGGTCGTGCGTCTGGACGACTCGATGCGCGAAGCAATCGAAGACATGCTGCTGGCAATCGTCGAGCAAGACGCCAACCGCCTTGGCTCCGTGGTAGTTCGGATGGGTGCCGTGCCGGCGGGGCTTGATGAGACGAGCTTGAATCTAGATCTGTCAGATTTTGTTTCGCACTATGCCAATCAGTCGCTCGATCGGTTTGAGTTGGGAGCGGCACTCTCCGAGATGATCGACATCATGCTGCAGTATCACATCATGCTACCGTCGCCCATGTCACTGCTCTTGAAAGTGCTGATCATGCTTGAGGGGACCGCCAAGCGCCTCGAGCCAAGCTTTAGCTTGATGGAAGTCCTAGAGCCGTATCGCCAGAAGGTCGTTGCCAGACGGATGTCACCCACGCGACAACTCCGCAAAGCACGGCGTATGGCGTACGAGATGCAACTACTGGCGGAAGTGGTCCCCCGACGCTTACGCGACATCTTGCAGCAAGTGCAGGCAGGCCGGTTCGATGTGCATCTCGATCACCGGGGATTAGAACCCTCGGTCAATCGGCTGGTGTTGGGAATGTTGACCAGTGCACTCTTCCTGGGATCGGCACTGTTGGTCACCAACCAGGCATGGCCACTCTGGGGCGTCTCGGTCCCCGGGACGGCGGGTTTCTTACTCAGCGCAGTATTGGGCCTGCGGCTACTGCGTGCGATCAGCAAGTCGGGCAGCCTCGACAGCCGGAAATAGCCTCAAGCAGCTTGCTGAAGTTCAGGCTCACGTTGCGGAGAGATTTGCTGGAGGACCTCTTCAATATCCAGGCACAGCGAGTCGAGCGCCTGGAGGACCTCCGCATGGCGCTGGTCAAGTTGGCGGAGCGATTCGCTGCTGGCAAGTTCAGACATGGAAGGTTGTTAGCTATTAGCTGTTCGTCATTAGTTGATAGCCGCTGGCGGAAGCCTGCGGTTTTTTCGGATTTCAACCATCAGCTCCAGCCGACGGCTACCATTTAAGGCCACCCTAAGCAATCGGCAACAGGATTGGGCTGGGTGGAGCCGAGAAGGACTCATTTCGCTTGCGTCTTCGCGTCGTAAGTAGGGAAATGCAGATTGTGACGCGCAAGGCAGGCTGAGGTTGTTAAATCCGAGAGAATCTGCCGAATTTGCCGTCTGCGTAGGCAAATCATCGGGCCGTGGGCTAGACTCGCTCGCCGGTCGATGCTACTTTAAGCGTTTGCCCATAAGAGGTTAGGCTTCGCAATAAGCCCATCCACCAAACAAGATTAGGAGATACCCTTGGTAAAGTTGACGTTGCGGGAAAGAGAATCTGCTCAGGAAGCCGTTCGGCGGTTTCGGAAGTTAGTAGAAAGAAGTGGGATTAAGAAAGAGATTCGCGTCCGAGAGTTTTACGAGAAACCAAGCGAAACCAAACGTCGCGCTCGTCTACGTGCCCAGCGGCGCGCTCGCCGTGATCGTCTGATGCTCACCAGCCCCGCTGGTCGCCGCGGATAATCATGCCCTATCTTAGCCGGAGGCACACCTGCCTCCGGACATTCCCTGAGGCAGGTGTGCCTCCGGCTAGGAAGAAGAATTAGTACTTACTCTTTCGTAGAGTTCTATGCACCAGAGTCGCTCAGGACATCTGGCAAGCGCTCAGCAAAGTCGCGTTTTTCGTCGCGCACTCGGCGGTATTGCTCCGGCGCCTCTTCTTCAGTCTTTGACTCCCGAGCCAGTGTAGATAGCTCGACATTCGGCACAAGCATTATCCGCGATGCCGCTGGGAAGTTAGAGCATCTTGAACAAAAAAACACGCCAGCCGTAAAACGGCTGGCGTGTCGGAGATAGATCAAACAAAGTTTGCTTCTTCTCAGTAGGACACCACGGCCCGAGCGAAGAAACCATCAAAACCTAGAATGTTGGCATCGTCGAAATTGTTCAACTGAAGACCTGGAGTGGTCCAGTCGTACTCGTCACGAATACCAAGGTCATGCCAGGCGGCGATGAAATATCCAGAGCTTAGCTGGATATTGTTCGTGACCTGGGCACTCACACCGGCTTCGATCTCGGTGACTGGAATAACACGGCACCCCGAGTTGCTATAAGAACGCAACGTCAGTGGGGCCGAACCGTCGGGATCGTCTGTCGTGTAGGTGCTAATGTTCATATCACCGACCAGCAGAGAGATATCTCCTTTGGCATAGGCGCTAACGCACCCGCTACGTCCAAAGTATCGCCGACCCATGAAGCCCACTCGAGCACCTGCACCATTAAAGTCCAGTCGAGTTGTGGCGCTATCGATCTCATCACCGTTGTTAGCGATTGCCAGATTGTTGCGTGCCCAATCGACTTCAGCAAAGCGAACGCCAGCCGTCCAGGTAATGTCCCAAGCGGGGCATGGGCAGCAACCACAGCCACTGCCACAACCACACGAGGAACCACCGCCGCAGCAGGTATCGCAGCATGTGTCGCCGCAACACGAGTCGCAGCAGCCACTGCTACAGCAACCGAGCGGACAACCTAGTGGAATCGTCTTGGCTACGCCCAGGTCGTAAGACTTCACATCGACGTCCAAATTCCCTTGCAGGGAACCATTGTCGCCGGGAGCGTCTACTTCATAGGGGCCAAAGATGGTGGTCCCTGTCGAGGCGGAAGTATCCGTGACATCAAAATCCCCTTCACTTTGGTAGCGAGCGAAGTTGAAAACGATCGCACCACCACAGTCGCAGAAGTTGATACCACCACCAAAGCGATACGACGAAACATAGTCCATGTCGTATTCGACGATGCTCTGACCCCCTTGAGGATCGTTGGGATCACTGACAATGTACGCGAGGGCTTCGCTGAAGCAGGCCCGGGCGTAGATGTAATCACCGTAGAAAAAGAGCTGGCTATCATGGCAACACAGGGCATTGCCGAGTCCTAGGTTGCCACCGCTTCCGCCGGAGCAACCCGTGTTGCAGCTTCCAGCGTTGCACGTGCCAAAATAGTCGCACTGCTCGATTTCATTGTAATTTGACCACGAATCGCTAGCTTGATTAGCTGCAGAACTTGCCGTTTGGTACTCTCGTGGATTGGCGGCGTCGGCGGTCTGTGCCGCCAAGAGTGCAAGGCTCACTGCGAGCGCAGCAGCCCTCCTAAAACGAAACTTCATCTTGGATCCCCCCTTTGAAATTTCGAACAGGACGACGCTTGCGGGCGCACTGCCTGCTATGGAAGCATTTGACGAGCACCGGATCACCTTCCAGTGCTGTCCGCCTGTTCGATTATTCGTACACAGAAGAGAATCGGACCCCGTACTACCGTTACTTTCACTTTTTTCAGAATTATCCGAGTATTGGGTACAATCCAGGGGATTTACGCATTCGGCAAAGCTTGCCAAGAGAAGTTGGGACGCCTAAGCGGATGGATTTTCCACATTATAGCCGCCGGCGGGAGCCCGCGGTTCAAACCATTTGCTCCCCCCGCCAACGGCTACTACAGAGACGCACTCAGCTACGGCTGAATGTGCGTCTTCGGCAGAGCATGGCAAGGGAGACAATTCCCAGGAGGGAAGCTGTAGCAGGCTCAGGGATTCCCCCGTCTGTTTCAAACATGTCCGTAGGTGTTTGGGCATGATAGACCTCTAAGAGGCCAGCGTTTGAGACGGTATCTGGGCCGTTCAACTCGATTGCACTTGTTGTGACATCTGGCATTCCTGCCATGCCAAAAGTTGCCTGAACCGTTGCGGGATCGGTGGGGCCGTTACCAGCGTCTGCACCGAGAAGTACTTCGCGGTAATCAGGGTAGAGCGTATTGATCATGGGAGAAGGATCCAGATCAACACGGAAAATTGCGGCGTTTTGAAGCGAAGCTGTCGAAGTAAGGCCTGTAAAGTCAAGGGTCAATATCATGTTTGTTGGGTCAAGCGAACCAGAAACTCCCACTCCAGCATCAGAGTAATTTGAAGCAGAGACAGGCGTGCCGTTGAATCCCTGGGAGGGAGCATCGCCCAGTCCGAACTCGAAACCAGCCTGCTTCATATCGATTACAAAACTGCTGAGGTCGTTTTCCTGGGAGGAAACGTTCTGAATGAGTATAGCCGGACGATTACGCTGCTGAAGGCGGATCGACGGGTTCTTGCAGGACTCTTCGTGGTGGATCGCATCGAGTTGAGCTTGATTGATCTCGCCACGGTTGAAGTCCAAAATTGCTTTCAAATAGCGTTCGCTTTCGCCAATCATGAACTTGTAGTTGCCGATGACAACCGCCTGTGATGTGTTGGCAAGTGCTCCGGCTAGCAAGAGTATCGCGAATGCGGCACACGAGTAGCGAATGAGTGCTGCGGTCGAACTGAAACGATTTGTTGATGTCTTTTTCATAGTTGTCTCCAAGGTCAACCGCACGTGCCTTCCGTAGCGGCAGGGGCAATGATCTCTGGTGTGATGGGTCTAAATCAGGGAGGAGACCTGTCAGAACAAGTGCCAAACGCTATTCACGTTTGGCAGCATTCGATTGACGAGAGATGCAAAAATGCAGGGGCTTGCGGGCAGCTATTTAGCTGTCTTCAAGAAGTATTCGCGCACCTGTAGCGTGCCGAATTGACCGCGTGCCCTGACCGAAGCGTTGGTGATCCTGCCTTGGTGATGCGCAGAATGACCTCATGCAGGAAACCCAGAGACAAACCCATCAGGGGAGAGCTGAGTGCTATTGATTCCTGAAACGAAAAACCGTTAGGCAGGAATGCTTCTCAGCAAGCAAAGATGGTGTTGTGAACCCAGGCTACCAATTTCACCTGTCCGGACAACGAAGAGTCAACTCGACTCGTCGCCGATCGAATGTTCATGAGGTCCACAACCCAATCGAAAAAGTAAAAATGTGTGTTAAAAAGCGGTAAATCTACCGCAGCTTCCCTGATTCTAACCACCCCTGGCAGTGCTGTCAATTAAATTTGTACGGATTGCGAAGAATTTGTGTGCGGAGTCTTCGGACTCACCCATTAGTGCTCTCCACCCACCCCACATCCTAGGGGTGCCAGTCTAAGCCAATGTCGAGCCCGCGGGCTGAATGGGTTAAAGCGCCTGAGCTGATTCTGTCGACTCCCGTCTCCGCAAGCTCTCGAATGGTTTCCAAGCGCACTCCTCCGGAGGCTTCCAGTTCGACCGTTGGGGCGATATCGTCACGCATCGTAACGGCCGTGCGAAGTTGACTTGAATCCATGTTGTCCAACAAAATGACGTCAGGATGCATTGGCAAGACGGCGGCAAGCTGTTCAAGACTGTCAACTTCGATTTCTACAATCAGATTCGATTGAGCCGCGTTTTGTGACGACTCAAGAAATTGACTTGCTTCCAGGACTGCTGCTGCGGCATCCTCGGCAGTGGCAACCGGCTTTCCTGAACGCTGGGCCAGATGATTGTCTTTGATCAGTACTGCATCGTAGAGACCCATGCGGTGATTGGAACCTCCTCCACAATGAACTGCGTATTTCTCCAAACGGCGCCACCCAGGAGTCGTTTTTCGAGTGTCGTAAACCTTTGCCTTGGTGTCGGCGACCTCTTGGACAAAGCGGCTTGTGAGTGTTGCGATGCCCATCATCCGACCCAGGAGATTCAGTATTGTCCGCTCCAGAGTGAGTATGTCACGAACGTTGCCGCTCAACACCGCTAGAGTTGTTCCTGCGGTGAAACTTTGAGAATCTTGGACACGAAGCTCTACTTCCATCTCAGCTTTTGCTTCCGAGAGAACGAGTTCGATCGTTACCAGACCGGCTGCGACTCCTGGATCACGAGCTACAATACTGGCAGCTCCCTGTCGCTCTGCAGGTACCAGGGCGACGGTGGTCCAGTCCTGTTGGCCATTCAAGTCTTCAGCGAGGGCAAGACGCACAATCTGCCGACAATCGTGCTGAAGCTCACTATCCCATTCGATCTGCTGGAATTCTCTCATGGCTAGTTCTCGATTTGGGAGAGGGCAAACGGTTATACTGGGGGCAGAGCGTTGATGTTTCATTGTCAAATATCCCCTTTTCAATGCACGCCATGCAACCCGGCAGAGAAAAATCTTTGACCGATTCGACACCACGGCCGTGGATTAAGCCCCGCGATCAAGCAAGCCTGCTTGCCGTGGTGGCAAGTCTGCTGGTGATGATGGCAAGCTACTGGGTGTACAAAGGTGGGCACGAGGGAAGGCTAATCGATATCGATCGAGCAGACCCGCTGCAGGCGAGCTACTTGGTGAACGTT
The DNA here is from genome assembly GCF_008065115.1 of Bythopirellula goksoeyrii. Classification (NCBI taxonomy): domain Bacteria; kingdom Pseudomonadati; phylum Planctomycetota; class Planctomycetia; order Pirellulales; family Lacipirellulaceae; genus Bythopirellula; species Bythopirellula goksoeyrii. The sequence goes on along the minus strand of NZ_CP042913.1, from coordinate 76,977 downwards.
AACGAAGCTGATTGGCCTGAATTGCTCCAGTTACCCGGATTGGGAGAAACGATGGCACGGCGTATTATCAGCGACCGGTTACAGCACGGGCCGTTTCGCAGTGTTGAGCAGTTGGACCGCGTCAACGGTATTGGACCGCGAACTATGGAGCGGTTGCGACCCTTCTTGATGCCGATCCCCGTGGATACTGATTGGGCCGTGAATTCGACGGATGAAATCGAAATCAGAAATTGAGCATCTTCTTGTACTCAGTCATCCGCTCGTCAATGTCTTTGCGGGAGATCTGTTGCATCCGCTCGAGACCGAACCCTTCCACATTGAAGCTTGCCACGAGAATGCCATAGGCCATCGCCATCTTGAGTGTCTCGGGTTCAAAGTTATCGCACTCGGCTAGATACCCCATCATGCCGCCGGCAAAGCTGTCGCCCGCACCAGTGGGGTCGACGACCTGCTCGGTTGGAAAAGCGGGGAGAACATAAGTTTCATATTCGCTAAAGAACATCGCTCCATGCTCGCCCTTCTTGATAATGACGAACTTGGGGCCCATTTCTCTTACGCGGTGGCCAGCCGTGACCAGATTCTCAGTCTCGGCAATCAACTTGGCCTCACTGTCGTTCAGTACCAAGCCATCGAGTTGCTTGAGCAGCTGATTGAGGTCGTTGCGGGTAGTCTTAATCCAGAGATCCATCGTGTCGGCCACGGCCAGCCGCCGACCTGGCACTTGCGAGAGAACTTTCATTTGAACGGCAGGCACGCCGTTGGCGAGAAACACATACTTTGCCCTGCGATAGCTTTCAGGCAGCACGGGATCGAACTCGCCGAACACGTTCAGCTGCACGTCGAGTGTGTCGCGGTCGTTCATGTTGTCGTGGTAGCGACCCGTCCAGGTAAAGGTCTTGCCACCTGGAACCTGCTGTAATCCCGAAGTATCAATCCCCTGCTCATCCAGCACAGCCGTATGTTCCGCAGGCCAGTCTTCGCCAACGACCCCTACGAGCCGCACGCTGGTGAAGAAACTTGCGGCATAGGAGAAATGAGTCGCTGACCCCCCGAGCATGTTATCCCTACGTTCCGTGGGAGTTTCGACGTGATCAATGGCAACGGACCCGACAACAACAAGTGGCATGGTTCTTCAATGGGGTTAACGAAAGGCGAGCCGGAAGCGTAAGCGCCCGGAGTAAACAACGTGGCGAGCCGGGTCGTCCTCGACCCCGAATTCCTACAGGCTCGGGGACGAGCCGGCTCGCTTTGATGGAAATTGAACCGAGGATTATGTGCAGTAGAGCTGCCTGGTGACAACCCCCAACGCCGAGTCGTCAAGGAATCTCAACCACTTCCCCACCATCAACCGTCAAGAGCTTCTTGAAAACACCAGGATCAATGTCTTTGCTGATAGATTTGACGTGGGCATCAGCAAAACTCGCTAAGAAAACACCAGCATGTAGCGGAGGAATCAACCCCTTGAGTGGTTTTTTTTCGTCAAATTCCCAATCCTCAGGTTTTGTCCAGGGAACAGCACTCTCGTCGTTGACTTGTACCATCATGATTGTAGCTGCTGTGCCGTCTCGTAGGTCCATGAATCTCTTTCCTTCCTTTGATCCGTCAAAGAACATGCCGTCTCCTTGTACACCGAGATAGTTGGTGCGACCCTCTGTCTGAGCAAAGCTAGAACTTGGTTCGGCAAAAACGGCTGGCATCTTGGCGATTAGAGCCTTGTTGTGCTCACTGTCCCACGGTTCGTCGAGATGAAATTGTTTGTAGAGTTCATTCTGTTCGAGAAAGGGAAGGATATGTACCCGCCAACTCAGAAGTGGTTTGTCATTGTCGTCAAAATTCGCTTGAGCTGGAAATGATATTTCATTTTGATCAGCATAATTGTGAAGTGCTAAGTTGATCATCTTCATGTTGTTCATTGAAGTATTTCGCCGTGCCGCTTCTCTAGCCGCCTGCACCGCGGGCAAAAGCAACGCAACCAACACACCCGAGACGGCCGTCATCGTGAGCATTCCCATCTGGCCATGCTCGCCTGACTGGCGGAAGATCACCAAACGAGTACCTTCTCGCTGTGGTGCCAATGCCGTGCTCATGTCATTCATCATCCGCTCCTGATAACGTCCCATTGCTTGCTGAACGGGATCGCTATTCTGTTTGAGTCGGGTGATCTCTTCGGTGGCCTGGGAGCGGACCAGATCGAAAGACTTATCGACTAGGCCCAACAATTCCTGCGCGTCTTGCTCATTATTGGACTCGATGACTAGTTCGTTGGTTCCCGGATGGGACAGGTTCATTCGCAACTCTATCGTTTTCACCAGATCGGGAGCTACATTGAGATACTCAAATTTGGGTGGAGTGGGATTCTGCATCAACAATCCATTGATCAGAGGCCGCAGCGGCACGACATCAATTGCCAGATAGACATCATCACTGGCAGCTGCCATTAAGTGCTCGTGCAGTGAGCTCTCGGCGGGCTTGAATTTGCCGGTAAGAAACTTCTGAAGCGTCACCTCCGGCGTAGCCAGTAGCACCGTCTCACTCGGAAAATACATGCTCGGCATGAGTGGGTGATTGCTCTTCAAGTGAGGTTGTTCAGATTGCTCGTTGGGTGTGGTGTGCTGAGTAAGCTGCGGATGCAGTTTGCCAACCACGGGGGAAATGAAACTCCCCATGACGGCATAGTTGGGTGCCCCTGCGGCGGGTGGTTCCACCGTCAATAGCAGTCGATCCAGCTGCAAAGGGTCAAGCCCTGATTGGTGGAGCGATGCTGCTTGCAAGACTTCAATGGGCATCATCTTGGCAAACGGCGAGGCGAGAATCGCCTGTGGACGCAATGAAATGACGAGACAAGCTTGCGGCAACAAGTAGGTCACGTCCAAGGGAGTGTCGACAACATCCGGCACTGGCACAGCCGCTGGATCGGCAAGGAGCGTGGTACGTTCATCTGCCTCCTGAGCAATCAGAGAGGAACCCGGAGTGAACAGCATCAACCCCGTGAGAAACCAGCAAAGAAAATGAGTGTGTGTTCGATTCGTGTGGAACATAAAACCTCCTGATGTGTCTTCTAACGAGGAAGACGGTGAAGTACACCTAATTGTCGATTTGCCAATGCTCGAAGCGGTGATACCCGCGAATTCCTTCGATCTGGCTTCGCGATATTATGCTGATTCGCTTGGACTTGGCATGGATTGTAGCAAAATCAGGGCGAATTGGAATCATGTGTTCCCGCCCTAGCCGTCCCGCCCGCTGAAGCGGGCTCGCCAGATGCAGTTACTTCATCTTCGCCCAACTATCGCGCAGTGTTGCAGTGCGGTTGAAGACGGGCTTCTCTGGAGCGGAGTCTACCGGGTCCACGAAGAAATACCCCAATCGCTCGAATTGAATATGGGTGCCAGGCATTGCCTCATTCAGTGAGGGCTCCACGAATGCCGTGATTGTTTGCAGCGAGTTGGGATTGAGGTTGTCGAGAAATGTTTGGCCCTCTGATACGTTTTCCGGATTTTCTACTGCACACAAGTGGTCATACAAGCGAACCTCGGCGCTAAGTGCTCGCTCGGCTGAAACCCAATGGATGGTTCCTTTGACCTTGCGTGAGTGATCAGGGTCGAACGTGCAGCGAAGTTCAGTCACATTGCCAGCGTCGTCTTTGATGACCTCGTCGCATCTGATGATGCCCGCACATCTTAGTCGCACCTCGCCTCCTGGTCGAAGTCGGAAGAACTTCTTAGGGGCGTCTTCCATGAAGTCCTCGGCTTCAATCAGAATCTCTCGCATCAGCGGCACCTTACGCATTCCGGCCTCGGGGTTTTGAGGGTGATTTGGGGCCTCGACGTCGATTGACGAGCCTGGTTCGATGTTTGTGAGTATTACCTTGATCGGATTGAGTACCGCCAGAGCTCGCAGTGCCTTTTCGTTGAGGTCCTCGCGGATGGCGTCTTCCAGCCAAGCCATGTCGATGGTGCTATTAAATTTGGCGACGCCGATTCGCTCACAGAATGCCTGGATTGCTTCGGGAGTGTAGCCCCGGCGGCGCAGACCCCGAATCGTTGGCATTCGCGGGTCGTCCCAGCCCGATACGTGTCCTTCGTTGACCAGCTGCAGCAGCTTTCGCTTGCTCATGACGGTGTACGTCAGATTGAGCCGAGCAAACTCGATCTGTCGGGGGTGGTGAATTGCAAGTGATTCGCAAAACCAATCGTATAACGGACGATGGTTTTCAAACTCTAGTGTGCAGATTGAGTAAGTGATCCCCTCGATCGAGTCGCTTTGACCATGGGTGTAGTCGTAGGACGGATAAATGCACCACGTGTCTCCGGTGCGATGATGATGTGCGTGTTTGATACGGTACATCACCGGATCGCGTAGGTTGATATTCGGCGCGGCCATGTCGATCTTTGCCCGCAGAGTGTGCGTGCCATCGGCAAACTCTCCAGCCTTCATCTTCGCAAAGAGTTCGAGATTCTCCTCGACGGTACGGTCTCGAAAAGGGCTGTTTTTGCCAGGCTCAGTGAGCGTGCCACGATAATCACGCATCTGGTCGGCTGTCAGGTCGCATACGTATGCCTTACCGGCTTTGATCAGTTCCACTGCCCAGTCGTGGAGTTGATCAAAATAATCCGATGCAAAGAACAGCCGATCCTCCCAATTGGCACCCAGCCAGCGGACGTCGTCGAGTATGGAATCGACGTACTCTTGCTCCTCCTTTGCAGGATTCGTGTCGTCGAATCGCAGATTGAATTTTCCGTTGTATTCCTGGGCCAGGCCAAAATTCAAGCAGATGCTTTTAGCGTGACCAATATGCAAATAGCCGTTTGGCTCAGGGGGAAACCGCGTATGGACCTCGACGTTCTTGTTATCAGCGAGGTCGGCGTCGATAATCTGCTCAATAAAGTTCCGCGAGGCGGGCTTTTCTGCGGTGGGGGAGGGATCGGTGGGCATGAAGGTTCCTGCGAATTCATGTGGCGGTGGGTTCATCCCCCAGTGTAGCAAATTCCGGTCTCTCCCCGGTAGATGACTCTTGTTGCAACGAGGAGAATCCGCTGTGAAACCTCTGCCTTCATTTCTCCTTCTTCTGGCTCAACAACCAATCGTAAAGCATGAGATTGTTGTAGGTCTCGGTCCAGCTGTCATGGCCCGCATCGGGATAAACAGTTAGGCGAGGAGCGCTGCCCAGGTTGTAGAGAGCGTTGATCATATCGGTGGTACTCTTGAGGGGTACCACTGGATCTTTTGCGCCATGAAAGGCCCACAGGGGAATCTCCTGAATTAACTCGGCCTGAACTGGCTTGCCACCTCCGCAGATCGGCGCTATCGCGGCGAACACTTCGGGCCGGCGGGCCGCCAGTTCCCAGGTGCCAAAGCCACCCAAGCTGAGTCCCGTCAAATAGACTTGCCCACGATCGACAGGCAACTCTTCGAGCACATGATCGACAAATGCGGAAAGCATGTCGATGTCCCAGTTCACTCCGATGGGCGTTTGTGGAGCAACGATCATTACTGGCAATTTGTGCTGCTTTACAAAATCGAAAGGGCCATGCACATTTACGAGTTTCAAGTCGTCGCCACTCTCTCCTCTGCCATGGAGAAAGATGATCAGAGGATACTTTTTCTGTTCGTCAAAATCCTCCGGCTTGACTATCAGATAGGGGCATCCCACTTCTTTCGTGATCTCTTCGCTAAATTTACTGTGATTCTCCTCTCCACACACGGTTCCGACTTTACAAACGGTCAATACAATCATCGCTCGCAGAATGCTGTTCATAGTGTTCTCCAAAGTAATTGAGGCTTGGCAGAACAGTAGAATAGAGCACTGCAGCTAAGTATCAATACCCCTGGTTTCATGCCTGGATTTGACCGCGGCCGAATCAGATCGTAATGGCAATCGTCGAGTTCAGCATGGACAAACCCAGGTAGAGAGCCGTAAAAATCAGTCCCTGGCATGTAGTGACCACGAGGGCTGACAATGGCCCTGTTCGTACCAAAATTGCCACGATGGCGATGGTCAGCACAATAGGTGCCAACAGACTGGTTCCCAGGCCGGGGGCTGACACGGAGGTGTTGACCCAAAATCGGAGAACGATATTGGCAACCACCACAAGAAAGGTGCAAAGCAGACTCTGCCAGAAATCGGGAGGATCAACCGAGGCAATCGCACAGGCAATTTGCAAGGACCACGCTGCAAAAATCATGGCCGCGGGGACGAACAGGCAGAGCACTAACGTGGGATCGAGCCCAGAGAAGAATTGAAACATGTTGCTGCTCTCCGCTTCGAGTAATAGTTATCCCGCCGTGGAGTCCTACTAAAATATAGTTCAATAACTGCTTCAATGTGGCAGCTAGAAGTGAGGTATTTTCGCAACAAATAGATCAATTTCGATCCGTAATAGCCTTGGCCGAAAGCCCATGGTTGTCTCAGGATCGGACCATGGGCTTCTGCACGGCTAGTACACAGGAATTCCGCACTTACCAATTGGGATAAATGCGGTAAAATGGTTAAACTCGGTATATTCGGTGTGCCGAAAGAACCAAGGATGGCCAGTCTGTGTCATGCGAGAAGGACAGGAACCAAACATGATTGCTTCGTTCTATTTCTGTGACTGTACGGGCCCGGCTTAGGCCGGACCCTCTCGACCCTCGCGCTGGCCCCTTCTCGGCTAGTTATCTCGACCGTTTCGCAATCAAATCCCCATTGGGTGAAGAGCATCATCATGGCCTCCGATTTCCGTCTGAAGGATCAACTTCCTGAGATCACTGACCGCATCGTGCAGACCTACAGTGAGCTAGGCACGATCAATCATCTCGATCACTGCCCATTACCAAGCTACGAAGAAGTGATTGCCGCGACGTATGAACTCATGGAGATATTGTTCCCCGGCTATCGGCGTCGCACGGGGCTGCATCGAGGGAACATTTCCTACTATGTTGGTGACCTTGTCGACCGCTTGCACGATCGCCTCACGAGCCAAATTGGCCGCGCGTTGCGACACGATGCCGGTGCGACGAGCGATTGCCACTGCGACAGCGACTTCGAGGCCCTTGGCCAGGCCAAGACTTTGCAGTTTCTTGATCAACTTCCCGATTTGCGGCGCGTCTTGGCCACGGACGTACAAGCTGCCTTCGACGGAGATCCGGCCTGTAAGAATGTCGACGAAGTCATTTTCTGCTATCCAGGCTTTGATGCAATTACCGTTTATCGCTTGGCGCACATACTCTATGAACTGCAGATTCCCTTCATTCCCAGGATGATGACCGAATGGGCCCATAGCCGCACGGGAATTGATATTCATCCCGGCGCTACGATCGGCAAATACTTCTTTATCGATCACGGTACGGGTGTCGTGGTCGGCGAGACGTGCGAGATTGGCGAGCATGTGAAAATCTATCAGGGCGTCACTCTTGGTGCCTTAAGCTTTCCCACCGATGGCGATGGCCAGTTGGTTCGGGGGCAAAAGCGCCATCCGACGATCGAAGACCGCGTGGTCATCTACGCAAATGCTACGGTCTTGGGAGGCCGCACGGTGCTCGGCCACGACGCGGTGATCGGCTCCAACGTATGGATTACCTCAAGTGTTGCTCCCCATACGACGGTGGTACTGGAAAAGCCGAAGCTGAAGGTGCGAAGCGAGGTGCCTGACGAATTACGCCCCGAAACGCAGTACCAGATCTGATGGGGAAATGGCTGGAATAGGAGGAATTGGGGAATAAAAGGAATTCTGTTAGAGTTCTTTGATTCCTCCATTCGTTCATTCCTCTATTCCCCCATTTTTTCCAGATGCTCGCCGGCCCTATCTATCGTGTCGAACTGGTCGCCGCCGCGCGCCGGCGGCGCTATTTCGTGCTGCGGGTCATCTATGCGGCGCTGATTCTGTTTGTTTTGTGGGTAACCTATTCAAACATGAGCTATCTGGTCTTTCGTTCCAGAGGAATTCCAGCGGGCACTTCAATCCGCAATTCGGCGATGCTGGCAGCAAGCTTTTTCATGAGTTTTAGCTGGTTACAGCTACTCGCGGTTCTGGCCGTGGGACCCGCCATGTCAGTCGGGACAATTGCAACTGAACGAGAACGCAGGACGATCGAATACCTTTTCACAACCGACCTTTCCAACGCGGAGATCATCCTCGGCAAGACACTTGCTCGACTGACGCTACTCGGCCAATTCGTGCTGGTCGGACTGCCGATCTTGTTTCTGTTTCGTATCATGGGAGGTATCCCCGCGGGAGCCCTTACCGCCAGTTTTCTAATCACTGCGAGTAGCGCCGTAATGCTCACGGCACTGAGTGTCTGCGTGTCGGTCTGGTCACCACGAGCCAGAGACGCGACGGTGCGAATTTATCTCTTGTTGATTGTCCTGTTCTTGCTTCCCCTGCTTTTGAGTACTTTCTTCTGGTCGCGTCTGATAACCAATGTTGGCTGGCGAACAGCAATCATGCCTGTGGCAGAATGGCTTGGTTCGATCAACCCCTTCTTGATTATGGCGAGGGCAATGGGGAACACCTCTGCCGTAGGAATCGGACTCAATATGCGAGTCGTGGTGAGCAGCGTCGGTGCCCAGATGTTGGTTTCCCTAGTCGCCCTCGGACTGGCAATCTTCGCCGTACGGCGAGTCCACCTCTCGGAGACCACACGGAGCGTGCCGAGCAAATCGCGGTTCCGCAATCTCCACTTGCCTAAATTTCGCCGACCTCTTGGAACTCGTCCGATTCTCTGGAAGGAAATGTTTGCGGAGTCTTCGACGACCAAGTTTGGCTACGTCGGTGGGATAGCTCTCATGATTCTCTTGATTTCAATTGCTGTGATGACAGTCATGGTTTTTCTTAACTCAATCGTAGCCTACCAAACCTATGCAAGAAATGACTATTTCGAATATCTTATGGGGCTCTCTGGAGCAATGGGGAGCGGCATATTGTTGCTCTTGGCTTCGCGGGCAGCGGGGCTAATTGCTCAAGAAAAGGAACGCGACTGTTGGGACTCTTTGCTGGCCACACCTCTGTCCGGTCGAGAGATCATCGACGGCAAAATTTGGGGCAATCTCTACAGTTGCCGTTGGTTATTTCTGGTCTTGGTGGCAGCTTGGATGTTGGGACTTCTGTTCACAGCAAGTTTTTTCTGGCCACTGCTTGCCAGTAGTCTCACTTTCCTGATATTGGCCTACTTTGCCACAAGCCTGGGATTGTTCTTCTCGCTCCGCTCCGCAACATCAATGCGGGCTATCGGGCTCACACTCGCGACAATCATTTTTTGTGGCGGAGGATATTTATTTTGTTGCTGTGTAGTTTTTTCTGTTGGAGGTAGCACTGAGGGCGGGACTCTTCTGCTTGCCCCCTGCATTCCGCTGTTGTTGGCATTGCCGACAGTCCTATTTGAGGATTTCGTCAAAAGTACAATCTGGGGCCCATGGTTTCCTCTATCATATTGCCTGGGCATGATCGGCTATCTCATCACAGGCATCTGCCTAAATATGCACATGAAGGCATACTTCAATTCCTACGCAGGTCGCACCGATTGGAAGCAGTACAAACTCAATGAATAGTAGGCGGATTGGAGCTAGAAGCCTGTAGCCCTCCAGCAGTCACGAGAACTGATGGCTAGCACCGATCCACTCACTTCGGCAGATATTTGCAGAGCAATATCCCGCCAAAATAGAGAAACACCAGCGGTACGCCCATCAGGATCATGCTTCCTGGGTCGGCGGGGGTGAGAAACATAGACAGCACGGCGATCACAACCACTGCCAATCTCCATTTGTCCAGATAATCCTTGATGTTAAAGATGCCGATCCGTTCGAGCATCAACATCACCAGCGGTAATTGGAAACTAATGCCGAAACCAAGCGGCAAGATTAACACAAAGCTCATCCACTCGCTGATCTTTGGTGTGGGGTTGATGCCCATCTGAGCATTGAACCAGAACAAAAAGTCCAAGACGTAGTCGAAAACCGCAAAGAATGCTAAGGCAGCTCCGGCAAAGAACAGGCCCAGGCTCATGGGCAAGTAGAGGTAAACCAAATTCCGCTCTCGCTTGTACAGTCCCGCCGCAACGAATTGCCAAATAAAGTAAAAGATGAAAGGACTCGCCAAAATCGCACCTACTACCAATGAGGCCTTCATGTACACCATGAATCCTTCCTGGCTGCCGGTACTTATTGCTTGGGTCCGAGGGTCGTTTTCGAGGGGCCGATAAAACCGCAATTTGAGCATTTCATCGCGATGCGTAGAAATCTCTGACTGTTTATCTTCTGGGAGATCAATCCCCAGGGATTTCAAAGTCTTTGCCAATTCGTGTGGATCGATATACCACTCTTCGGGCATCAATCCTTCATCGGCGATTTCTGTAGCGGCTGCAGCAGGGTCAGCAGGTACTGGCTCGCCAGAAGAGTTCTGCTGATCAAACCATTCCAATTGCGTTTCTCTTGCTTGGCCCCGATAGTAGCTCTGAAGCGCCTCAACCAAAGGAATCTGAACGAAATCGACGACCTGCCAGCCGATCATCAAACCGAAGGCGGTCCCGACTGCCCAAGCCGCAATCGATTTGAACAGGGCCGAGCGGAGCTCTTCGAGATGCTCGGAGAACGACATCTTCGTTCTCTCAAGCTGTTGTTCGTCATCCTCAGTCGTTTTGGCCATGAGATCAGATCTAGCTTCCTAATGTCAGCGTCGGGCGGTTTTGGAGTCAATTAAGAATACAACAGGAAGCGTCAGCGGGCCGAATCGAGCATAAATCCTATAATAACAAGGGATTGAGGGAGCGACAACGGATTCATGTGCAGCCATTGCCACGATCTGCCGAATCGCGAAGATGGAAGATGTTAGATCATAGCTGTCCCCGGAAGGGGGTGGTTCTTCCAGGTGCAACCATCCCCTTTCGGTGACAGCCACCAAAAGTAATCAACGTGATAAGTCCCCATGCCATCCGTTTGTAATTACCCTCTGCGGTTTGAACCTCTGTTTCGTCAGTACCTTTGGGGAGGACGCCGACTTGCGACGATGCTTGGCAAGCCGCTCGGCCCGGGGGACAACTACGCGGAGAGTTGGGAGATCGTGGACCACGGCGAAGATCAAAGCGTGGTTGCCTGCGGTCCTGCCAAAGGACTCACATTGCATGAACTGGTTGCTGAACGCCCTGAAGCATTATTCGGTCGCCATGCGAAGCAAACCCAGTTTCCGCTCTTGTTCAAGTTTCTCGATTGCAATCGAACGCTTTCCGTGCAAGTCCATCCCAATGATCAGCAGGGCGCCCTGCTTGATCCTCCCGATCTCGGCAAGACGGAAGCATGGGTAGTACTCGCCGCAGAACCGGGCAGCAAGATCTATGCTGGTCTCAAATCCGGGGTCACCCGCGAAGATTTGAGAGCAGCTATCGAGTCAGGCAATTGCGCCGAGTGTCTCCATGAATTCGAGCCCAAAGTTGGCGATTGCGTTTTTATTCGAGCTGGCACCGTGCATGCCTTGGGCGCTGGTCTGGTGATTGCTGAGATTCAACAGGCGAGCGACACGACGTTTCGACTTTTCGACTGGAATCGGGTTGATGCCCAGTGCAATCCGCGACAACTCCACATCGAACAATCACTTGAAGTGACCGATTACACCCGCGGGCCTGTAGCTCCACAAGTTTCTGACTCAACCGATATTCCCGGCAGAGAACGACTTGTTGAATGCGACAAATTCATCCTCGACCGTTGTGCTGTCGGCGAGTCGACAGACTTCGGAGGCGACGAACGGTTCCACCTACTGGTTCCACTCAAAGGTGCTATCACGCTGGCGGGTGATGCTAGCGGCGAACCGCTATCCCTGGGCAATACATGTCTCCTCCCAGCAGCGGCCGGCAGAATAACGGCCGAACCAATCGAGCCTGCCGTCGTATTGGATATCTACCTGCCTTGATCTGAGCCGCACTTCCCTGGCAGTGAATCTGTTCCTACAATTCGCTCCCTGTAATTCTCCTCCAATTTCCTGGTGTGCAGTGAATCGAAATCTGTTTCCCACAGCCGGTGCCTGTTTGTTGCTGTTGTTTGCGATTGGTTGCTCGCCGACGATCCGTATGCCGAAACTCTTGCATCCAGGCACCGCGGCTTATCAGCGCTACAATGCCGAGTTGTTTGATCCCTATCCTCAAAATGATATGGGACCAAAAATCGACGGCGGTCGCCCGATCGATTATCAGTACCCTATCAATCAGGTTGAACGTGCCCGCCAACCGATGCCGGTTGGCCCGTGGCGCATGGGTTCGCGGTATTGAGCGTTGGGGTCCTTGCCGGCCCGCCACACAGTCCTGGAATCCCGGTAGGCGTGGACTCTCAGCTAAGAGCAAGGAAAAGCGTTGCGTTGGTTCCCGCCCCTGGGTCTAACGTCCCGTTTCAGTTAAGATGGGTCGTAGGCGACCGTGTGTGAGTCGCTCCTTACTTTCGATGAAACGACCCGCCTACCATGCCTCCCCGCAATGCAAAAAAACCTGCCTCGAGGCCTGGACGCTCATTATCCGGTGGAAAACCATCTGGCAAGAAAAACACGGATAAGAAATCCGGCGGAAGTTACGCTGGGAAAAGTCGACCAGGCAAGCCGGTCAAGCGTCGCCGCAAAGCCGCACCTCAACCCGCCTCCGAGCTTCCTGGTGAGCGGCTCCAAAAGGTGCTGGCCGCCGCCGGCTTGGCAAGTCGCCGTGAAGCAGAGACATTGATCCTCGAAGGCCGTGTCGAAGTGGATGGACAGATGGTGACCGAACTCGGCACGCGGGTTGATCGGCGGCATCAAGAAATCTTTGTGGATGGGGAACCCTTGCCGCATCCCAAGCTCGTCTACTTTGCAGTGAACAAACCTGAAGGCGTCGTCTGTACAGCAAATGACCCCTCGGGGCGCCCACGGATCACGGATCTCCTGCCTCCAGATATAGGCCGTGTTTTTAACGTGGGTCGGCTCGACATGAGCAGCGAAGGGCTGATTCTTATGACGAACGATGGTGAGCTTGCCAACCAGCTCACACATCCGCGACATGGCGTACAGAAAATCTACGATGTGCAAGTGGCAGGCGAACCTGGTCCAGAAGTATTGGCTCAACTTCGCAAAGGGATGCACCTAGCCGAAGGGTTTGCCCGGGCAGTAGATGTGCGCGTCAAGAGCCGCAAGAAGAACGGCACGGTGCTTGAGATGGTACTCGACGAAGGCCGCAATCGCGAAGTGCGTCGTCTCTTGGCTCGCGTGGGACACAAGGTGCAAAGACTTACGCGAATCGCTGTGGGGCCGGTCCGTCTGGGCGAGATGCCACGAGGTTCCTATCGCCAGCTTACACATGAGGAAGTCCGCAAACTCAAAACCGCCTCTGAAGATGGCCCCGACGAAAGAAAAAGCACCTCTAGTGGAAAACCTGCGAAGAAACTAGTAACTGATCAGCAGGCCGCTCAGCAGCGAAAACGCAAAGCTGCCAGGGGTAAGGCCTCGGCTTCCAGAGCAAGCAGCAAGCCACCACGCAAAGGGGCCGGCACTCAAAGTCAATCCGGCAAAAAACCCTCCGGTAAGAAATCAGGCCCACCTAAGCGAGGTCGGCGGTGAGCGATACACTGAGTGACGCAGGAGGCAATCCACTCTCGGCCGCCTACTATGCCGATTGCGCTAGTCAGTACCGTGCAGCAATTACGGAGAACGAGTGCCTCGCGCGGGATACCTACCGAGTGCGGTTCGAGTGCCCTGAGCTGGCCGCTACGATCGTGCCTGGGCAATTCTTGATGATGCGACCGGTGGGCTCCAATGATCCGCTATTGGGTCGCCCCTTTGCACTCTACGACACCGTGCTCGACACAGCGGGCAGTCCCATAGCGATTGACGTAGTATATTTGGTCGTTGGCAAGATGACGTCGCGACTTGCAACTAGCCGCCCAGGCGAAGAAATCGATGTCTGGGGGCCTCTAGGCAACGGTTTCTCTCCGCAACCAGTCGATCACCTCATCATGGTTGCAGGGGGCATCGGCCAGACGCCATTCTTGGCACTGGGCAGAGAGTTCCTAGGAGGTCGCCAATACGGCGTACCACCTCGCAGGAACAAGCACGCTGAAAAAGTCACTCTCTGCTACGGCGTTCGTTCGGTCGATCTCCTGGCTGGAGCCGAAGATTTCAAATCGTGCGGGATCGATCTGCGAATCGCCAGCGACGATGGTTCTGTCGGGCACCACGGATTGGTTACGGAATTATTGGAAAATCTATTGGCCGAGAAGTCTACTGCTTCATGCCGTATCGCTTGCTGCGGACCAGAGAAGATGATGGAAGCTGTGGCGGGCATCGCGCGTGCCCATGAAGTGCCATGCGAAGTGTCGCTAGAAACCCCAATGGCATGCGGAATTGGGATTTGCTTTAGCTGTGTGGTAAAGACCCATCAACCCGATGGCGACTGGGACTACAAGCGGACTTGCGTCGACGGCCCCGTCTTCAACAGCGAAAAAATCGCATGGTAATAGCGAGCACGCCTCTTATTCCTTTATAGCCGCCAGCGGAATCCCGCGGTCCATTGATTCGGAAGAAACCACAGGCTTCCACCAGTGGCTCTTGCAGAGGGAACGCCTACTTCGCAGCCTTCAGCTTCTTGATTGCCGCGGAGAGACGCGACTTGATGCGGGCAGCCTGATTGTCGTGAATCACCTTCTTAGCGGCCGCTTGATCGAGACGCTTCGTTGCGATCACATATTCTGATTCACTTGTGGCGACATCGCCGGACTCGATGGCTTCGCGAACTTTGCGAATTTGACCACGCAGAGCAGACTTGACTGAGCGGTTGCGCTGGCGGCGATCCTTGCTTTGACGCAGACGTTTCTTGGCACTGACAGAATTTGGCATTATTTTCGTTACTTAACAGGTGTACTGAAGCCAGATCGGCCACCCTCGGCCAACCCGAATCACCCACTATTACGCAATTTGTTGATCTTGTCTAGCCGGTCAGAGACATCGCGGTAGGCAAAATCTAGCCCTGCCAGCTCGGTCAAATGACTTTCGGCCCGGTCGAATTCCTTCATGCCTGTGGCCAAAACCCCTGCCCTATAGAGAGCCAATCGGCGAGTTTCTGAATCTGGCTCGTCGCAAGCCTCTAGGGCCTGCTCATAGCTCGCGAGAGCCAATTTGTACTGCTCAATTTTCTGAAAACACTCCCCCAGCTCCAACAAAACTTGAACTCGACGCTGGGGGTCACTCCGCGCTGCCTGTAAATGGGGGATTGCCTCCTTGGGCTTGCCGGCACGCTTCAGACGCACGGCCAATTCGTACTTGAGCCGAGTATTGCCCGGATCGCGATCTGATTTAGCGGCATAAGTCTCGAGTTCGAGTTGATTGGCCTGAGCTTTGACGCGCATCGCAAGTTGCCGATTTTCGTCGGTTGGATCTTCCTCGAACTGCTTCTCGGCAATTGCCTGTTGCTCGCGAGAGCGTCGCATTAGCACGTTTTCCATTCGCTCGCGGACAGTGAGATCGCCACCACCTGAAACCTGCATCGCTTGTTCTAGTAGCTTTTCAGCCTCGTCGTACCGACGTTCGCGCACCTGAAGATCCGCTAGTTTGAAATAAGCTTGCAAGTCCGTCGGATCCTTCGCGATCTCTTTTCGAAATCGCTCTTCTGGTGGAAGTTGTTGGTCTTCAGGCGATTTCTCTTCGACTTCGCCTTTTGAATGGCGTGAATAGCTGGCAACCGAGGAATGGGACCCACCATCCGCCGAATTATCCTGCCGCAGCAAGTCAGGGTCGTAGCCACCCTCATGAATCGTTTTTTCGACCGAGAGCCGCGAAATTGACCTTAAAGCCTCTTCGTCATGGGGCTTGGCCTGTTCGACTCGATGCCAACAGGAGATTGCTTGATCGAATTGGCCCATCCGCTGAAGCGTGATCGCCGCTTGACGATTGACATTGATATCTTTCGGATTCGTGTCGAGTGCCCAACGCAAATAGGTGAGTTGGGATTCGTCGATTCCCAGTTCATCGCAAGCTTGAGCCATAGCAAGAAGCGTGGGGATATCCCATGGATTGATCGCAAGTGCCGTGCAACCTGCTTGCAGTGCCTCGGCCCACTTCCCTTTGGCTGCGGCCTTACAGAGTGTCGAGCGAGGGCTCTTGATCTTCAAGCCTGCCATCCGAGCACCAGACTTATTGTTTCCATATTTTTTCTGCAGATTGGCGAAAAAGCTCTGCAAATAGACAATATTTCCCGGATCTTCGACGACACATTGTGAGAACAGCTGCGTGGCATAGTCATAGTCGTTTTTCTCAGCGCAACGCTGCCCATGCTCAAAAACCTTCTGCAAACGTTGCCGTGAGGCAGGGCTCAGGGGCGTCATGCCATGGAGCGGTTTCGACGTGGCGGCTTGTTGTTCAGGTTCCATGGCCATTATTCTATCATGTTGTTTCGCGCTATCCACCGTAACCCCGCAGCGACCCAAAGGTGCTGAACCGATGACCAATGAATCTGGCAAAGTGTACCTTGTGGGAGCGGGCCCCGGCGATCCATCGCTCATTACTCTGCGTGGATTCCGCCTCCTGCAGCGGGCAGACGTGGTTTTTTATGATTATCTCGTAGATCCAGTGGTACTCAATCATGCCGGCCTCCTCGGCGAAAATCTAGGACAGAGAGATCTCATCTGCCTCGGTCGCCACGGCGAGGGACGCATCCTGACCCAGGAGGAAATCAACCAACAGATGGTGGCGGCGGCCAGCGCGGGCAAAATGGTGGTCCGGCTCAAGGGAGGCGATCCAGCAATCTTTGGTCGCACGGTCGAAGAAATCGCTGCCCTCGAACAGGCTGGCCTTTCCTATGAAGTGGTGCCAGGTGTGACCTCTGGTCTGGCGGCTGGCAGCTATTCCGGGATACCACTTACCCATCGTGACGTCGCTTCCTGCGTTGCGCTCGTCACCGGCCAGGAGCGCGAGGGGAAAGCGGGGAATGCGATTGACCTCAGCAGCCTCGCCAAATTTCCAGGGACTTTGGTTTTCTACATGGGAGTAACTACTGCCGGTGATTGGTCAAGAAGGCTCATCGACCACGGCAAGGCTGAATCAACTCCGGCAGCGGTCGTGCGTCACTGTAGTTTTGCCGACCAGCAAGTTTTGAGAACGACCCTGGGAGAGCTAGGCACCTTCTTGAGTAAACATAAGCTGCGACCCCCTGCAATTATCATCGTGGGAGATGTGGTTGCCGCTGCAAGCGGCAACCCCTGGTTCTCGATCGCACAACAGCAACTGGATCGTCCGTTGTTCGGGAAAACCGTGTTGGTCACGAGGCCCAAGCATCAAGCGAGCGATCTTACGGTGAAACTGCACGAAAAGGGTGCGATTGTTTCATGTCAGCCGGCAATCCAAATTGAACCTCCTTCGGAGTGGGGATTGGTCGATCAAGCGATCGAAAACCTCGCTTCGTTCGATTGGCTCGTGTTTTCCAGCGCCAATGGGGTGAAGTATTTCTTCGATCGAATGTTGGCAACCGGTCGTGATCTACGGCACCTAGCAGGTTGCCAGTTCGCCACAATCGGCCCTGCGACTGCTGCGGCACTCAAAGAATATTGCCTGCATGCCGACTTGCAGCCAAGCGAGTATCGCGCTGAAGCACTCGCCCAAGAGCTTGCCCCGTTATCAAAAGGCAAGCGAGTGCTGCTGCTGAGGGCAAGCCGAGGCCGCGAGGTACTTGCTGAGTTGTTGACTGCCGCTGGAACCGATGTATCTCAGGTAGTCGTTTACCAGAGCAACAATGTCCTAGAGCCGTCTAACCACATTCTTAATAATCTGCGTGCAGGGAAGATCGATTGGATCACAGTTACCAGTTCGGCCATTGCTCGGTCGCTGGTGCAAATGTTTGGCGATGAATTGCGCAAGGCAAAGCTCGCTGCGATCAGCCCCCTGACCGCCGAGGTACTCAGCGAGGCGGGTTATCCAGCAGGTGTCGTCGCGGGAGAGTACACAACTGATGGTCTGCTCTTAGCGATTGTAGAAAACGAAACCGCTCCTTAGCCGGCCCCGCCACGCTGTCCGAGATTTCTCTATCTCGTAGGGCGTGACTCTCCGGCTGAGCGTGAGTCAAATATTAGCGATTCTTCTTTTTGTGCCACAATTAACTCGCGTGCCTCTTAGCCAATCCCTGCGGCCAAACGTCTGACGTTTGAAGTAATGGTCACCAACGTCCGATGAATGCACCAGGGACACAGTGTTTCGCAAGGAGCGAAACCCCACGCTAGGTACTCGCAGCAGGGAACGAGAGCATGCAACATGGACTAAACCCAAAAGTACGGGCCACGATTTACCTTCCGCTTGACGTGTTGAACGAGGCACGCGATGCGGCGGTCCATCTGGCCGGTTACCCCGCACGACTGACATTGACCCAACTGGCAGAGAATGCCCTGCGTGCAGAGTTGCGGAGGCTTAAAGCCCTCTACAACGATGGCCAGGATTTTCCTCGACGCGATGAAGAGCTTCGGGGTGGTCGACCCATTGCGGCCTAAGGGAGGAACAGACCATGAATGAACTGCCCCTTGTGTCGGTCAGTCGAAGAGAACGAGAAGAAGTGGCGATTTCATCCGCTGTAAAGCCTACCGGCTACCTCAAACCAAACGAGGAAGCCATTCAGCTTCGCAGTCGGCTGCTACAAATGATACTCAACAATGAAAGAAGTCGCCGGACACCACCTCCAGCCCCTAAGGTTTGATAAACCTCTGTGATGTTACATCAAGTAAGTGAGTTCTGGAGAGTATGTGCCCGCTATCGAATCGCGATAGCGGGCACCATCCTTTGTGCGCACTTCGCGCTCCCCTTGCAGGCATTGGCTGATTTCTCGTCGGCCAATTTTGCCCGCATCTGGCAAGAAGAAATTGGGTCAAGACTGTCTGACGTGCAGCAGCAACCCGCCTTAAATACAGTTCCCTTGGGTACCCTCCCCTCCCCTTCCGCAATGCCAACCCAATCTGCCAAGCCCCACCCGGCAGTGGTGCGGGTGGTGGTTCCTGAGGGTGAAGCGACATCTTTCGGCAGTGGCACCTTAATCGATGTCCGCGAAGAATTCGGGCTTGTGATTACTAACTGGCATGTGGTCCGCGACGCCAAAGGTCCAATCGAGGTGATTTTCCCCAATGGGGTGACTTCCAAGGCCCGTTCGCTCAAAGTCGATCCCGATTGGGATTTGGCGGCCTTGGTGATTTGGCACCCACAAGTTGAACCTGTAAAGATTGCTGACAAGGCACCCCAGCCTGGCGATCTCTTGACGATTTGCGGCTATGGACCCGGCATTTATCGTTCCGTTACCGGCCGCTGTACACAATACTATTCCCCAAACGTCAACCTCCCGCAGCAGATGGTCGAGCTTGACGTCGAAGCGCGGCAAGGTGACTCGGGTGGTCCCATTTTCAACGATCGAGGAGAGTTGGCTGGTGTTTTATTCGGCGCCGGCCAGGGAACCACGCTGGGAAGTTTTGGAGGACGCGTCGAGTCATTCTTAGCGACGTTAGCACCCAATATCGGTAGACAAGCGGAAAACGCTATCGTGCAGGGATCAGCAAAAGAGGATGCTCGCTCATTAGCACCTCGTACTAGTGACTCAACGCAGGCTTCCTTCGAGGACGAATGGCAATCAAGCGAGGCCCAGTTGGCCGACCTGCGAGCAGAAAATCCAGATCAAAGCAAGGCATCACATAATGCAAACACTCTTTCCCCGCCAACGTTCGACGAACTGGAAGAACAGCCCCACGACGAGATAGTCGATGCCGAAGTCGCATCACCTCAAAGAAACAAATCACACTTCACAGCCAAACAACCCTTATTTGAACAAGTAAAAACCGCTCTAGCCGCGGTCGGAATCGTTGCCTTGGCCGTCATGGTGCTCAAAGCGGCAGGATAAAACCTTCAGTTGCTCAAAGTGCAGAATTGGCTCTGGAGTCCCTGGAAGTATTGAAACTAAACCCCAGGTAAGGCCATGTGAGTTCTACGAACTTCGCTACCACTCCGAGGTATGCTCATCAGGTGTTTTTCCATCGGCAGTGGACTTATCCGTTGATGCTTGCGGGTATATTCGCTCTTGTTTTCGTTGGGGGGTGGGTCGAATTGCTCCTCCGTCTTGGCTTAAAGGAGGGAGTTTGGATTGGCTTACCACTCTGGCCTGGGAACGTGATTGCTTTCGGATTATTGTTTTTGGCGTTTGCCTTCGGGGTGGTCGGCGGAAAGGCTCTTGAGCAACGCTAGAATGCTAAATGACACAGGAAGCGTCGTCCAGGGGTACCAACAGCCCAGGTTAAACCTGCGTTCGGCGTGAATGAACGGCGCTAGTCGCGGAGCTTGCCGGAAACACAACCGAGTGCCAAACGGCCGCGAAAAACGAAACAGCCAGAGTTGTCTTGATTGAATCTTCCAAAGCTCACGGCGAGGTTCCTTTGCTCTGGACTCCAAATGTAGCAGGATTCGCAAGAATTCAGACGAGAGAATGAAAGTTTGGGAAGTCTCCGATCCGAATTCTTGCGAATCCGGCTACTAATTGGCTGAACAGATGCAGAAGCTTCAAGACCAGTGCAATGGAGGCGTGCAGAAAGACACCTTCTTAATTAATCAACAGTCGCCCAACATAAACGCAATAGACCACCAGCAAGAGAAGCCCTTCGGCCCGGATGATTTGACGACCGGACCAGAGCATGGGAAACAACAGGAGCGTGATCCCCAGCATCCACCAGGCATCGGTAGCAATCAATTGAGGATCGACCGGTAGCGGCGCTAACATTGAACTGATTCCCAAAACGCCCAAGATGTTAAACAGATTCGAGCCGATGACATTTCCTACCGCGACGTCGCTTCTGCCACGGATACTGGATATCAGGGAAGCCACGACCTCCGGCAATCCCGTGCCGGCGGAGACGATGGTCAAGCCGATGACGCGCTCGGACCAGCCCAACAGGCGGGCAAGCTGCACGGCGCCCTCCACGGTCACATTCGCGCCCAGCCCCAAGAAGGTCACCCCTGCGGTCAATAGACCGAGGCAAACCCAAGGACTTGGCCGCTCGGTTGCAGGGGTTAACTCGGCAACTTCCGCTTTTAATTCCGCGGCTTCTTCTGCCGAAACCTGGCGCCGAACCAGTCGTACCAAATAAGTCGTGAAGCCTACATAGAAGGCAATGAACAACATGCCATCCAGCCGTCCGATCTCGCCGTCGTGCTCCAGGACAACTCCCAGAAACGTGACCAGCAAGAGCACAGGATACTCCAGCTTGATTGTGTTACCCACAACGGCGATGGGACGAAACACGGCACAGAGCCCCAGGATGACCGTGATATTGAAGATATTCGAGCCTATCACATTTGCCACGGCAATTTCGGCGCTGCCTTGATAAGAAGCCATCGCACTGACGGCGAGTTCAGGAACTGAAGTTCCTGCTGCGACAACCGTGAGTCCGATTACAGCCGGAGAGAGCCGCAACAGTGTCGCCAAGCCGACTGCGCCGCGCAGTATCGTTTCGCCCCCCAGTACGAGGAATACGACGCCCAAAACAATAAGGCCACATGGAATGAGCATCTACTAGGCAGCCTGTGATTTAAAGAATCCCTTCCGCATCGCCATTCCAGCAGACAAAGCCTTCAATTGCTTCATACTCGGCAAGGCCCAGTGCATCATAGAATTTAGCCGTCGCACGATTGCGGTCCTCGGCTCGCTGCCAAAACTCACGGGGATCAGCGCCGGGAAACAGCGCCCGATCTTTTTGAGACTGATGCTTGAAAACTGCAGTCCGTTTGCGCATCAATTCGCGAGGGCTCAGGGGAACGGCCATCTCTATTTGATGTGGGTTCCATTCCTGCCAGGCTCCACGATAAAGCCAAACAACACACCTCTCGTACCAATCCTGATCCTTCACGCGATTACAGGCCTGAAAAACGGCGCTCAGGCACGTGCGGTGAGTGCCGTGGGGATCAGATAGATCACCTGCCGCATAAATCTGGTGAGGCTTAATGCTCTCCAGAAGATCGACCGTGATCGCGATGTCTTCGTCGCTGAGCGGTTTCTTGCGAACCCGACCTGTTTCGTAGAACGGCATGTCGAGAAAATGCAATCGCTCAGCAGGCACCCCCGAGGAGCGAGTGGCAGCGCGAGCCTCGCCGCGGCGAATCAGTCCTTTGATCGACTGCACCTCGGCACTGTCAACCTGACCAGCCACCTTGTGCTTGAGGAATTGTTCGACATGCTTTTCCAAGCTGTCCACCCGCTCAGCGTCGATGTCAAAATGCCGATTGAATTCAGCGGCGAACTCGGCAAATCGAATTGCATCGTCATCGAACACGGCAATGTTCCCAGACGTTTGATAGGCAACGTGTACTTCATGCCCCTGGTCAGCCAGGCGAATCAGGGTGCCCCCCATCGATATCACGTCATCATCGGGATGTGGTGAAAAAATCAACACCCGCTTCGGGAACACATCATCGTAGGATTGTCGGCGGTCGCCAGGCTGCCTGGCCTTTTCAGGTTTACCAGCAGGCCAACCAGTGATGGTTGATTGCAAGTACCGGAACACACGCAGATTGATTTCATAGGCAGAGCCCACTGTTGCCAATAAATCCTGCAGACTCTCTTCGTTGTAGTCTTCTTCAGTCAGCTTGAGGATAGGTTTCTCAAGGCGAGTTGCCAACCAAATAACAGCCTTGCGGATGGTAGCGTCATCCCAATCTACAGACCCCAATACCCAAGGAGATCGAAGGCGAGTCAATTGCTCTGCTGCAGCTTCATCGAGTATGAATCGAGCATCTGGGTGTTCCTGTAAGTAGGTCGCTGGGATGTTTGGAGTGATCGGGCCTTCAACCGATTGAGCGACGACCGGAGCCTTCCCTTCCCCAAATGCCAGAAGATAGATCTGCGTTGCATCGGAAATCGTGCCAACACCCATGGTGATCGCGCGACGAGGAACATACTCCTCACCAAAGAAGTCGCTTGCTGCGTCGTTCCGCGTGAGGCGATCAAGTGTAATCATACGAGTGCGACTATTGGGCCCCGAGCCAGGTTCGTTGAAGCCAATGTGTCCCGTGCGACCGATTCCCAGAATCTGTATGTCGATGCCACCGGCCTCGACGATCTGCTCCTCGTATCGCTGGCAGAAAGCGGGGACATCGGCTTCGGCAAGCGTGCCATCAGGTATATGGACATTGGCCGGATCGATGTCGATGTGATCAAACAAATGCTCATTCATGAACCGCACATAGCTCTGCAGTTCATTGGATTGCATGGGAAAATACTCATCGAGATTGAAAGTCACCACATTTTTGAAGGAGAGCCCTTCATCCCGATGCAAACGTACAAGTTCCTTGTAAACGCTCACTGGGGTGCTACCGGTGGCTAGACCCAGCACGCAAGCCTTGTTCTCGTCGCTTCGCTTACGAATAAGTGCTGCAATTTGGGAGGCGACATGACAGCTCGCCTCGCGGGCAAGGCGAAATACTTGACAGGGAATTTTTTCACTCGGGGACATGCAGCCGTTGCTCTCAATTTGAGGAAGAATTAAATTTTTAAGCGTCCCTTTATTATGTGGGGACTGCCTGTAGATTTGCAACGAGCTAATTCATCAATTTGCGCAAAAACCTAGACCTTCACAGCTCTCCCTTTCGATAGGCTTTCGGCTTGTTTCTGGCACAATAGAATTGCGTCTTGAGCAAGTTGAGCGTTCAAAATGTTCGAAGTTTCCCCTCGGCTGAGGCAGCGGACGACCTCCCTGATTTCGGCATCAAAGGCGTGTGTGGGGTCTTCGCCTGCCAGGGAAATATAGTCAACTTTTCCTTTCTGACTCAACAAGGTTGGAGGACATAGGTATTCCGCCTTGTCGCCTATCACGGCGAACTCGAAAAGCAGTGTTGCTTTTTCCAGATGAATTTCAAATCCGTGTAAGAATTGGCGGCCTTGTTGGGGAATGGTTCCCGATGTTGCTTGTACGACCGGACCTTTCGGGCCATAGGCAAACTGGGAGTGCCAATACTCCGCGAGTTCGCTTCTCGTGCGACCAGTGGTCGAAACGGTCAGCGGCATCCCAAAGAGAAGGCAAATGAAGTGGGCATCGTGAATATGAAGGTCCAGCAAAGGACCTCCCACTTTGTCGGCTTGCCAATAATTAGCAAGCCAACTTGGGTCGGCAATTACTCGTTTGAAATTGCCACCCAATAGCTTGCCGTAACGGCCGCTGCGAATCGTTTTCAATGCCCAATTGTACTCCGGAAAGAACGGCAATACGTGCCCTACCAGAATCTGGCGATCTGCTTTCTCCGCAGCCGCGACCATTCGCCTACAGTCAGCTGGAACGAGTGCCATTGGTTTTTCACAGAATACATGCTTGCCGGCACGAAGGGCTTTGACCGCAATATCGGCGTGCAGCGAAGGTGGAAGTGTGATGTCAATTGCATCGATTTGCTCGTCGGCGAGCATGTCATCGATCTGGCTGTATGTATCCACACCCTTCAGGTCCATTATGGTGCCGGCCGGACCAAAATTCCCCTTAATATCTCGCCAATCGCCAGTTAGGCGATTCTGATCTTGCTCGCAGATGGCGACTACTTTGGCTCCGCGAATCTTTTGATAGCTCAGGTAATGGATCATTCCCATGAATCCGATGCCTGCAATTCCGACTTTCAACATGATGTCGCTTTCTTTGTTCCTGATCACAGGTGAGGCTACTGCTTAGGTAGAAAATCTCAGAGCTTCCATAGTGCGTCGAAGGAGATTCACGCCACTACCAATCTCCTCAAGCTGGCGAGCAGGATCCTGGGGAATTTCACGCTCAATGGTAAGCGGACCTTTATAACGAAGAGCCTCGAGAATACGAAGGAATTGAGTGAAATCAACATCTCCTTCACCGAGCGCGACTTCAGTGCCCCAAGTTTCACCCGGTTGGTCCGACCACTTCGCATCTTTGCAATGGACACTTCGAACGAAACGTCCAATTCGCTCGAGAGAAGGTAGCGGTTCACCGCAACCATAGAGAATCATATTGGCTGGATCAAAATTCACAAAAAGATTTTCTCGTCCGACCGTTTCCAAAAAACCCTCAAGCACGTCCGCAGGTTCTTGTCCAGTTTCTAGATGAATCGCCTGGCCATTCTGAGTACAGTAGTCACAAACATCTCGAACTGTTTGGACTATTTGCTGGTAAGCCTCCGATTTTGGATCGTGGGGTACGAAACCAAGATGGAGACCCACGGCTTTGACTTCCAGTTTCGCAGCAAAGTCGGCTATCTCTTTCAGTTCTGCAACGCGCTTGTCTCGGGTTTCGGTAGGAACGAGTCCCACGGTACGCTCGACTGTTGGTATATCCGCATAGCTTTCGCCTTCAAATCCAGCAAAAACACAAGAAACCTCGATGCCGAGCCGCTTCAGCCGTTCACTCAGCTCAGCAGCAGCCTCCGGGGACCGCTTGGCAGCTGCTGGGGCATGAAGATGAATTGTCGTAAGTTGAAGTTGCGCTAGTACGTCAAAGCTGACACCCAACCCTGCATCGATACTAGTAAACACTCCTAGAGGCCAATGGTCTGTAGTACATGGATTCATGGAATAGATTCTTGATTGAGATTGGATCGTGACTCGTAGGACGATTGGCGACGAACTATCGCCAGCCGTCTACGGTATAAGGCCGATAGAAATCGGTCTAGCCCCCTTGGTCTCAAGAAGTTGTCGGTACCAAGAAAATCTCTGTGAAACAAGAAATCACAGAATCACAATATGTTGTGCAGAAACCAGGGAATATCGGGCGCGAGGTGGTACTGCACCGCACGGACTTCCCCGCAGTTGTGTGGGTAAAGGCTAATCTGTACTTAGTTCTATTGCACCGGCCCGAAATCTACCACTTCATACTTCACACGAAGATTGAGCATTTCCTGTGCTGAGAGCAAACCAAACTTCACCAACGCTTCGGGATCAGGATTGTTTGGATTGTACTGCGAATTGTCGAAGTGAGTTACTGTATAGAGTGCGTCTCCTGCCTTGAGCCGAACAGGGTTAACGAATTCATATGTGCGTTGCCAATTGAAATCGTACGTCGGCACACTCATGATCAGTTCTCGCTTCTCTTCAGGCGTTCCAGGGTTTACGGCTTTATAGATTGCAAAATCTTTTCCCCGATAGTGCATATGAGGAGCGAGGGCGTAGATCAGAACATCAGTCGGAAACTGGTAATAGTTGGACTTCTCGTAGTGCATGTCGTGTGGTCGCAAGCGTATGTCTTTGCGATTGAAAACTTTTGTCTCAAGCACATGCTCCGGTTTCTGATTGGCCCACACGATTCCCATTCGAGAGACGTCTGGCTCTTCCTTCCGACCTGTTGGTGTGTAATGCATCTCGAAGAAGATGTCGTGGCCTGCCGGCAATTTGAGTGCGAAGTCCTTCTCGTAAGTCCGCGCGTTGAAAGGATCGCCAGCAATATAGTCACCAACTTTCTTCACTTTATCGCCAGTCAGGCCATACAGCTCGAACATTGCTTGTGTGGCGACAAGTTGTTTTTCATTGTGGGGGCCGATGATTGCTCCAATGTGGTGTACGATCGCTCGATTCCCTGGCTTGACTTCAATTGCTTGGATATACCGATCCTCGGAAAAATTGGCCTTAACCCTGTAGAACTGATATTCATCGAGCCTAAACAGAGGAACTTCGTAGGGCTCAGGCATTTCAAAAACAAAGTCCGGTTCGGCAATGGCCCAATCTTCTGAAGACGGCCATTTCTTTTTCGGTGGGGCATCCGCAACGTCTCCCACGGGACACCCGTTTTCTACCCAGGCACGAAATGTGTCAATTTGTCCGGTGCTTAGGCGTTCATCATGCTTGAATCCCCCCGTTTCACCCTCTGCGTCCGTTCTGCCATGCCAAGGTGGCATCAATCCGTTTTCCATTCGACTGAGCATCACTTCGCTCATTGAGGCTACTGTTTCATAGTCCTCGAAAGAGCTGAACAGCTCGGCGCCAGCTTCCCCTTCGCGGTGACAGTTCATACAATTGTCTTGTAGGAGGCGGGCAATCTCTCGGTAGTATGTCACCGATTGATATTCGCTCAGATCCCGCGGAGCGTGCCTGGCAATGGCACAACCCGATGCGGCCGTTTCACTCAGCAAAGGTTCTTTGCCCTGGAGAAAAGAATCTAACGCGTCTGCAAGATAATCTTGCTTCGTATCAGCCGTTCCACCTCCAAACCACATGCCGTCTACCTGTCCTCGGTAGACGATCTTTGTGGGATCGTATCCATCACGTGTATCGAGCACGACCACCTGAGGAGTGGTCTTGAGTTCGAGTTGTTCGTGCCAAGGATTCTCCGCATCGTCCTTATAAACAGGAAAAATAAGCCCCGTATCCTGAGCGTAAGCGGCTATGGATTGTAAGTCATCGCTTCCATTGGGAAACAAAGCAAAGAATTGGATTCCAGTTTCATCATAATTCTTCTGCAATTCGTTCAGTTTGGGAATCAACCGACGCACAAGTGGGCATTTCGTCGAGAAGGTAACAACGACTACTGCTTGAGTTGGCTTGGTTTCGTATTGAGAAATCAATTGCGGTGGAAGGCAAGTATTACCCCATCGCCCCGTCAGAACGGGAGCGGAAGCAAAGATCTCCTCAGAAGCTACGAGCGTCAGAATCGCTACAAACGGCAATAGGAAAACGATTTTTTTTGTCTTAGTCATGGCAACTGAACCTCAGGGAGGGTCGATCTAAAGTAATTCATCGGCACACGTCGCTGAAAAGCAACTTATGTTTACACAGGAATCAGTAAAAACACACACCTGCTCAGCAATACTAGTTTAAAAAAATCACCACTTTGACTGACATCCTGGACACTTCCAATGATTTATCAAACTACCACACGGTGGCTGCCCTGCCTCTTGCTGCTTGGACTTGCCAGCGAGTCTATCTCTGCAACTCTTGACGTGGCACAGTCAAAGGCTAATCCAGCTTCAGTCCTACTAGATGCCGAGTCTCGCTTTGTACAGCCCTCAGAAGTGTGGTTCTATGAAACTCAAGAATCGCTTCGTTCAGAACTTGACCGAGTCGGTGCAATGTTGGACGCTCAAGGCCCTGGTTATGCCGAGCCGTGGAAAAACCATTTTCACTGGGATCAATTGAAAAGGAATCTGGGCTCCTTAGCCTCCGTCAATGTTTCCGAGATCGAACTTTCGCGGAGATGGATGTATTCTAATCGCAAAGGAACCGAATATCCATTCTTTGCCGAACTACGTTCTGCAACGGATGCCTATCTCGATGCCGCATACACACTTTCGCACCCGAATCTACACCGTGAATTCTTAGAAAAAGTCGCTTTGGCTCGCGAGCAATCACAAGCTCTTTGGGCTGATCCCAGCGACGCGAATGCCGCTGCATTGGGGCGCACACTCGGTTGGTTGGAAAGAACCCGCCAGCTTCCTGTAGAAACCGCTGAATTACGGTCGGCGCTTTCTCACCCAAACTTGCAACTGGTTGTTTCCAAGCCTCTCATACATCGCATCATGTCGACCCAAGACACTGGCGTGGAACATAGTCTTGAAGTAAGTGATACCGGCCAAACACCTACGACTCGCCCATTCCAAAGATCTCGGACGGTCCACGTGCGGGGAACCGCACATACCAAAGGCGAGATTGCTTTAGAGCTTGTGCCCAACTCTCAGCTTGCGGAACTAAACATCGCCTATCAAGGCGATGTTAATTCACACTGTCATGCGACTGCAGGGCCAGTTTCCTTCAACATCCACACGATGGGGCCTGTCTCGGCCTACACACCGGTCACCTTTGGCCCTGAGGGCATTGTTGTCCAGCCCACCGCCGTTGAGCCACGTGTTCGCACGAGTATCAACAACGTTTCTGCGGATCGCAGGATTGTGCAGCGCATCGGCAACCGTCGCGTCAACGAACCGGAGTCGCGGGCCATGATCGACAAGCGGTCCCGCGAGAAAACGATAAACCTTCTGAAACTAGAAATGGATGAACGCGTTGGCGTGGCGATTGACGATATACGCTCCGAAATCTCCCGCATGCGTTCTACTATGGGGCAATTTAGCGAGGTATTTGCTCCTGTCGTTCGCGAAGGGGCCGCGCCAGTCTTTGCAAGTACTCAGTCGTCCGATAGGGATGTCACAGTTAATATTTACGAAGGTCGTCGTGAACAATTTGGGGCTGCCCACCCTTGTCCTGAAAGTTTTCCGCAAGCCGACGTTGTGGGTCAGATGCATGTATCTTTCATCAATAATCTGCTCGAAACGATCATGGCAGGCAAGATGTTCACGGACGAATACTTCATGAAGTATGCCAAAGTGCTGCAGCCTACTTTGCCACTTGACTTGATGGTTCATGCCCGCGCCAAGCGGTGGGCGATCATCGCTGATCAACCTCGACCCTTGGAAATGGAAATCCCCGAGGCGAATCTCTTCCGTATTAAGTTGAATATTGCTGCCTTGGAAGTGGATGGGGATCGCTTTACCGCTAAAACCCAAGCCACAGTACGCTACCACCTTCAGCAGAACGAATTTGGCGATTATTTTCTTGAACGTGAGGGAAATGTTGAGCTCGATACTCAACTTGATACGCACCATCGCGAGCTATTGGAAAAGAAACTAAATGCCTTCTTTGCGCCCATTCTTGATGGGGGAGGTGTCGTTATTCCCGAGGGAGGGGCCACCGGGCCAATGAACTCGCTGGAACTGGTTGGAGTTCAGGCAACTGACGATTGGCTTGCCGTCGGCTATATCGTGCCACAGGATTTGGTCGACTCCTTTATGCACGCAGAACGTAGCGAAGCATCGCCCTCAGCCGCCATCGATGAGAATCAGGTGTTGGAACCGAAACTACCACCTCCTTATGCAGTGGACGACACCCTCAGTACCTACCCTGGTATTCGATGATCGAGGGTTATCCCAGTCGTATGGGTTAGTGAGGTGCTCCGGATTTGCATTGGCTTGTGACGTAAATCCGTAAGGAGTCCTGCGAAGCAATTCTAACCTATTCTTGAGAAGAAAAACGCGGTGCATTGTTACCCTAACTCGAGGTCTTTGAAATGGAAATGATACATCAAGCTAAGCACTGGGTGTTTCAGATGCTCAACGAAACTTGGGCTTGGTTTTCGACGCTAACCAAAGTCGAATGGATGGTGGTCCTGGGAATTTGCTCAGCATTTGGATTTCTCTGTATGAGAGGAATCGCTAGTCGCGGTACGACCTGAACGAACTTCCACTGCATCGCAGTGCCCCAATTCTTTAATAGGACTGAAGCGTGATGCCAATCGCAAGTATCGAAGTAATTCTGGCGGATACAGTTGCCTTGGCTGCCGTAGCACTGATTGGCTATCTGTTTGGTAGCCGTACCCGCGGCCAAGCAGCTAGTACAACCGATGCCCAGCTTGCGAGCGAGCTTTCTCGAGCTACCCGGATTGCTCGTGAGTTGCAAGGCGTTGCCGGTCGAATTCGAGAAGAAGTGGCCCAACATCAGTCAACGATCAACCACTTTCAACAACGTTTGGGCCGGTTGGAGCAAAGCGATCATACAGAAGGCTGGTTGGCCTTAGGTCGGGAAGCTGAATCGCTGCTAAATCCCACGATGAAATTGGCGAGCAACTTATCGCTGGCCTATGACGAGCTACGTAGACATTCCAATCAGTTGACCTTATTTGCAGGTTCGCGAACTGATCGTGAAACGGGATTACGAAATCGACGGGCGATGGAAGAACAACTTGAATTCTTATTGGCCAATCATACCGAGTCTTCTCGTCGGTTTGCCGTAACTATTTTTAGCGTACAGAGCGAGCAAGGTGAAATTGATACAGACAGCTTGTGCCAATTTGCCAGCCTACTTGAACACTCCGCAAGAGACACAGACATCGTCGCCCGCTATGGCAGCGATGAGTTTGTCGTCGTGATGCCTCACACGAGCCTGCCAGGTGCCACGGTGTTTAGCGAGAGGCTACTAAAGTTAGTATTATCTGAAATATCGCTTACCCTCTATGGTGGCATCGTAGAAGTCCAAAGCGACGACACCACGAGCAAGTTGCTTTCCCGCGCCGATTCGGCACTCTACAGTGCACGCAGCGATGGCAAAAGCTGCCTGTATCAGCATACGGGCAAATCCATCCGCCCACACGAACTGAGTGTGCTTCCGGAAACAGCCGGGGTTTGCTAGTTTTTAACGGCCCCCTGCAAGCAGCACGCGGGTAGACTTTGGTACAACCGCGTACTTGGCGCAGGGGATCTGAACCGTGCAGGATTTCGGTGTCTCAAAGGGCCAGAAAATGCGGGATTCGTTCAATTAGTTGACGCTCACCTGCTCTATCATCTAGACTTACTCTCTGAAGGCTCCAGCGAGGACGGGCATTGCCTTGCTGGTCAACTGAATCGGTTTTCATGACACCGATGCTAAGGGCTCCCAGCTTTGGGGCATCAATTGGCAAAGGTGGTATGAATTCGTTTGGAACGGATTACCAGATTCTGAATTCTTAACCACAACCGTCAGAAAGGAGATTGTCATGCCACTCTTTGAGGTCGAAACGGATAGTCACATCATCATCACCTGGGCACAAGACAACGACGAGGCGTCGGCTGTCGTGACCGATGCCTATCCCAATGATTCGGTCCTTCGCATGACCAAGCGGCCGCGTGATACTTGGGTGATCTCCAAGAGCGCCTTGGGGCTTTCCGGTTCACTTGATGTTTGTCACACCGCGAGAGATTGCCTGTCTAAGGCAGAGGGGGACAAAGTTCATGCTATTCGACTCTATATGCACGAGACGGGAGTCGATCTTGAACAAGCACGTAAAGTAATCGAGTCCAACATGGTCATGGGCTGGTAGCAAGAAAGCAATTGCCCCAAAGAGCTAATCCCAATGTCCAGCAAATTGTTGGTCAGTTCACCTCTTGGTCATTGGGAATTGGACATTCAATTCAGCCTGTTGTATTACCGATACTGGTTGGTGCTAGTACTCGG
Organism: Bythopirellula goksoeyrii; assembly: GCF_008065115.1. Taxonomy (NCBI): domain Bacteria; kingdom Pseudomonadati; phylum Planctomycetota; class Planctomycetia; order Pirellulales; family Lacipirellulaceae; genus Bythopirellula; species Bythopirellula goksoeyrii. The sequence continues at coordinate 45,087 of NZ_CP042913.1, read as the reverse complement.
GTAAGCCACATTGGGTACCGACGAGTCGCTGCTCGTTGGTGATGTTGGACGTGTGGCCACTTCATATCTCGCGTTTGTAGCTGCTATGGCTGGATAGGTGCCAGTTCCCCCAGGACGATAGGGTTCAGCCGAAGCGATAGCCGACGCAGTTTGCACTTGCTGTGGTTCACTAGAAGGACTCGTCACAGGTGAAGCCGACTTCGGTGTGCTCGACATAGAATACCGGTCTCCTAAACCATTGGAAGCTGAACTCGTCGAGGCTGTTGCCATGGTGTTCGCGGGAGCGCTGAAATTTGGAACGGCTCCGCTGGTCGTTGGAGCGGTTGGTTCGGAACTCTGCGAATAGGAGTTGCCATAGCGGTCTGCAAGAGGAGCATTGCTTGACGGTGTAGCAGATGAATCTGCTAGGGACTGAGCGCTTGGTGCCGACTTCGCTGCAGGCACCGCGTTGGGATTATACGGCAATCCGCTTGAGGAGGCAGTCATCGTCGTAGCGGTTGAAGCCGCAGGACTGGTAGTCGTTGGCACGTAGCTTTGGGCTCCGGTACTCGGATAAGCTCCCGCCGATGCAACAAACGGCGGTGCCGCTTCGGTAGCACCGGACGCCGCTGCATTGGCGTTCGACTTAAACGCCGGTGCTGTTGATATCTGCACTGGATCGGCAGAATTCATGCTTTCGGCTTGCTTAGCGATTTCTGAAGGAAGCTGAGGGGCGGCATGTGCCACTGCAGTCGACTCGACCTTGGCGGCGTCCTTGGACGAACTCCACCAAGCCATTTTGGGTGCTGACTTGCAACCTAGCGCTGCACATCCAATAACTACCGCTAAGCTGACAGTAAGTATTCTTACTCGCATGGCATCCGTGCCCCAGTCTATGATTTAGTTTGCTTCCCTACGCTTCTATTGAGTAAAGATAATATAGAAGTCAGGTATCAGGGTTTCGCTATCCCGCATTAAGCGATAATTACTCAGCGGCGGAATAATCCCTACTTATTCTCTTGTCGGCAAGCTTGAGCAAACCTGCTTACTAAAATTCCTCGATTCAGGAGAAGTTTATGACGATTTTCGCCGACGGATTTGCGCTCCGCTAGCGAGCGGGGATTATAGAGGCCCTCTTTAGAGGGTCAATGTCAGTTGCATCGTCTTCGCTTGCCTAGAAAAACAGCACCCGGCACATGACTGCAATGCACCCTACGAAGGGTTGAGCAATGCATGCATGTGTGGGTGCTATTCATTGGCAGTGCTAGCAATTCGCCTTTTCCTCAGCCTTTTGCCTTGTCGTATCGTTCGTCGACGGCCTTCCAATCGATCACGTTGAAGAAGGCGGCAACGTAATCAGGACGACGATTCTGGTAGTGAAGATAATAGGCATGTTCCCAGACATCCAATCCCAAGATCGGCGTGTTGCCACTCATGTAGGGGTTGTCCTGATTTGGAGTGCTTTCGACGATCAACTTGCCAGCCGGAGTAACACTCAGCCAGGCCCAGCCGCTGCCGAAGCGTGTGGCTGCAGCCTTGCTGAAGGCTTCTTTAAAGGCCGCGAATCCACCCAGTTCACTAGTGATGGCTTCACCAATCGCTCCAGAAGGTTCGCCGCCCCCCTTGGGGCACATGACGGTCCAAAATAGAGAGTGATTGGCATGCCCACCGCCGTTATTTCGCACGGCCGTTCGGATGTTCTCAGGCACGGTGTCGATCTTGCGACACAAGTCTTCGATTGACATCTCAGCAACCCCTGCCCCTTCCAAAGCGGCGTTGACATTAGTCACGTAGGCATTGTGGTGTTTGTCGTGGTGGATCTCCATCGTCTTGGCATCGATATGAGGCTCCAGTGCGTTGTTAGGATACGGTAAATCGGGGAGAGTGTAGGCCATTTTAGATTCCTCCTCATAGGATTGAGTTGCGTTATATTCACACTGCGAAGCGCCGGGAAAGAATGTCGCCAGATCTGATGATTCCCGGGCCATCCGCTCAATCAGCAGCATAACGGACTGAATCCGGTTGGGCAATCGGCCCATAGAAAGTCGAGCCGGATACATCAGCTTCCGGTATCAACAGACTGAGCAAGATATGTCGGCTTCAGGCAAGACGAGAGCCGCGCAATTTTGTCGCACCTCGGTCCACTTAACTATCAGTCCTACCAGCCGAACTTAACAGTCCTTGCAGATGGTGGCACTGGGCTTCAAGTGCTGAGAGTTGCAAGGAAAGTCTCTCGACGATTGATTCCTTGGAATCTGTGTTGGTAGAACCGCGATCTACTCTCTTGTGCAGCGTATATTCAGAGTTCAAATCAACGTCTTCAAAGGCGGCGTCCAAGGCATCAACAGAAGGCTTCTCTGGGGCAACGGATCGCAACTTCGTGTGTTGGGAGAGAGGGGGTCGGTTTTGATTTCGCGATTCGGTCCGGGGTCTCCTCCCTTTCCAATTCATCGTTTCTCGAATGTCATCACGCATGGCATTGCCCTTAGTTAAATATGCATTGCAACTGCCAGAAAGCCTATCGATCTCTGACTAACAGCTGGCAGCTAATTGCTTTGAATTCTTACAGAACAAGAAGTTGAGACTCTTCAATCAACTCGTGTTCCTCTTTCGCCATCAAATAGGCCTTTACACTTTGAAGTATCATTTGCGCACGATCAGCCACGTCGCCGCTACGACGATTACTCGTACTACGCGGTCGCACAGCCACTTCGATATTTGTCGAGGTATATTCTCCCGCTGCGAAACCAAGATTGTTCGTCCTCATGACGCGCTGTTCGCTAAACTCCAGTTCGATGCGGTAGTCAATATTACGGTCTCCTCTGCGGCGATCGCAAGAAACCTTTGAACTGGCGATTTCCAGTTCGACGGTATTTTCCTTCGTAGAAACTATTTTCGCCTGGTGGTCGGAAACGAACCCACGAAGCTTGGCAATCGCAATATCGATAGGTACTGCCGTCGAAAGAGAGGTCTCGATAACAGGTTTCCCTGAAAACCTACCCAACCACCACCATTTTTTCTTTGTCGGTTGTTTTTCCATGCCGTTCCCCAGTTGTACGACTTGATTTCGACCTTGCTCCTTCGCCATCAACAGAGCTCGGTCCGCACGACGCAGCATCGTTTCCGAGTTGTCACCTGCTTGCAATTCTGTCACGCCAAAACTGGCAGTTATCTTTTTGTCGCCTAGTTGCGAATGGGATGTTTCTGCTAGTTTGCGGCGAATTTCTTCCGCGCGACGTGCTGCATGGGCATTGTTACAGTCGGCACACAACACCGCGAATTCTTCCCCGCCATATCGGGCAACAAGGTCACCCGTTCGACACATCGAAGAGAGGAGACCGGCAACCGTGATGATCGCTTCGTCGCCCGCCTGATGGCCATGGGTGTCATTGATTGACTTGAAGTGATCGATATCGATCATAATGAGGCTACAAGGGTGATGCGCCTGCTCGTGCGCTTCAATGAACAAAGCTTGCATTCGGTCAAATTCTGCTCGATTTGCCACTTTGGTAAGCGGATCTCGCGTGACTTCGGCATGCAAAGCTTCGCATTTTTCTTCCAGAGTTGCTTCAGACTGGGCATCGTGTAAAAGAATCGTCGCACCAAGAATGGCACCATCACGTCCTATCACGGGAATGGCGTGCAAGTCGATCGGTACCAATTTTCCTTGACGACCCAAAATCATCAACCGCTGCCGAATCTGAGAACTTGTACGCAGTACTCGCGCAACGGGACACGAACCATCATGGATGCGTCGTTTGCCGTGACTACACATTTCTAGCAAGCTCGGTGCAAATGTTCGCCCCGTGGCAGCGCCTCGACTGATGCCAGTGATTTGCTCGGCACCCTTGTTCCAAAGAGTAATCTTGGCCTGAACGTCGACGAATACCACTCCGTCCCGCATCGCTTCAATGAGCTTTTGCTCGAAGAGCGATCGTCCAGAGTTTTCGGAGGCTGAACCTTGTTTGGTTGGCACTGGAGACTCTGCATTCTGGACAGCATCCCAGGGCAGTTCATCCTGCGTATTATTTAGTTCATTGAGCCATCGTGTTGCGACACGCTCAGTCAGCACATCATGGTGTTCTGAGAGTACTTCTTGGAATTGCTTGACTAGCACGGAATCAAATTGTGTACCGGAGTGCTCAAAGAGTTCCTGTAGGGCACGATCGCGACTCCAAGCATCACGATAGACTTGATCGGTTGTCATCGAATCGAAGGCATCGACAATGGCAATCATTCTCGCTGCCAGCGGAATTCCCTCGCCACGGAGCGCTTGTTCATCGTCGCCGCCGTCAAAGCGTGAGGTCGAATGCATGATCGCTTGCAATACTTCAGTCGAACCACAGCATTCTGCTACGATGGAACTCCCCTGTCGGCATTGCTTTCGTACCAGCGATTCTTCTTCTGGTGTGAGGCGGCTTGATTTAGTTAGAATCGAATCGGGGACGCCGATCTTCCCAATGTCGTGAAGTAGAGCAGCCACTTCGATAATGTCTCTCGTGGCTTCGTCCAATCCCGCATAGAGCGCCCAAGAACTGCATCCTAGTGAAACTCGCAAAGAATGCTCGGCCGTCTGAGGGTGCTTTTGGCGCAAAGCGGTGAACAACCCGCTTGCCATTCCTAGTCGAACTTGCACCAGCTTATTTTCATGGCGTGCGGTCGGATGGGGTTTCACATCTTCATTGTGCTTTACCAAGCCGCTGCCGCCTGCCACATCTTCCAACGCGCGCAGGAGGGAGCTGATTTCAGCCACTCGCGACTCGGTCGACGTCAATCTGGATGACTTGGCTTGCGATACTTCAGGAACTGGAGGTTCTTGAATTTCAGTATTTGATTCAGACATAGGATCAATGCATGTGCAGTTTGATTCGGAATACCGGCTGCCAGATTACGCAGGTGACACCCCTCCGATTTCCTCTTTAAGGCTAGGTTATTTTTGGACCTCCTGATTTAAGTCCAGGGACTTGGCACGGTCACCAATCACCTAGGCGCACAACCCCTACAATCGGATTGCCCGGTTTCCCCTGGGGAGTCCTGTAGTTTGCTTCTGACTCGCTGGTAGCAGCCATTTATAGATTTTACCCAACCGTTACAAAGCGGTTTGACGAACGTTCATAGCGAATGGTGCGGTCAAAATGCCGATTCCGATTGTACGGAAGCTAGTCGAGTGTTGGCTGGCTATGCGCTAACTACGATTCCTAGCTAGCACTCAAAAAGGCAGGCGGACAGATATCAAAGCCGGCTACGAATTAGCTGGGCAAACTCGAACTGACCGGTTGAAACACCGAATCCAATTCAGCAAAGCGGCACGATGGCACGAAATAACGCACGCTTGGGACGACTTCGACGCGTCCTCAATGAAGACCAATCCTCCGTGAGTGTTGCCTACAACATTCAAGAGTCTGACCGGATCCCGGGCGATACACCTCGCTATGGTGGGGGTGCGAACATAGAGAACCACCCTCAGATTACTGACTATATTCCACGTAGGGCTCGCGTTTTCGGACTGCTAATCGCAGCCGGAGCATTCTTGGGGATTCTTGCAGAAATGGTTGCCCACCACGCCGCAAAGATCTCGGCTTTCATTCCCCAGGGAGTCGACATCAATCTTGCAGAGGTGTTTTCGTCTCGGTTGATTGCCTGGACTTCGGCGGCATCGCTGCTCCTTACCGCAGCCTGTGCGCATGTAGTCTACCTATTGAAACGGCATCGCATCGACGATCTGAGTGGCCGTTATCGTGTTTGGCGGATGGTGAGTTGGCTATCTGTCATACTCAGTGCCAACTGTGTACTCGCGATTCATCCAGTTGTCGGGCAGATGTTGGGCCACAGCACGGGTTGGCATCTCTTGAGCAACGATTCAGGATGGTGGTTGCTACCGGTGTTGCTTATCGGCGGTTACGTATTCTCAAAGTTGGTAATTGATGCCGCTGAATGTCGAACAGCGATGACCGTGTTTCTGTTGGCAATGACGTGCTTTCTGATTGCCGGTGGACTTGCTGCAGGATGGATTCCAATCGAGAACTCGCTTTGGGCTGGGACGATCACTCGCTCACTGCCTCTAGCAGGATTCTTGCTCTCGCTGATGGGGTGCCTACTGACTGCCAGGTATGTCGTTCTCGACGTACAAGGATTGATCGAGCACGATGCGCCTGAGAGCAAAATCGTGGTGGCGGCTAGTGCTTCAAATACTGCTGTGGCCAACGAATCCCACGACGAAGCTGAGGAGGATTCCGAGTCGGCGTGGATCGATGGCAGCCAACCCGAAGACGACTACGATCGCCCCCTCTCGAAGGCAGAACGCAAGCGTCTCCGCAAACAGCAACGCCATAGAGCTGCCTGAAAAACGCAGGGCTTATCAAGAAAAATCCTGTCGTCCCCTTTCAGGACTCCGTCGCTTCGGGGATAGTAGTCTCTGCTGCCAACGTCATTCCCGCGCAGGTGGGAACCCAGAGTTTGTGCATGCCCTCTGATTTCACGCATAGCTGGGAACGACGCAAACCTTTCACCACTTTCCCTCGTAGGTTCCATGACGGTTCGCACACGTTTTGCACCCAGCCCGACAGGTTATCTCCACATCGGCGGGGTCCGCACAGCCTTGTTCAATTGGCTCTTTGCACGCGCCCACGGCGGGCAATTTGTGCTGAGAGTTGACGACACAGATCAGCAACGCAATGTTGAAGCCGCCCTCCAGCCAATCCTTGAAGGTTTTCGGTGGCTGGGGCTTGATTGGGACGAAGGTCCCGAAGTAGGCGGCCCTTATGGACCCTACTACCAATCCGAACGCAGTGACAAGTATCAAGCTGCGGTCGAATCGCTATTGGCTTCTGGCGCAGCATATCGCGATTTCGCCACGACCGAGGAAATTCAGGCAGAACGGGAAGCGGCACAACAAGCAGGGGAACAGTTCACCTATAGTCGTCGCTGGATGGCGGAATCCATCGAGCAAGCGCAGCAGTTCGCTGCTGAAGGCCGCCAGGCAGTTGTCCGCCTAAAAATGCCTCGCGAAGGGGAGTTAATCCATCAAGATCTGATCCGCGGAGAAGTTCGCTTTCCCTGGTCCAACGAACAGGACCATGTTATCCAGCGTGCCGATGGTAGCTGCCTGTATCATCTCGCATCGGTGGTCGATGACAACGACATGCAAATCACGCACGTCATCCGCGCCGAGGAGCACCTCTCTAACACCCCTCGGCAGATATACATCGCCCAATCGCTCGGCTACTCGCTCCCCGAGTATGCCCATCTGCCCTATGTGGCAGAACCAGGTAGCAAACACAAACTCAGCAAACGCAAGCTGGACAAATACCTCAAGAACAAGGACTTTGCCCAACTCAAGTCCCACGGCGAACGAATTGCCGAACGGATGCATCTCTCAGTGGACAGCGAAGTCTTCAACCCAGTCATTGTCGATTTCTACGAGCAAATTGGTTTTTTGCCCGACGCGATTCTCAACTACCTTTTGCTCTTAGGTTGGTCTCTCGACGACAAAACCGAAGAGTTTACCCGCGACGAGATGATCAAACATTTTTCGCTTGAACGAGTTAACAAGGCTCCGGCAAGCTTCGATCCGCAGAAGCTGGTTGCTTTTCAAGATCGCGCGATGCAGAAATTGCCCCTCAAGCAAAAGGTTGCGAGGGTGTTGCCCTTTCTGCAAGCAGCCGGCTACATCAAAAACCCGCCGCCGTGTGATACCGGTCCTTACCTCAGTCAAATCTGCGAGGCTGCTGGCGACCGGATCAAAGTCGCGGGAGACATTCTCGATTACGATGATTTCTTCGTCGCTGACGACAAGCTCGAATACGATGAGAAAACTCTCGACAAGCGACTCCGCAAAGCGGAAAATTCGCCTCAGCTCTTGGCCGAGTTCCGTGATCATCTAGCCAGCGTAGAAACATTCGAGGCCGCGACGCTCGAAGAAACATTGAAGGAATTCGTCGCAGAGAAAGGAATCAAGATCGTCGAGATCGTCCACGCGGTCCGCGTTGCGATCACGGGCAAACCTGTGGGTTTCGGACTCTTCGAGACACTAGCCATTCTTGGCCAAGAGCGTAGCCTCGCTCGCATTGACCGAGTCTTGCAACAGATTTCAACCTCATAGCCGTGGCCGGAAGGCCATGGTTGAACCTCAAGCATCCCTCGCCTACCGATGAGGGCTAATATATCAATTCGCCTCAAGCCGCGAGATTACCGCGTTAGTATACTCGCTCGTCGAGGCATTACCCCCCAAATCACCCGTCAGCGTCTTTCCTTCGGCTAGCACGCCGCGGACTGCATTTTCCACTGCGTCCGCCGCTGTCTTCTCACCAAGAAAACGCAACATCAACACACCGCTCAACACGAGTGCAGTCGGATTCGCCAATCCCTTGCCTGCAATATCGGGGGCTGTGCCATGGACTGCCTCAAACACCGCCAGCTTTTCGCCAACATTGGCACTAGGCGTCACCCCCAGGCCGCCTACAAGTCCGCTGGTCAGGTCGGATAGAATATCACCGAATAAATTTTCCATCACGAGTACGTCAAATACATGGGGATTACTAACTAACTTCATAGCCGCCGCGTCCACGATGCAGTCATCGAATTCGATGTCGCTGAACTCCTCGGCAACTTCCTGGCAAGTCTGTAAGAACAACCCGTCGCTGAGCTTCAGAATATTTGCCTTGTGGACACAGGTCACGCGTTTGCGATCCTGCCGACGAGCCGTTTGGAACGCAAACCGTGCAATTCGCTCCGACGCAACCTTGGTAATAATTCGCAAACTCTCAACAACCCCTGGCACCACGGTATGCTCCAGCCCGCTGTAGAGTCCTTCCGTGTTTTCGCGGATCACGATCAGATCAACATCTTCGAATCGAGTAACGACACCAGGGAGTGATCGAGCAGGGCGGAAGTTGGCAAACAAATTCAGCTTTTGCCGCAGAGCGACATTGACGCTGCGGAAACCGGCCCCGGAGGCCGTCGCCGTTGGTCCCTTGAGTGTTGCATCAGCCGATCTAACGGCATCCAGCGTTGCTTCGGGAAGTGGATCACCTACCGTTTCAAAGGCCCCCTGCCCTGCCACTGCCTCTCGCCAGTCAATGGCCACGCCACTCGCATCGAGAATCGCCTTCGCAGCTGCACAAACCTCGGGTCCAATTCCATCACCAGCAATCGAGACTACAGAATAACTCATAAACGACTTTCTAGATAAATTTTCACCACGCTGCATCACGTGCATCAAACGGGACTGTCAGCGCCGAAGCCCCGCCACTCGTAACCGCGATCGCCAAGAATCCGTCCGCCGGCGCATTACCCTCAAACACTGGTGCTAAATAGGCAAATACCGCCGGGACCTCCGAACGACATTTTAGATAAGGAAACGCACAAAGAAAGATGGTAGTCTTTTCCGTATCGCCGTCGGAGCGTTGGGCGGCTATAGCTTCGTCCACCGTGTCGTCCCCCAACCAACTGCGGGCGATCTCTCCGCCAACCGCGTCTTCACAATCGAGCAGAAACAACACGGGATCGCGCATTTTCTCGCGCACGGCATCATACGTTTGAAACGCCAGCTCTAAACTGCTTTCCAGCAGCATCTGTTGGGCCTCTAAAGCGGCCTCCCCATCTGCTCCCTCTTCCACCGGGTACTCCTCGCATAGACATCGCTGATAGAAAGTTTCAGCAGAACGTGAGCCTATCGCTCAGGAGGCAGTTCGGCAAGCGACCCTACGGAAAGTCGATCAAACTTGCCCATTTTCTTCGGCCAGCAAAGCCTCCAGACTATCCAGGTCGACAGCCGTTTCGAAGACGGCGGCTTGGAATATCACTTGGGCTTCGCGCTCGATTGCTTCGACGTCGATTTCGCCATCGATCCGCACCTGGAAGACTTCCACACTTTCTTTCACGGCTTCCTTGCACTCCGTGGCAAGCGAAATGAGGTCATCCAGATCGAGATCAAATCGAGTTTTCAACAGGGGAAGCAAGATCCGCATGTGAGGGCTGTCGGCAGTCCATAGCACCTCAGCCAATACGCTCGCCACTTTGAGTATCTGACTCATTTTGTCTGCAGATGCCGGGCAGTGATGATGCTGAGAAACGGCCACCACCAATTCCTCTGGCAATTGCCACCGGGTAAGCAATCGCACACCCACATCCACGTGAGTGAAACCAAAGTCTTCCTCTTCACGTTGGAGCTGTGTGACCAGATGATCGGAGTTTGCGCAAGTCTCCAGGTACTTGGCGGTTTCGATTTGTGCCATCGCCATCATCCCCAGATCGGCCAACAGCCCTGCGGCAAATACCGAATCAGCATGCACTTCGCGTTTGTCACAACGCTCTGCAAGTTTTCGGGCCGCCACGGCCATACTCAGCGAACGCCTCCAATAGTTCTCGTGAAAAGTCTTCGGGCACCCATTGGCCAGCGCCTTCACGAGCCCGAATCCCAGCACCGACAATCGCAGCGAACGCCGACCCAAGTACGCCATCGCTTCTTGAACAGCCGTAATCTTGCGCGGCAAACCGTAATAAGACGAGTTCACCAACCGCAAAACCGCAGCCGTCAGAGCCGGATCATTTTCCAGACACCGCTTGACGTCGTGAAATTCAAAATCGGGATCGCGCGTGATCTCCATCACCTGCAGCGCAACCGCGGGAGACGAGTGCAACTTGTCCAACCGGCCAAGCAAGTGATCAATAGAGTCTGACGTCTCCAGGGCCAAGTTAGACATGGGACTTCTCTTTCCAAAAAAAGCCGCGACCGCTGGTCGCGAAGGTGCAATAACCACAGGCTTGCGACCGCCGGTCGCAAACTACGAGCTAATGCAACTTTAGCTCACACTCCGGCCAACGTGGTCTGGCTGTATGGATTACTACGAAAGAACCGAGACCCACTTCTCTAGACGTTTCGCCCCCATTGTTAGCCGCGACACGGAGCGCCATTGTTAGCCGCGATGCGGAGCGCAGCAGAGCGCGTTCCTCCCTCCCCACCAGCCACACACCAGGAGCCACCCAAGCAACAAGAGCCCACTCGGTTCCGGCACCGCAGCTGCATTCGCCGAGAGCGGCGCGACCATGCCGTAGTTCGCCTGCCAATCGGTGAGGTTTCCAATGCTCGGATCACGCTGCCAAACAAGAAAATCACGACCATCGACATCGCCGTCGACGTCGAAGTCGCCAAGGAGAACGTTGATGACTTCAAGCGTCACATCGTTAGCGTTGTACTGCACGTCGAATCCGAGTCCGGCGCCCAAATAAGCGCCATTGACATTGGCAAAGGTACCCGTCACTCCACCGGTCGTGGTGAGAATGGGAAACATGTGCCCGAGACTTGGCGAGTAGCCACTATCGATCACAAGTTCCAAACTACCGCCCAGCGTGGCGGTGTCGGCCGTGAGTTGATCGAAGTCGACCCCCGCCGTGGGTGTAACTCCACCGGCAAAGAGTTCGATCTCCACGGAACCGGCGTTGATCATGTAGTCCTGCGAGACGGTCATTGTTCCTGGCGAGCCACCGATCAAGAGCGTGCCACCATCCTGAACAAGTACGCCATTGAACGTCTCCGCAGTGAGTGTGCCACCATTGAAATCAAAATTGCCCGTGCCGGGGTGCTGGATCGTGCCGGCAAAAACGTCACCGCCGTTCATGGCGAACGTCCCACTCGTGACGTCGATCAGGCCGTGAGCGCCATCGGCGTTGCCGCCGGTACCCAGCCCGCCCCGCAGGTCGAGCGTGGCGCTATCGGTAATTGTGTAGCTGCCGCCAAGCACATTCAACGTGCCGCCATCGCCGCCGACGTTGCCGGGTGAGCCGGAGCCCAGGCCGGCGTTGCCGCCATTGAGCAGCACCACGGACGAGCCGTTCTGGGTGATCGACCCGCTGTTGAGCTGGATCGTGCCACCCAAGCCGCCGATGCCGTCGCCGAATGTGTCACCGCCGCCGCCGTCGCCGCCATTGGCCTTTAGGCTGCTCTGAGCGTCAAGGATCACGGTGGTACTGCTGAGGTTGAGGGTGCCGCCTGCGCCGCCGGTGCCGCCGTAGTTGTCGCAGCAGGCGCCCAGGCCGCCGCCGTCACCGCCGTCGAAGCTCATCGAGCCGATCCCGCCGAGTGTGATGCCGCCGCCGGTCGCAGTGAGCATCCCGCCGTCGCCGCCAATCCCACCGGAGTTGAAAAGGCCGGGGGGGATGAGTCCGCCGTCGCCGCCGTCGTAGCGGATCGAACCGTCGGTGTTGGTGATCTGGCCGTTAGATTTCAGCGTTTTGCCGCTGGTCCCGGCCACGCCGGCCGCAGCCTGTGCCGGCGTAGCGTCGACGAGACCGCCCGCTGTCACGTTGAGCGCTGCGCCGTTGCTCATCGTCACGTCATTCAGGACCTGGACTAAGCCCGTATCCGAAACATTCAGCGAGGCGTTGCTAAGCGTGAGTGGATCGGCCGAGGCAGCTCCGGTTCGACCCAGGATCTCCCCACTATTTAGCGAGAACGTGCCGCCGGTGACATTGACGCTGCCGTTGGCGCCGGTAGTGCCGGGGAAAATTGCGCTGCCGCCAACACCACCAGCCAGGGAGATGTTTCCTCCATGCAATAGGAACTCACCGGCAGAGACCGACACGGTTCCGCCTCGCCCGCCATCGCCTCCGGTAGTGTTCGCATTGCCACCCACACCCCCATCGAGAGTGACGGACCCGGTAAGGGTGGCGAGCCCTCCAGAGATAGAGACATTTCCCCCCTGGGCCGCATCCCCTCCGGTAGCTCCGGCATTCCCACCCCGGCCACCCGTCAAGTCGAAGGTGCCGGACAGATCGACGGTTCCACCAGAGACCGTCAGCGATCCGCCCACGCCGGCCTCTCTTTGCTGGGTTCCGACACCACCGACCTGAACAAAGTCGCCCGACAAAACGGCCGTGCCGGTGGCGACCGAAACGGATCCTCCCGCACTGAAACGGCTCCCACTGAGGTCAAATGCGCCCGAGATCGTAACGTCGCTGTTTGATAGACTGATCGACCCCCCCACTCCTCCTGCCGAGGAAGAAGATCCGGGACCTTGTGTTCCACCTCGCAGGTCCCCATCCCCCCCGAGTACGGCAATCCCACCCTCCACGACGATTGCCCCACCCCTTCCACCAGCAGCAAATTGCCCTCCCGTGCCGCCTCTCAGATTCCAAAGAGAACCAACACTTGACAGGAGTTCACTAGATGAAGTGATTTTACGCCCTTGGGCTCCAGTACTGAATCCCAACCCGTTGGCGCCGTTCCCCTCGATCACTCCACCGGCTTGTGATTCGAGGGTACCCGTGTTGTTCGCGTCTGCCGCGAGCCGGTAAGTCGCCGTTCCGCCTCCCGTGCTGCCGAATTTCAGCGAAGTAAGCGTTGCGTTATTGATAGGCGTGCCGCCTGTGAAAACAATCGCGTCCGCCGGGCCGATCAGATCCACCGCAAACGGGCCCACCGGTGGTCCGGATGGGCCGGCAAGAAGGTTCAGACGGTAATTGTCCGCCGGGAGCGGGTTGGGGTTCAGTGGGGTCCCGACGACCGTGATGCCTGGCCAAGACAGCAGTGCGTCTGGACCAGCAGACGTACGATCCTGTCCGCGGAGCGCGTTGGCACTATCGAACAAAGATAGTTGCGCGTCGAAGCCCGAACTGGGGATCACATCACCCGCGCTGTTCACTCCGCCCACCTGCGTATAAGCGCGGAACCGCAGGTCCTCGCCGCTGCCGACAGTGCGCGTCAGATCGAACAACGCATCGTACTCGTCAAGCGGCACATTGATGTCGCCCTCCAGCGAGAAGTAGGCCGACTGGCCTCGAGCCAGAGCGACACTAAAAGTGAAGAGCGAACAGATGAGGATCCCAATGGCGACGTACGAGTGGTGGTGATTCATGGTGCAATCTTCCTGCTATTTCTTGGGGGGAAACGATTGAAGTGGCGTGAACCGCCTCCCGTGCGGCCAACGACCAATGGTGAAAATCTGAGTGTGGGCTGTTCGCTGCGAGAACTCCGGGTGTGAAGCATCAGTCACGTCGTGTGAGAACTGGCGATTAGTGTTGAGCCTCCAGCAGCACTGGATTGGTCCGATATTAACACGACCAGTGCCGAATTCCTACCAATTTCTGCGAAATCCAGCCCTTTGTCGCCTAATGGCGGGATGGTATACCAATCCCCACAGGCGCATGACATCTGAACTATGCCGTGACGCAGGCTTACAGCCTGTGAATCTTATGATTGACAAGCGAGATGACTGCCCCGCGAAATCTACTCGATGGCCAAAACTAATCTCTAACCTCCAGTCACCATTTTCTTATAATGTCCGTTGCACTCCATAGCACACGATCATTGAAAATAGAGAAAATGAGTTGAGAGCAGAGAGCGCACTAGCAGCGACGTCGCTAGAGATCCGTCGGTAGGTTTTTGGCGGCCAAATGCTTGAGGGATTCCGCTTTTTGTCCCCAAGGACAAGAGTTTTGTTTTCAAAATTATTTGACAAACTCGATAGAACCAGGGGAAAATCAAGAAAATGGGTTTAGTTTTGTATTTTGTTTTTTAGTTACCGATAAAAGGAACTCGGCAAGCATGCCGTCGCAGTGCGCAAGATTGAGATAACTTCCTTCACTTTTCGCAACTCGTCTGGAAGAACCGGCAGCTCTCGCCGAACCGCGCACAAGAGTCTCCGTTAGCCGCGCCGCGGAGCCCCGGCGCAGCGAAGCGCGTCTTCGATTCTGCCCTCAACACCAGTCCCTTATGTTGCGAGACAAGCTGAGATCAAAAAAGAAACCCGGCCACCACTCGGGTGACCGGGTTCATAGTTTTTGCTTAGAGAACAGGCCTTAGCTCGGAAGTGAGCAAGGCGGGCACTCACAAGCAGGTGGTGGCTGCCTCCGTTAGACAACCCGCCGGCGGTCAACGGTTTGCACCACCCCACTGGCTTATATGATAATCGTTCAAAGAACCACCTCCTTTCTCACAAGTTTGCGGCGGCTAAGCGCCCTGCCAGAGGACACTCGGCGGCCAGTTAGGGCCCGTCGTGCTGCGGTCGCACGACCCATAGTTGCATTATAATCACGAAACCGGCCCGTCAAGCAATATCAATTGTCAGAGGCCAGTATTTTTGCTTAGCAACTAATTCCAGAGAGTCGCGCGACCCTACCAAGGTTCGTAGAAAATGGAAAAAACCCGAAAATGCCGGTCATTCAACTTCAGCAGTTTGGGGCTCAAGGCCCAAGGTATTCTCGAAGAACCCGAACCATTTAGTTTCATCGTTGGGGACACCTTTAATAACCCCCTTCTCTGAAACAAGAACCGGCAAGCCGGTTTCGAGTTTCTTCATTTCATCGACATGCTGCTTGACCCGGCGATTGGCATCAATCTCGAGTGATTTGTCGAGTAGTATCTCGTTTCCCACAAGTTCCATCGCCTTATTGCGTGCCTTGTAGACGGCAGGTGCTTTTTCGCCTTCCATTAAGTAGTTGTGAAACTCAGCGAACTTTGCCGGATTCAGCTTCCAGACACTGATGGCCAGTTTCGCGTAGTCGCACGCCGTGCGATGTAAGCTCTGATCCATCTTTACATGAGGATTGCAGTGGCGACTCAAAGGGACATGATAGATCGCGAAGCAGATATCCTCTCCATAGCGCTCGGCAGCTTGGTGAATATAAGGATGCATCTTTCGGCAATGAGGGCAGGTGTAGTCAAGCAGTTCGACCAAAACCTGCTCTGCGTGCGGATCGCCCAGCGTCGGCTCATTGGTGACTTCCACGCGTTTTCCCAACGATTGCAAAGTGAGATAACGCGGCTTGGACCTACCGGGAGACGTCGATCTAGTTTCGTCGGTCGTGGGAGCAGGAGATTTGGCTTCGGGAGTTTCACTATCGGAGTCCAATTCGACAGTGAACTCCGGCGTGTCCTCTGCTTCTTCTATGTCATCTTTCTGTTGTGCATCAACAAGTTTCGCATTGTCTACGTTGGCGACGAATTTCATAGTAGACGGTGCGAAAAGCAGTTGCCCCCCAATGAGGAAAAGCAAACCTACTACCGCAATTCCAGATGCAATCAAGGGTTGAAAGTTCGTGAGTCTTGTTGATTCAGTTGGTTCTGAAGCGTCGAAATCGACACCCAACAAGGATCGCATTTGATCGTAGTCTTGAACTGGAGCAGAATCGTTCAAAGCGAAATAGGCAACGATCGAGATCAGTAGCCCGCAGATATGCACGGAGAGACAATAGAAACAATAGTGCCCTATTAGGAGGAACTGTACTCCAAAGAACCAGACACCAGATCCAGCGGCAACAAGGGCCAATGCCATGAGACCCAATGCCGCCCAACTTCTGGGATGCAAGATACCTGGCCAGCAGAGTGTCAGAATCCCGGCATACACGAGTGAGCCAAATAGACTGACAGGAATTCCTAGCCACTTCGACCAGACACTGTCAAGCACTTCATCACAGCCTGCCAAGGAACTGCCCGAACAGCCAGCAATCGAGGACTGGTTCCAGGTAACCCATGTCAGATAGGATGAGATGCCAAGAGCAAACATCGCCAGGACGGTGACTATGACTGCCAGCGCCTTGCGATTGTTTGAAACGAAATTTGAAATGATAGAATGGTCGCTCACGCCGTTTCCCGCTTTTGGAGTGGAAGTCACTTAATCCTTAATTCTAGCACAATCCTTGGCCCCTAGAATCCTTGCGAGAAGCAGAATGGACGACGATCTGAGCTATATTTGTGGTAGTTGCGGGGAAGAAATTGTCATCCCGTTCGATCCTTCTCAAGGAACCAGGCAGGAGTATGTCGAGGATTGTCCCGTCTGCTGCCATCCCAATTTGATTCGGATCGAAGTTGAACCAGCGGGACACATTATCATTTCAAGTGAATTAGAATAGAAAAGCAGCAAGGTAAGATCTCGACTCCTAAACGATCACGGCCATTCCATCAGCATGTGAGAAACGAACCTATGTCTCAACCACTGACAGTATCACCTGGTACAAAGATTCATCTCAAAGATTTCGACGCCAGATTCGTCGCGGGAGATTGGAAAAAGAAATCTGCAGCCAAGCAGATCGAAGAAAACACGGCCATTAGCGGTGAACTCGCATATAAGTTGTATGCCGAGAATCAACGAGCCTTACTTTTGGTTCTTCAGGGAATGGACACCGCAGGAAAAGACGGCACGATTCGCACAGTAATGACGGGTATCAACCCTCAGAGCTGCCACATTACCTCATTCAAACAGCCCAGCCAAGCTGAACTCGACCACGACTTTCTTTGGCGAATTCACAAAGCGGTTCCACCAAGAGGTGAGATAGGTATCTTCAATCGCTCGCATTACGGAGATGTTTTGGTTGTACGTGTTCACAACTTGGTGCCAAAAGAGGAATGGAAGTCTCGCTACGAGCGGATCAATGAATTTGAACAATTGCTTGTTGAAGGCAAGGTGACTATCGTCAAGTGCTATCTGCATATTAGCAAGGAAGAGCAGCGAGAAAGATTGCAAGCACGACTGGACAATCCCAAGAAACGTTGGAAGTTTAGCATGGGAGATTTAGCGGAACGCAAATTGTGGGATGAGTATCAACGAGCTTATGAGGATGCGTTGACTTTGTGCAATACCAAGCACGCCCCCTGGCACATCGTTCCGTCTGACCGCAAGTGGTATCGCAACATGGTAGTGAGCGGCATCTTGCGTGAAGCACTGGAGAAAATGAATCCTCAAGTGCCACCAAGCGAACCTGGCTTGGATGGTATCGTTGTGGAATAGCTCAGGCTGATCGACTAGTTCTGGGTCGGACCGTTAGGCTTATTCCCATCGAGGTGGCGGCGCAAATAAGTAGCCCGTTCGATATTGCGAGCAGCTGAATCGAGATCGTTGCCCGCGAGTTTCTGTAAATGAGCAGGTTGGGTATGTACAAACAGTTTGTTGATAGTAGGAATCTGCAAATCACTGATAAGTCCCAGGTTCAGGCCCATCCGCACACTCGAAAGCAAGTGCATGGTTTCCTCTGAGCTAATTGTCTGGGCAGTGCGCAGAATGCCAAACGCCCGACTCACGCGATCGTGGAGGGTTTCGTGGCTCTCCCGGATCAAAAAGTCACGAGCCTGACGTTCGTAATCGATGAGGACAGGCACAATATCGGCAACTTTGGCGATCAATTCCTCTTCGGTCAGTCCCAAGGTGATTTGATTGCTGATTTGATAGAAGTCGCCCATCGCTTGGGAGCCTTCTCCATAGAGTCCCCGCACCGCCAGGCTGATCTTTTGTAAACTCTTGAATACTTTTTCGATCTGTCTGGTAATCACCAAGGCAGGTAGGTGGAGCATGACGCTCACGCGGATTCCTGTACCAACATTGGTGGGGCAAGCCGTGAGGTACCCCAGCCTGTCACTGAAGGCATAGACTACATGCTCTTCGATTAAGTCGTCCAAACGATTGACCTGTTCCCAGGCAGCCTGAAGGTTCAATCCGCTCTGCATGACTTGCAGGCGGACATGATCCTCTTCGTTGATCATGACGCTGTATCTTTCCTGGGGATCGATCACTACGGAACGAGCCCCAGTCGCATCTGCCAGCTCTCGGCTAATAAGCTGTCTTTCTACGAGAAACATTCGATCAAGTTGGTCTATGTCACCGACCTTGATGTACAACGTGTTCGGATCGAGTTTCTTCTCCTCGATTAATTTGGAAATCGTATCTTGCAAAATCTGTTCGATAGCAGCTCGATCAGCCTCTGTAGCCCGAGAGAGAAAGGGAAAGTCTGCTAGATTGCGGGCTAACCGAATACGACTGCTGATAACAATATCCGACTCTGGGCCAGCCCCACGTAGCCATTCGCCGCTCGCATTGGTCAGTTCGTTCAATTCCATTTTTTCTGGCTTCTCGTCAAGGATTGCTGCAACGGCTTAGGCACTAGGTTGAGCCGTCTCATATTTCAGTTCTGGCTAACCCAATTCTATCCAATTACTCTAAGCTTGTGAGGGGGAGATTGACGGGGGTGGCATATCAATCGCCGTAATTAGTCTGACTCTTCCTTTTCTCCACCGTTTTCAGGGGATTGTGCTTGAGTTTCGATGGCCCGAATTTCGTCTCTAATTTGGGACGCCCTCTCATAGTTTTCGGAAGAAATCGCCTCTTTCATTTCGCGCCGTAATCGAATGAGCTGGGTTTGTTGGTCCGCTCCCTTAGGGCATCTCTTGGGAACCTTCCCAATGTGATGAGTTTGATCATGGATGTTCATCAAAAGAGGCTCAAGTTCATCAGCGAAGAATTCATAATCATGGGGACAGCCGAGCCTCCCCTGCTTACGGAACTCGAGAAAAGTGATCGAACAAACTGGGCAACGCATCTGGTCGAGGCGCGCCAATTGATCGGCAGTTTCCCCAACGGCAAGATGCTGGGCCAATAGGCCTGCCATCGCCGGCATGACATCCGATGTATCTTCTTCGCTAGGAGTCAAGAAATTCTGCGCGCAATCTTCACACAGATGGAGTTCTTTTGGCTTACCATCAATCAGGTCGGTTATGTGAAACGTAGCTTGTCGATCGCACTTTTGGCACTTCAGCATAGTTCAACTCACGAATTGGCTTGTTAAAGGAGAATTCGGTATCAGATTCAGCCTCTGACTTGCAGTATACTCTCTTTTGGAATCATTCCAGAGTGTGCGCCTGGGGCAAGGTCGAACTTAGGAGAATCCTTGCGTGTCTGCCACCAGGTATGAGCATCGCCGCTCTCGGTGAGAGTCTGTCAGAGAATCCCCCTATTAAAGTATGGGGATTCTAGCTGTGTTACGGGTGGTGTCAAGAGAACCGTAGAACACCTAAGTACTTACCCATCAATTAGTTGGAGCCCTCCAGCCTCTCACAGAACGACAGTTGTGAGGGGTAGAGGCAACTGATAAGCTGGCTCTCAAATTGATCCATGTAAGGTTCTTGGCACCGTCTGTGAGGACATCTTGGCACGATGAGTTACGCACCTGGATTCGACCGCTTTTCTCAACTCGCTGCAAGCGCTGACTATGTCCCCGTATTTCGCAGGCTACTAAGTGACGCCTTAACACCCGTTCAGGCTTTTCAGCGGCTTGATTTGACTGATGCGGCATGTTTGTTCGAAAGTGTCATTGGTGGTGAAAAGGTGGGACGCTATTCCTTCGTAGCGAGCGATCCATTCAAGTGGATCAAGGCCTATGGGAAACAGGTTGCCATTGCTTCCCGAGGTGACAACTCGGCGGGCGAACCAGAGTGGGAAACGCAGGCCATCACTTCAGAGAATCCCTTTGAAGCTCTGCGAGAACACGTCGATGCCATGAGGGTTGCCCATCCGGAGCAGCTGCCACCGTTCATCGGGGGTGCCATTGGGTATGCAGGGTACGACACAGTGCGGTATGTAGAAGACCTACCTAACGCTCCTCAGGATGATCGTCAACTGCCCGACCTGTGGTTTGCTCTCTTTGATTCTTTGGTTGTGTTCGATCATGTGCAGAAAACGGTTATCGTACTCGCCTTGGCGGAGGTATCGAATAAAGATCCCGAGGCGCTTCGTCAAGCTTACGACAAGGCTGGAAAACGTGTTGACAAGATCGTTGAGCGGTTGGAATCCCAACAGGAATCGCTGCAACTTGCGGACATAAACTCCGACGGTGGAAGTTCACTCAATTGCTCCTCGAATTTCACTCAAAGTGAGTATGAAGATGCCGTGCGAAAATGCGTCGAATACATTCGCGCTGGAGACATTTTCCAGGTAGTCATCAGCCAGCGAATGGAAGCCGAATTTCAATCGCCTCCTTTCGAACTCTACCGAACGTTGCGTGTTGTGAATCCTAGTCCCTTCATGTTTTATCTGCGCACTCCCGAAGTAACACTCGTAGGAAGTTCTCCCGAAATCATGGTTCGTGTGGTCGATAACAAGGTGACCGTCCGACCCTTGGCGGGCACGAGAAAGCGAGGACAGGACGACGTTGAAGATCAGCGGCTAGGTGAAGAATTGCTGGCAGACCCCAAAGAGTGTGCCGAGCATGTAATGCTCGTCGATCTGGGCCGCAATGATGTGGGACGTGTGGCGAAGTTTGGTTCGGTCGAGATCTCCGACGTCATGGTGATCGAGCGCTACAGCCACGTGATGCACATCACGTCGAATGTAACGGGTCAGTTGCGAGAAGAATGCGATGCCTTTGATGCACTGGCTGCCTGCTTGCCGGCGGGCACGGTCTCTGGGGCTCCCAAGGTGCGAGCCATGGAAATCATCGACGAGATCGAGCCCACCCGTCGCGGTCCCTATGCCGGCGCAGTGGGATACATTGATTTCGCCGGCAACATGGATACCTGCATCGCGCTCCGCACCGTGGTGATTCACAATAACAAAGCCTACATCCAGGCAGGTGCGGGCATCGTCGCCGACAGTGTGCCGGAAACGGAGTACCAGGAAACACTCAACAAGGCACAGGGCTTGTTGAAAGCCATTGAGATTACTCAGCAGCGGTTAATGAATTAGTAATCTTCTCTCATCTGCACTAATCTTATGATCAAAGCGAGGCACCCCAGCCGCAATCAAGATAGGAAACAGGAGGAAACTGAGAGAACGGAGGGAGAGTGTAAAATCGCAACACTCATCCTCACCGATCGGAGCTAATTTAGTTAGAAAACATTAGTGCACTTCTCTCCTTTCGATTTTTCTCCGTTGCCTCGGTTTCCTCCTGTTCAATATTATTTGGTTGTAGTCAAAGGCCACGTGAACTTCGGCAAGCAGATAGATACTTATCCCGTGAAGCGTCCGCCGGACGATCGCAACTTGCGAAAAGTGAACGAACTTATCGCAATCCTGCGCACGGCGACGGCATGCTTACCGGGTTGCTTTTATCGGCAACTAAAAAACAAAATACAAAACTAAACCCATTTTCTTGATTTTCCCCTGGTTTTATTGAGTTTTTCAAATAATTTTGAAAACAAAATTCTTCTCCTTGGGGCAAAAAAGTGAAATCCAGCGAGCATTTGGCCGCCAAAAACCTACTGACGGATCTCTAGCGGCAACGCTGTGGATGCGCTCTCGGTTTCCGAGTCTCTGGCTCTAGACTCTCGTCTCTCAGCCCTCGACTCTTATTCTCAGTTGTCAAAGAACTCACAGTTCTTGCTGCGAACCCTATTATAAGGAATAGGTGACTGGAGGTTAGACACTGTTTTTGTGCCACTTTGGCAGTAGTTACTTAGATGCTCGGCGCTAGTCAGAAAGCGTGAACTACTTCTTCTTGAGTTTTAGTGTGCTTGCCAAGATGGAGAGCCGATTCCAGTATCCCCTCCCCGCTCGATAGCTCGCGACCCTCCCAGAGGGAGGGTATTCTAAAACATCCTCCCTCTGGGAGGGTCGGACTTTCAGGGCCGGGGAGGGAAAGAGTCGTTTCGGTATTGGGACAGATTCTTAACGTTTCTTCTTACGTTTGACCGCCCGCTTGGGCTTCCATTACTCTCCGCCGCTCGCTCTGCCGCGATGCGCTCCAGCAGAACGGAAGCCGGTTCGAATTCGCGGCCTTCGCGGCGGGCCAGGTCGGCTTCGGTTTCGACAAGCTCTCCGGCGAATGCCTTGGCAAGAACGGACTGGCCAATCTTTTCGGTTCGTCTAGTTCCAGTTGAGACTCGATCTTCAATCTCGATCGCATAATCCAACAAGAAGTCGACCCGACGCACAATTTCTCGTTGTTCATCTAAGGGTGCGAGCGGCAAGGGAATCCTGGCAATTGCTTTGGTATTAATGTTAGGTTGAGCGGAGGCTTGTGTACCGCCTACCAGTCGCTCTTGTCCTTGCGGCGACATTAGGAAGTTTAGAAGATACTTCGGGTCCGTCGTAGACGTTGTTAGGCGATATCGAATTAAGTAGGCACTTGCAATAGCTTCCCCTAATTCGGAGTCGAATAGAGCACACTTTCCTATCGTTGCACCAGTGCGTGTTACAAGCAAGTCATTCCGCTTCAAACAAAAGTGCGGCTTCGCTCGTTCTTCTATTTCAAGTCGTGGCGGATTGTCAAAGTCTATATTGCCTCGATAATCCATATCAGACGTCCGGATTGTCGGAACACCTTCAGAAACATACTCATCGGCACCAAAGCGAGGGCCGTAGAGCGACTGAGCAGACACTTCGTCGAATGAAACCCACATCCACGTCTCTGGAAGCTCGAATAGTGAATCTGTATCGATTTCAACTGCTGGCTTGTACTTGGACTTCCAGTTATTTGAACCTCCAGTTCTCCCTCCGGCAGCATACTTCGCCATTTCAGCCTCTTCCCATTTAGCTTGACGCTCATCTCGTGTTCGGCAAATGAGCTCATCTGCAGGCTCTACATTACCATGCTCCTCCCGCCAGTCGGCGGTGAGGCGGCCGGAGCAGGCGGCGGCGAGGACGGATTGGCGGAACTTCTTGAGGATGTCCGGCACGCGGCTGAGCCGCTCGCGGGCCTTGTTCACCCGCTCCAACAGGGCCTCGACCTTCGCCACGATTCGCTTTTGCTCGGCGAGGGGTGGAAGGTGAAGAGGCCAATCACGCACAATCTTGTTGGTCAAGTTCGGTTGTGTTCCACCTTGTCCGGCTTCGATTAGGGATTGTCGCTGCGAAAGCAGATAGTAGAAGAGATAAGAACGGTCAAAGTGCAGTTCGTCAACAATGCAATTCGCACAGGCTTGATTTGTTGCTGCTTCAATCTCAAGCAAACCGAGCTTGCCAATAGTCGCCCCATACAAGGCAATCGAGAGCGTGCCACTTGGAAGTATTTTTGCGGCAGAGTTCGCAAGTCCTTCTTGTGAAATGTATTCTTCGGTTGCGGTGATTCTCCCATCATTCAGATCGCCACTCTTTACCCAAGGGATTTTACCTCCGAAATACTCCGGGTTCTTACGGGAGGGAGTGCCGCCAGTTGCCCATTTACCAGCAGCTTCTATTTGGCAGGCTGCCCATCCTTCGGGCAAGGAACCGTCGCTGTTTTCTGACGAGGCCACTGTCTTATCTGTTGCAATGCTCATGAAGCTCAACCACCATTCTCCAGCAATGCCACGACGCCGTTCAGCTCCAGAATTGCGTTTTCGAGTTCCGATATCGCATCGGTTGCGAGCTGCTCGGGCGGCGGCAGGTCGTCGCTGTCGTCGAGGGATTCGTCCCGCAGCCACTTGAGGCTGTCGAGCTTGAAGTCGCGTTCCTTTACTTCGGCGATGCTGAACTTCCGCCAGCGGTCGTCCTTCGAGTCGCTTGCCTTGCGCTTTGCTCCGCCGTTGGGGTCCTTGCCGTAGCACTTCTCGAAAGCGGTGAAGTGTTCTTTGGTGAGCGGGCGGTCCTTCTTCGTGATGCCTGGGATGTTGGTGCGGTTGTCGTAAATCCAGACGGTTTCGGTCGGGTAGCCCTTGGTGAAGAAGACGACGTTCGTCTTGGTGCCGGGGCTGTATGGCGTGAACGTGCCGTTGGTGAGCCGCAGCACGGTGTGCAGGTCGCAGTCTTCGGTGATGAGCTTGAAAACTTCGCCCGCCTGATCGGCAAATAGGCAGTTGTCCGGCACCACAACCGCCGCTCGACCCCCCGGCTTGAGTGTGGTGAGCACATGCTGCAGGAAGTTGAGCTGCTTGTTGCTGGTGGTGATGGTGAAGTCGTCTCGCGTGGGGGCCTGATTCGCTCCGCGCGTGCCGAAGGGGGGATTGGTGAGGATGCAATCAAACCGCGTCCCCGGTGGCGGGTCGTAGATCGAGTCGCCCAGCGAGATGTGCGGCTCCAGGTTGTGCAGGTAAAGATTCATCAGGGCCAGCCTTCGCGGGCGGGCAACCAGGTCTTGGCCAAAATAGGTGTTGTTCTTGACTCGCTTCACGGTGGGCCGGTCGAGATCGGCCCCATTCTTGGTCTCGCCGAGGAGCCACTCGTATGCTGACACGATAAACTCCCCCGTGCCACAGGCGGGGTCGCAGATTTTGTAATCGGCGCTGGTGCGTGGGTCGGGTTTCATGCAGCGAACGATGGATTTGATTAAGAGCCGTGGCGTGAAGTATTGCCCCGCCCCTTTCTTACCTTCAGCGGCGGCTTTTTCGAGAAGCCCCTCAAAGGCATCAGCTTTCACGTTGACTTCGAGCGTGGTCCATTCGGTTTCGTCGATAGTGGTGAGCAGCTTTTTGAGATTCGCCGGCTTGTTGAACCGCGACTGAGCCCCGGAGAAGATGTCGCCCAGGAGCCCTTCCTGCTAACCAAGTGCCCGCAGGACATTGGCATAATAGTCGGTGAGGTCGGTGCCCGCTTTGGACGTGAGAGCAGGCCAAGCGCAGTCGAGCTTGACGCTCTTCTTCGGGTCGTCGACAGACCGCATTTTCACTTTGATGAGACCGATGCCCCGTTCGTCGGACATTTTCAGAAAGAGCAAATAGGTAATCTGCTCGATATAGTCGCCATAGTCGATGCCATCGTGGCGGAGAGTATGGCAGAAGCCCCAGAGTTTTTGGACAACGTCAGACAAGTTGGATTTCCTTTACTTAGTGATTGGGTGTTTGCCCTCCCCGGCCGCTACCGCGTCCGACCCTCCCAGAGGGAGGGTAATTATAAAACACCCTCCCTCTGGGAGGGTCGGCCTCTCAGGGCCGGGGAGGGTACAAGCCTGCTATCTAAACAAATTCATCGGCCCCTCCGGTGCACTTTCATGCACTATCCCTGCACCACGACGATCTCGGTGTTTGAAATCATACTGCTTACCTAAGTGCGATGCGATGGCCTGACCGACCGCCTGCACATCGTGTTCGACGTCCTTATCGGTAAATCGTAGGATTTGCCATCCGCACTCGCGCAAATAGGTTTCTCGATGCAAGTCGTTTTCACCTACAGCGTCGTGGTATCCGCCGTCAACTTCTATCACCAGTTGCTCAGCGACGCAGGCAAAATCTGCATAGTAGGGACCGATGGGATGTTGGCGACGGAACTTCAAGTTACACAACTGCCCACCCCGCAATAGTGACCAAAGAAGCGATTCGGATTTGGTTTGCTGCTGTCGCAGTGCATGGGCGCGTGTTGTTTTCTCAGATGAGTGGGGTTTTGGATTCATTGGTAGTCAAAGCGATTGTATGAGTGTAGAAGTGAATAGATACAAGTTTATCATTGCTGTTCGGCGAACCAAACCTTGCTGGAGCGCTGCCCAGATCCCTCCCCGGCCGCTACGGCGTCCGACCCTCCCGGGGGGAGGGTGTGTAAAATCAGGGAGGAAGACCGATATCTACACCCTCCCTCTGGGAGGGTCGGCCTCTCAGGGCCGGGGAGGGCTTCGTCAAGCTGCAATCGCTTCGTTCAGTTCCAAAAGTAAATCGTCAAGCTTCCCTTCAAACACCCGATTCGCCTGTACCCAACCGCCTGACTGTTCAAAGACCGGCATCAGCAAAAAATCTTCCTGATCAATCGTCAAGCTTGTCACCAAGTGATCATGGATGCGGTCGAGCCACTGCTGTTGTTGATCAGTAAACGTCTTCTTCGCTGTCAGCTTCGCAAACGCTCGGTCGATCCGTTCTTCCGCCGTCAGTAGTGGTTGGGCCTCATCCGCTGCGTGCTTGACCATCGATATGATTTCTACCAGGGCCTTATGATAGTGCATCTCGTGGGCCCGTTGTAGGTTCTCCAGAGTGAATCGCTCCGGTGCGGTTGACAGCTTATCTTTGAGTTCGGTCAGTGCAGCGGTGTTCCAGTCGCGGGGGCGGTCCAACAGAATGCCAATCGCTGCGACTTTCTCGGTGTTTTCGTCTACGAATTTCTGAAAGGCCGCCAGATAGTCTGCCGGTTTGTATTCATTCCCCTTGCCGTCGCGGATGAGGTATTCGCTCGTGACGATGTCCTCGTGCTCCGGTGCCCGGATGAATAGCTTCTTTTGGCGGGGATAGTTTTCCAAGAGGTCTTGAAAATCCGACTTACGCAAGAGCTTCATCGTCTCGACAAAGTCCTCCTTGAGTTTGCGCGGCAAGGCGCAGGCGTATTTGCCGACGTCCCCATCGGCGATGCCGAAGGCCGCGAACTGCTCCCTGGCGGAGGCGTCCATGTTTTTCTCAATCCGCTGGAGTCGCTTCACGAGACAGCGGATGTTGTACTCGCGGTCGCGATTGCTCCAGATGTCGTCGATGATCTGCCGGATGGTGCGGGCGGGCATGTCGGGTGGTTCAGCGGTAATGCCGGTGGCATTGCGGAAGTATTCGAGCAAGGTGCCATCAAAGCAGTCGAAGACCAAGAAGTGTGACTTGTCGGGATGATGTTCCCCTTTACGCGTGCCACGGCCCATCATCTGCTCGAAGAGAATGCGGGACTTCACCGGTCGCAGGAAGACGATGAACTCCAGATCGGGAATATCGACGCCGGTGGTGAGCAGATCGACTGTCACAACGATGCCGGGTTTCTGGCGATTGCGGAACTCGCGAATCTGTTGCAAGGGTCGATCGACGCGACCGGTGATTTTGCGGACGAATGCATCGCCTCGCCCAAAGACCTCGCGGCAAATTTCTACAAGCTGATCGGCGTGGGACATGTGCGGAATGTCGTTGGCAGCGAAGATGAGTGTTTTGGGAAAGCGGCCGGTCGCTTGCTCGTGTTCGTCGGCGTACTTTTTTAGTTCTTCGGCAATCTTGCGATTGGAGTCGGGTGAGGTGACTTTGCGCTCGACCTCGGTGCTCTCGAATTGCCGTTCATCTTCGAGGCTGTCTCGGGTCTCTGCTCCGCTGTCGGGGTCGACGATATCGACTTCTTCACCTTCGTTGAGGAAGATGCCATTCATTCGCACATCGGAGCGGACCTTCACAGCGTTGTAGTCGACCAAATATCCATCCCGAACGGCGTCTTCATAGGGGTAGCGAAAGACAATGTTCTTGAAGTACGCCTTGGTATGGGCGGCAGGGGTGGCAGTGAGGCCGATGCGGGTGGCGTCGAAATGATTGAGGGTGTCTCGCCAGACCGAGACCTCGCCCGTGGTGTAACCTCGATGACACTCGTCGGCGATGATCAAGTCGAAGGCGTGAATCGGTATCTTGAGTTGTTCGGCATCTTCGTCGATTTCTTCGTCCGACGTGGTTTGAAAGACCGCCTGCCTGCCGAACAAGTTGATGGTCATCCGCTGGATGGTGCAGACATAAACGAAGGCATGGCCGGGGGTGGGATTCACGAGGTAGTCTTTCGGCAAGACTTTGGGATCGAATTTCTCTTCTTCGTCGAAATCACCCATTTGAAAGCTCTGGCTGTAGACCTCGTAGATTTGGTCGAACTTGAGGCCCGGTTCAGCCTCAAACGAGGCAAAGGCCCGCACGGTTTGTGCTGCTAGTGCACGGCGATCTACCAGAAACAGAATACGTTTGGCTGTGCCTGATTTCATGAGCCGATAGATTTGATTCACGCTCATATAGGTCTTGCCGGTTCCGGTCGCCATGGCGACGAGCATTTGCCGGGTTCGATTGGCGAGTGCCTGCTCGATCGCATCATTGGCCCGGAGCAGACAGGCCCGGATCGATTGATTCTGAGGAAGCCCGCGCAATCGCTCGTGAGCTTCGTCGAGATCCGTGGCAAGTAGTTCGGTGAGAGCGGCTGGGGTGTAGAAGTCGACGATCTTGCGGGAGAGTTCCAACTCGTGCCGCACGTCGTGGAAGTAGATCACCTCGCCATTGGATGAGAAGAGGAACGGGACGCGGAAGCCACGATAGTTGAAGGGGCTCGCAGAAATGCCCTTGGCATAGCGTTCCGCCTGTTGCAGGACGCCTTGAGGGCCGAGGGCAACCTTCTTTGCTTCGATCACGCCTAGCAATTGGCCATTAACTACCAGGGCATAGTCGACCGGTCCTTTGTCGGTAGGAAACTCTTCGATGGCGTGATGCGAGTACTCGGCGAGGTCCTTCCCTTCTTGGAATGGCACAATCTCCCAGCCCAACGTCTTAAGCTTGGGGTCAATCCGCTTCTTACGGGTTAGGCGTTCGGATTCGCGAGAAGAGTTGGGCAAACTTGGCTTCCTTCGAGGTTAGAAAGATAGTAATCGCGTGTGCTTAACGAGTTATTCCTGTTTTTATGGTTCTGCCATTATAATCTGGGGAGGTGCGAAAGGGGTAGGTGGAACGGAGGAGGGAATTCGAAACATGCACATGGTGTTATGAGTTGGTAGTGACGGCGACGGCAACGACTTTCTCGCATGGCAGTGTAATCCGAGCGTCGGTAACTTGTCTGATTGGCAAGCACTGTATGGTGCGGTTTCCCGGTTGCTCACGAAAGGAAATTATTACTCGGAGAGTGGTGGTACTGTGGGAGGGCTTGATGATGGGCTACTAGAGCAATTGTTTGGGTAACGGGGCTGGTATGACTGGCGCAAGTTGCCGCTTCCCCCTCCCCGCTCGATAGCTCGCGACCCTCCCGAGGGAGGGTTTTGGGGAATTTCTCCAATGAGCTCTAATCAATCAAGGTGAATCGCTTGACCCAAGTTTCCCCACTGCTGTCTCGGCTTGCAGTTGCGCGATCATATCCTCGGTCGCAGCTTCCACAGCCCCTTGCCAGCGAGAATCTCCAAAGCTGTCTTTGTATTCAGGGCGCTGATGAGCGAAGATGATTCCTCGCGAATTGTTGATCATGGCACCTAAGCCTTGTGCGTCGAATGCGGCGGCCGTATCTTTTGCGGTTCCTCCCTGGCTTCCATAGCCGGGGACTAAGAACCAGGTGTTGGGCATTGCCGCGCGAAGTTCGGCAAGCTGATCTGGGTAGGTTGCACCTACCACGGCGCCCACGCTTCCGTACCCACCCTGCCCTGTTGCACCAGCGGATTGATCGGCAACGTATTGGGCAACGGTTCGATACAAGGGCTGGCCATCGATCAATTGATCCTGCAGCATGCCTCCACCCGGGTTGGAGGTCTTTACCAAGACGAAGAGTCCGGCACCGCGTTCTACGGCCACATCTACGAAAGGCTGCAAACTATCGGCACCGAGGTAGGGGCTGATGGTAAGTGCATCGGCTCCCCAGACGCTACTTCGACCAAGGTATCCGCGGGCATAGGCCTCGGCAGTGGAGCCAATGTCGTTTCGTTTGCCATCAAGAATTACTAAGAGCCCCTTGTCCCGCGCATAGGCCATGACGTTGGCCAGGGCCAACATGCCTGCCGGTCCACATTCTTCGAAGAAGGCCGCTTGAGGTTTCACCGCAGGAACCAATGGTGCTACTACGTCAACCACCTCACGACAGAACTCTTCGTACGCAATTGCTTGCGATTCGGTATCCGAAGCTCGATTTTGTCTGAAACTTGCCGGTAAACTTTCCCAACGTGGATCAAGCCCCACGACGACAGGGTTTCTGCAGCGCCGAACTGCGACAGCCAATTCCTCTCCGAAATGATTCAAAACTTCACCTTTCTCGATGGCTTTCTTGAGTCAAAACTACTGCACGGCACGATGGAACAGTCGGCAAGCAACTTAAGTGGGAACTACACGGCCAAATAAGAGTGTTATCCACGACTTTCCGTTTGAGATATCAGCTTGCATCTGAGTGGTTAGCCAATTTATGATAGTGGATTAGCCACGTTATCTTATCTGAAAGATCCAGGATTCTATTCATGATATCTATTCTGCACCGACTTTCCAGGAGCATTACGCACCTGCTCGTCTTTTCTTTGATGGCACTGCTAGGTTGTAGCGATTCGGCAGATGAACGTCCACAATTTGCATTTGTTACCAATGGAGTAGCGAGCTTCTGGAATATTGCAGCCGCGGGAAGTAAGGCAGCTGCCAAAGAGGCCGGTGTAGCGGTTACGGTTGTCATGCCAGATGGGCTAACAGACCAGACCCGAAAGCTCGAAGATTTGATTACCAGAGGCATCGATGGAATTGCGGTCAGCCCGATTAATTCTGCGAATCAGACTGACATACTAAACAAGGCGGCCGAAGCAACTATTCTGATAACGCAAGACTCTGATGCGCCCGAGAGCAATCGACTGGCATACATAGGGATGGACAATTACGCGGCCGGATTGATGTGTGGAAGACTCGTTCGAGAGGCGCTTCCTGAGGGGGGCGAGGTGATGCTTTTCATTGGCCGACTCGATCAAGACAATGCGCAACTTCGACGCCAAGGGTGTATTGACGCTATCGTGGGTCGAGAACCAGATTCTACTCGCCGCGATCCTCCTGGAGCGAGTGTTCTTAGCGAAGACGGGAAGTACAACATTCTGGGAACGCTCACCGACCGCTTCGATCGGGCAAAGGCAAAAGCCAATGTCGAGGATGCTATAACTCGGTATCCAAACATCTCGGCGATGGTTGGGTTATTCGTTTACAATCCTCCAGCAATTCTTGAGGCATTGGAACGAACGGATATGCTCGGGAAAGTTCAGGTAATTGGTTTTGACGAGGACGAGTCCACTCTTCAAGCTATTCAGGACGGCAACGCCATAGGGACCGTGGTTCAAGACCCGTATAAGTACGGCTATGAATCGATACGCTTATTGGTTGGCTTGAATAGCGGAGAGGAATCAAATCTCCCTGCAGACCGCTTTGTCGACGTTCCGCCTCGTACTATCAAAAAGGAGAATCTCGAAACATTTTGGAAAAATATGAAGCAGCTTTTAGAGGACAAATAGGTTAGACGAACCACGTATTTCATGGAAAAATCGCCACCTAGTTCGATTCTAGAAGCCCAAGATGTAAGTAAGGTCTATGGGGGCGTCCAGGCACTGGATAATGTGTCGTTATCTCTCCAATCAGGCGAAATCCTGGCAGTAGTAGGGGAGAATGGCGCTGGTAAGAGCACCTTAATGAAAATCCTGGCAGGAGTGGTCCAGCCCTCATCTGGAACAATTCTTATCGAAGGAAAACCGACCCGGTTAGCCGATGTCACCCAAGCTCTTGACTGCGGCATTGCTTTAATTCATCAAGAATTGAATCTGGCTCCTAACTTGGATGTTGGAGCGAATATTTGTCTTGGTCGGGAACCTAGCAAGTTTGGTTTTGTAGACCGTAAATCTGTAACTGGTCGGGCTCAATTGCACCTTGCGCGGCTTGGACTTCACCTCCCTCCTTCGACACGTCTGGATTCGCTTAGCATTGGGATGCAACAGCTCGTCGAAATTGCTAAGGCACTCAGTGTTGACGCTAAGATTCTAATTCTGGATGAGCCGACATCTTCATTGTCACAGCAGGAAGCAGAGCAATTGTTCGTGGTCTTGCGTCAACTCCGCTCGAAGGGTGTTGGCATTTGTTATATCTCGCATAGACTCAATGAAGTGACTGATTTGGCCGACCGAGTGGTTGTTCTGCGTGACGGAAAATGCGTTGGCGAGCTTTCACACTCGGAGATTGACCGGGAGCGTATCGTCCAAATGATGGTTGGCCGCGATATTTCGCAATTCTATCAACGAAAGCCACACACTGCTGGAGCCAAGGCGATTGATGTTAAGTCATTGCGAACAGCTCGCTATCCTAATGTGGCTCTGGACTTTGCGGTTCGAGCAGGCGAGATTGTGGGACTTGCTGGGTTGGTCGGGGCTGGTCGAACGGAACTCTTGACCACCCTTTTTGGTATTACACCCCAAGTTGACGGCGAGATTTTCCTCGAAGGCGAGTCGTATTCACCGAAGAACGCTTCCGATGCTATCAGCTCTGGAGTGGTACTTGCCCCAGAGGATCGGCGGCTAAGCGGGTTGCATCTACAAAAAGGAGTCCGTTGGAATCTTTCGCTAGCTTCACTCAGTCAGGCGCTAAGTCGATGTGGATTCATCCGACGGCAAGCCGAGACTGAACTATGCAAGAAGGTGATCAGTGACTATGGAATCAAGACGGCGGGCCTTGAGTCGCAGGTCGGTCACATGTCGGGAGGAAATCAACAAAAGGTAGTGCTTGGCAAATGGCTGGCGAGAGAACCTCGGTTGCTTCTTTTGGATGAACCGACGCGCGGAATCGACGTTGGCAGCAAGTCAGAAATCTATGGCTTGATGCACGACTTGGCAGGAAAAGGGGTAGCGATTCTCTTTGCCTCAAGCGACATGGAAGAAATCGTGGGCCTTTCCGATCGCGTGCTTGTGATGCACCAAGGACAGATTGCTGGGGAATTAAAGCGCGAGGACTTTAACGAAGAAGCTATCATGCGATTGGCAGTGGGAAGTTCAACAAAACAGCTTGCTGCAGAGTCGGCTTGAATACAACCTGGAGCAATCTTGTATGAACTTTAGACGATTCAATCCATTAGCCAGTCTGGAAGGCTCCAAATTACTGGGAATATCGTCCTTGTTGTTTGCGATCTGTCTCTTTACGGCAGTGTCGAGCAACCGATTTTTGCTTGTGGGTAATTTGGAGAATATTGTTCATCGTACTGCACTTTTTGGAATTCTCAGTATCGGCGCAGCGTTCGTGATTATCACCGGAGGTATCGATCTCTCGATCGGATCGGTCGTATGTCTGACAGGAGTCTTGCTACCCTACTTGCTTACCGAGTGTCATTGGTCAGTGCCGATGGCATCGCTTGCAGTTCTGGGGATTGCGTCCGCAATTGGTGTGTTTCATGGATTCATGATTACCAAGATGCGATTGCAACCGTTTGTTGTCACCTTGTGTGGGTTGCTTCTTTACCGCGGAATTGCTCGTGGGATAACGGGCGATCAATCACAAGGATTCGGTGTAGCGTACAAGGGCCTGCGCGTATTAGCCACCGGTCATCTGACGTTCTTTGAGGGACAGGCTTACGAATTTCGCTTACCGGCAACAACTTTGATTCTGATCGCCATAGCAGTGATTGCGTCAGTTGTGCTTAACCGTACGGTGTTTGGCCGCTATTTATTTGCCGTCGGTGGCAATCCGGAGGCTGCCAAATACAGCGGAGTCAATGTAGATCGAGTCACGTCCTTAGCCTACCTGATCTGCTCAATTCTTGCCGGATTGGGTGGAGTCTTGTTCGTGTTAGATATTAATGCCGCACAGCCAAGCGATTTCGGAAACTTTTACGAACTCTATGCGATTGCTGCAGCCGTTTTGGGTGGATGTTCCCTACGCGGAGGCGAAGGAAACATACTGGGGGTTGTCTTAGGTGCTGCGGTGATGGTCGTCTTGAGCAACGCCATTAACTTGGTTTTTCCCGAATACCAAAATATCGAATTCGCGATTATCGGGGGAGTTATTCTTGCCGGAGTGACGGCCGATGTAGTTCTACGCCGTCTGCTTGCCTCTCGGAATTAAGCCAATGCACACAGGAAAAAGCAAAAGGTTGCTTGCAAATAGCTCCAGATTTCGTGGAGGGATGATCCATTCTAGATTCCTTTACCCAAAAACTATTTGGACTATACTAGTCCCATACAAAGCAATTAGAATTGAGCAATGTTCGGGCCGTGGCGCAGTCTGGTAGCGCGTTTGACTGGGGGTATGCTTGATTTTCTGTCCAGGTGAGACCTAAAGTCCTTACCAGTAAACAGCTTACGAGAAGTCTCTTCTTTTCCATCGCTTCTGTTTTAACCACGTTTTTCAGTGGAAAAAATTCTCATCCGTGTCATCATCCGTGTCACGCCTCAGCGTGAGCCGGAAGGATTACTCAGGTACTTTTTGCCTTGCCGACCTAGCAAGAACTTGTGGAGGGAAAACTCGGAAACGAGCCTGCTTCCTAGCTCACTTTCTCCACCTCGCTGAACTTGATGCTTGAACAAACTTCGGACCATAAGAACTGGACATGGAGTAGCCGCCGCTTCTGTGGAATAGGCATTTCTAACTTGTCGACCCTCCTGAGGCACCCCGACTAGCTACCCTCTTTCTGAGACCTACCAGAGGTTGCCGTCTTGTGCTCTCTATTCTATCCACGTTAAAAGCCGGTGGTAATTCAAACATGCTTGGCGTAGGGCATCTGATCGCTCACTCTGAATAAGACCGTACCTGAAGTGGATGCGGCGTTGCCGCAGCGACTTTTTTGGCGTATGGGAGGGATAACTCAACACCAAGAATAAGGCGGGGACAGCAACCGCTGCCATTCACTTCTCATCACCCGCCATAAAGATCACCGTCAGCGTCACTCCCCGTGCTACCACAAACAGAGTCGGAAGTGAGATCGCTCCCGTGTAAATGGCAGTCGAAAATCAGAGCGCCTGGCGGTCGAAAAGTTTAGCGCTAGGTTGGTAGCGGGGATTGTAACTGGCCCTCCCGCTTGGGCCAAGTAGTTTACTCCTGAGACTTCTTTCGGCGCCGCTGCTGGGCATCCTTGAGACGATAACTTTCGCCAGTGGTTTCGATGATCTGGCAGCGGTGGGTCAGCCGATCGAGCGCAGCGCCCGTGAGCCGCTCACTGCCAAGGACTTCGGTCCAGCTTTCGAATGGCAAGTTGGTGGTCACGATCAGGCTCTGCCGCTCGTAGGCGGTGGCGATAATGTCGAACAACAGTTCGGCCCCCACCTTGCTGGCTGGCACGTAGCCCAGCTCATCAAGGATCAACAAGTGCTGCTTGGCCAGTTGTGAACGCAAGCGAAGCAGCGACTTTTCATCCCGAGCCTCGATCAGCGTGGTGATCAATTCGGTAACGCGAAAGAAACGGACCTTCTGTCCCGCCAGGCAGGCGGCCATGCCGAGTGCCGTGGCCAAATGAGTCTTCCCGGTACCACTGGCACCGACCAGGATGAGATTCTCCCGCTTTTGAAGGTATTCCCCTTTCACGAGCTCCAGTACCAGCGGCTTGTTGACGGAGGGCTGCGCTCCAAAGTCAAACTCATCGAGCGTCTTGTGGGCCGGAAAGCTTGCGGCTTTGAGTCTCCGCTCCGCAGCCCGCCGCTCCCGGTCGACCAGTTCCAGCTCACACAAGGAGAGTAGGAATGCCAAATAATCGAGGTTCTCCTGCGCACTGCGGGCCGCTATCTTCTCACACTCACTGTGCATGTTCGGTAACTTCAATTGTTTGAGGTGATGTTTTACCAGCACGGTACTCTTGGTTTCGGTCATCGCACGTCCTCCGCCAATAGCGCCTGGTAGGCCGAGACATA